>CANIHR010000102.1 GCA_947467185.1 Bryobacterales bacterium
CTGGAAAAGAAGACCGGCCTGCAACTCGCACAACTGGCCGAACGGAATCGGGGCCACCGCGTCAACTTCAGTGACCTGCAGGCGAAGCCGCAACGCATCATCAACAGCCCCATGTGGTCGGGGCTGGTAGAGAATGGTCGAGCCTACGCGCCTTACATCACCAACGTGGAACATCTGGTTCCCTGGCGCACTCTCACCGGCCGCCAGCACTTCTATCTCGATCACCCCGGTTATATCGAGTTCGGCGAGCACCTGCCAACTTACAAGCCCAAGCCGCCGATGAAGGAATACGGCGACCTGACCTTCAGCAAAATGGAGGGCAAGTGTCTGATGCTGAACTATCTCACCCCGCACGGTAAGTGGAAGATCCACTCCACTTATGGCGACAACCAGCGCATGACGACGCTCTCCCGGGGCGTGGAGCCGTTCTGGATCAATGACAAAGACGCCGAGGAACTCGAACTTCTCGATAACGACTGGGTCGAAATTTACAACGACAATGGCGTCGTCGTCACCCGCGCCGCCGTCACGGCCCGCATCCCTCGGGGGCTCTGTTATCAGTACCACGCTCCCGAACGGACGTATTCGGTGCCGAAGTCACCCCTCCGCAAGAACAAGCGCGCCGGCGGCCACAACAGTCTCAATCGCATTCGTATGAAGCCCAATCTGATGGTGGGTGGCTACGGCCAATTCACTTACCATTTCAACTATTGGGGCCCCACCGGGGTAAATCGCGACACGCACATTCTGGTGCGTAAGTTGCCGGTGTTGACGTGGTAGGCAAGGGGAAACTTATGGACGTTCGCTCACAGGTTGCAATGGTTTTCCATCTGGACAAGTGCATCGGCTGCCATACCTGCAGCATCGCGTGCAAAAACATCTGGACCGATCGCAAAGGTACCGACTACATGTGGTGGAACAACGTGGAAACCAAGCCCGGCACCGGCTTCCCCACAGCATGGGAGGACCAGGAGAAGTATCGCGGCGGCTGGGAATTGAAGAATGGCGAATTGCAGCTCAAATCCACCAGCAAAGCCCAGACCGTCTTCAATATCTTCCACAATCCCCACATGCCCACCATGGACGATTACTACGAGCCATGGACCTACGACTATCAGGAGCTATTCAACGCCCCGCCCGGAGACGATCAGCCCGTCGCCAAACCCATCTCCATGGTCACCGGCGAACTGATTCAAATCAAGTCCGGCCCCAACTGGGATGACGACCTCGGCGGCTCTCCCATCTATGCCGCCAACGATCCCAACCTGAAGGGACTCTCGCCCGAAGCGCAGCAGCAACTCTTCGCTGTCGAAGAGCTGGTCATGTTCTATCTGCCGCGCATCTGCAACCACTGCCTCAACCCGTCCTGCGTGGCGTCGTGTCCCTCCGGTGCTCTCTACAAACGAGGCGAAGACGGTATCGTCCTGGTGGACCAGAACCGATGTCGCGGCTGGCGCGCCTGCGTCTCCGCCTGCCCCTACAAGAAGGTCTTCTACAACTGGAGCTCCGGCAAAAGCGAGAAGTGCATCCTCTGCTACCCGCGCCTCGAAACCGGCCAGGCTCCCGCCTGCTTCCACTCCTGCGTCGGCCGCATTCGCTACCTCGGCGTTGTCCTCTACGATGCCTCCCGCATCGAGGAAGTCTCGAAGCTTCCGGAAGACCAGCTCGTCGAAGCCCAGCGCAGCCTCATCCTCGATCCCAACGACCCTGAAGTTATCGCCGCCGCCCGCCTCAACGGCATCCATGACTCCGTCATCGAATCCGCGCAGCGTTCTCCCGTCTACCAGTTCGTCAAGGTCTGGAAGATCGCACTGCCACCCCACATCGAGTACCGCACCATGCCCATGCTCTTCTACGTGCCCCCCATGGCCCCGGTCCTCTCCCAACGCGAAGGCCAGCACCTCACCAACGTCTCCGAAGATCTTTTCCACGACATCGACGAAGCCCGCATCCCCATGAAGTTCCTCGCGAACCTCTTCGGAGCGGGTGTCGAAGATGGCGTCCGCTACGCCCTCCGCAAACAGAAGGCCGTCCGCTGGTATCGCCGCGCCATAACTGTGGGCGACGTCACTATGGAAACCGCGGAACGGATGCTGCGGGAAGCCAACTGCACTCCGGATGAAGCCGAAGCTATCTACCGTCTCACCGCCCTCTGCACCTTCGAAGAGCGCTTCGTCATCCCGCCCATGCATCGCGAAGAAGCCATCGAGATGATGCGTGATCCCCAGGAACACAAACAGGAAACCGGCTTCGGTTTCCTCCATGGCCAGCGGAGGGCAATGTGAACGCACACCTTGATAAACTCGCCCGCCTCTTCACGTACCCGGACGAGACCTACCCCGCGCTCTGCCTCGATGCCGGTCTCCCCGAATTCGCGGCCGACATGGCAGCCCACTCCCCCGCTCACCTGCAGGAAATCTTCATCACCGCCTTCGACTGGAACCCCGCCACCGCGCTTGACCTCGGCTGGCATCTCTTCGGCGAGCAATACGCACGTGGCGAATTCCTCGTCAAAATGCGCGACCAGCTCCGCCGCCACGGTGTCCAGGAATCCGCCGAACTCCCCGACCATCTCACCCACGTCCTCGCCGTGCTTGCCCGCATGGATGACGCCGACGCCGAAAGCCTATCCCGCGAATACGTCGCCCCGGCCGTCGCCAAACTGGTGGCTGTTCTCGAACAAAACCACTCACCCTTCTCCCCTGCCATGCGTGCCGTCTGGGAGGCTCTCCCCGTGCAGTTCTCCATCCCGGTCGTAAAGGTGCAACTCCCTGTCCTCGCAGGAGACCAATAATCATGAGCACCCTTTTGCCATTGCTCGATCCTCTGCTCTTCAGCGTTCTGCCTTACGTGTCGGTCATCGTCTTCCTGCTGATGACGATCCAGCGCTATCGCGTCCGCACCTTTTCCTACTCCAGCCTCTCTTCGCAGTTCCTCGAGAACCGTCAGCACTTCTGGGCCGTCGTGCCTTTTCACTACGGCATCCTCGCCATCCTTGCCGCTCACCTCGGCGCCTTCCTCCTGCCAGGCACCGTCCTCGCCTGGAACAGTGAGCCCCTGCGCCTCTACTTACTCGAGATCACCGGCCTCGTGTTTGCCCTTCTCAGCCTGGTCGGTCTGGCCGCCTCCCTCTGGCGCCGCGCCACCGTCACCAAAGTCCGCATCGTGACAACCCCTGGTGACTGGGTCGTCTTCGCTATGCTCCTTCTTCAGGTCCTCACCGGCCTCGGTATTGCGCTCCACTACGGCTGGGGAACCTCCTGGTATGCCGGCGTTGCTACTCCTTATCTCCGGTCGATCCTGCGCCTGAACCCCGAGAGTGATGCCATCGCTGCCATGCCCTGGATGGTGCGCCTTCACGTCATTAACGCCTGGCTCCTGATCGGCTTCGTTCCGTTCACCCGCCTCGTCCACGTCCTCGTAGCCCCCAATCCCTACTTCTGGCGCAAGCCCCAGGTCGCACGCTGGTATGGCAAAGCCAACAGGAGTCATCCATGAACGAACGCAGAGAAGTCAAGCTGACCGGCACCCCCACCCAGGGCCTCTTCGGAGCCACCCTCGGCTTCTTCATAGGCTTCGCGGCCGTCGCCCTGTTCGGCACTACCGCCGCGCGCTTTCAGGCCGTCCTGCACCTCAGTCCCATGGCCGTTGCCTGTCTGATTGCCATCCCGTCCCTCACCGGTGCGCTCCTCCGCATCCCGTTCTCCGCCTGGGCAGATGTCACCGGGGGGCGCAAGCCCCTTCTTGTCCTGCTTTCCCTCTCCGTTGTCGGCATGGCCGGCCTGTGGGGCGTCGTCAATTTCTGGTACCCGAACAACCTGCCTTCCGGCATCTATCCCCTGCTTCTGCTTCTCGCCCTGCTCTGTGGTTGCGGCATTGCCGGCTTCTCCGTCGGCGTGGCGCAGGTCTCGTACTGGTTCCCGCAGAAAAAGCAGGGTTCCGCGCTTGCCGCATTCGGTGGCATCGGCAACCTGGCGCCCGGCATCTTCACGTTCATTCTGCCCCTGGCGCTCACTGGCTTTGGCCTCGCAGGGTCCTACCTCGCCTGGCTCATTCTGCTCATCGTCGGTACCGCCCTCTACGCCATGTTCGGCCGCAACGCCTGGTATTTCCAGTTGCTGGAACAGGGCCTTTCCCCCGCCGAAGCTCGCGAACGCGCCGCCGCGCGCGGCCAGACCCTCTTCCCCGCCAAAAGCCTCATCGATAGCCTGCGCCAATCCGCCGGCGTCTGGAAGACCTGGGCTCTCGTCTTCATCTACTTCACAACCTTCGGTGGCTTCATCGCCCTCACCGCCTGGTTCCCCACTTACTGGACCGCCAACTTCGGCGTCAGCGCTCTCACCGCCGGCATGCTCACCGGGACCTTCTCCGTGCTCACTTCGCTGGTGCGTGTCGGGGGTGGCATCGTGGCCGATAAGCTCACGGAAGGCGGTGAAAACACAGCCATCCTCTCTCTGCTCATCATGCTGATGGGCTCCATGGTGATGCTCAATTCGCAACGCTTTGAACTCGCCGTCCCCGGCATCGTCCTGCTCGCCTTCGGCATGGGCCTCTGCAACGCGGCTGTCTTCAAGATCGTGCCCCAGGCCGTACCAACGGCTGTCGGTGGCGCGGCTGGCTGGGTCGGCGGCTTAGGCGCTCTCGGTGGCTTCATCATCCCCCTCATCCTCGGCATCGCTGTCCGTAACCTTGGTAAAGAGGGCTATGCCATCGGTTTCATCGTCTTTATCTTTCTCGCCCTCTTTTCTCTCTCTCTCGCATGGGTCCTGAAATACTCGCGCCCGGAATCGGTCGCGGTGCCGGCCCAAACCTGACTCTCGTTTTCGACACGGGTATCATGAACTGAACCCGTGTCGGAAGCCATGACCAGCCGCCTCCATCGCCGCAGCTTCATCCATTCCCTCAGCCGCACCGCCGCTGTCTTCACCCTCGATCAGCTCCTCGCCCAAACTCCACCGCCCGCCACGCCCGGTGCCGTTCAGTTCCGCAATATCGCTCGCGAAGCCGGCCTGCGCTCCCGGACCATTTACGGCAGCGAAAAGCGCAACAAATACCTCATCGAAACCACCGGCTCCGGCGCCGCTTTTTTCGACTACGACAACGACGGCTGGCTCGATATCTTCCTCGCCAACGGCACCCGCTTTGAAGACAAAGTCCTCTCCCCGCAAAGCCCCGTCAGCCGCCTCTACAAAAACAACCGAGATGGTACCTTTACCGACATCACCCGCGAGGCTGGCCTCGCCCGCACTGGCTGGGGTGGCGGTTGCTGCGTCGGCGATTTCGATAACGACGGTAACGACGATCTCTTCGTCACCTACTGGGGCGATTGCTCGCTTTGGAAGAATCTCGGCAATGGCAAATTCGTCGATGTCGCCGCAAAGGCAGGCGTCACCACCCGCACCAAATCCGGCCTCCGCCGCCACAACACCGGCTGCGCCTTCCTCGACTACAACAAAGACGGCCACCTCGATCTCTTCGTCGCCAACTACATCGACTTTGATCCCAAAACCGCGCCCCTGCCCGAGTCCGGCCCCTGCAAATACAAAGGCCTCCTCGTAGCCTGCGGTCCCCCGGGTCTGGTCGGCGGCAAGAACATCCTCTTCCGGAACAACGGTGACTCCACCTTTACCGATGTCTCCACCGAAGCCGGTATCCTCAAAACCCCCGGCACCTACGGCCTCGGCGTCATCGTGTCCGACTTCGACAACGACACCTGGCCCGACATCTACGTCGCCAACGACTCCACTTCTTCCACCCTCTACAAGAACAACCATGACGGGAC
The DNA here is from genome assembly GCA_947467185.1 of Bryobacterales bacterium. Classification (GTDB taxonomy): domain Bacteria; phylum Acidobacteriota; class Terriglobia; order Bryobacterales; family Bryobacteraceae; genus BOG-234. The sequence continues at coordinate 5,783 of CANIHR010000102.1, forward strand.
CTTCACCGACGTCGCCATCGAGTCCGGAGCCGCTTACTCTGCGGATGGCAAGCCTCAGGCCGGTATGGGCGTCGGCGTGGCTGACTACGACTGCGACGGCCGCTTCGACATCGTCAAGACCAACTTCGCCGGCGATACGTCAACGCTGTACCACAACTCCGGAGACGGCTTTTTCGAAGACCGGACTTTCCAGTCCGGCCTCGGCAAGATCACCCGCTTCCTCGGCTGGGGCGCTTCCTTCCTGGATTTCGATAACGACGGCTGGGCCGATATCCTGCTCTGCAACGGCCACGTCTACCCCGAGGTCGGTGACTCTGATCTCGAGTCCGGTTACAGGCAGCGCAAGGTCGCGTATCGCAATCTCGGCAATGGGCGCTTCGAAGAGGTGGGCGACACCCTCGGCCCCGGCATCACTGAAAAAGTCACCGGCCGCGGCATGGCGCTGGGGGACTTCGATAACGACGGCGACCTCGATATCCTCGTCAACTGCATCAACGATTACCCCCAACTCCTTCGCTGCGATTCCACGCTCAAGAACAGCTGGCTGAAGCTCAAACTCGTCGGCACCAAATCGAACCGGACCGCCATCGGAGCCCGCGTCTACTGCACCTCGCTCCGCGCCGGCAAACCCCACCGGCAAATGGACGAAGTCCGCAGCGGAGGCAGCTACCTATCGCAGTCCGACCTCCGCATCCACTTTGGTCTCCTCGACGCCACCACCGCCGACCTCGAAATCCACTGGCCCTCAGGTCTCGTGGAGAAACTGCCCGGCGTGAAGGCCAACCAGATCCTGACCTTCACTGAAGGTGACGCACCCAGGTAGTCCGTACACTCAGGGCTTCGCCGGTGCCACTGGCCGGGTCGTGTGCCCGGTGTCTCGCGTCACGTGGCCCGTTTCCCGGGTCGCATGCACCTTGTCCCGCGACGAATGCCCCATCGTTCCCAGCTTTGCCGCCTGCTTCGCCTCCAGCGTCTTCTTTACTTCCGCAGCCTGAGCAAACAACTTCTTCGCCTCGCCCGCCTGTCCCTGCGCCTGGCGTACCTGAGCCAGCGTATTGTAAGGTCCAGGAGTCGTCGGGTCCAGCCGGATGGCCTCCTCCAGCGCCTTCACGGCTTCCGGCAGCTTGCCTAGTAACTTATACGCTGTGCCCAGCATGTAATGCCCTTCGGCATACCCAGGCCGCGTCTCCACCGCTTTGCCCATTGCCTCGGCCATCTCGTCGAAGTCCCCGTCCTGCCACGCCGTGATCCCGAGTGTGTACCACGCCTCCACCATCGCGGTATCCAGCCGCAGCGCCTCGCGAAACGCCTTCCGCGCCCCCGTCAGTTGGTCCTTCTGCTTCAGCGCCAGGCCCAGATCGTAATGCGCCACCGCGTCCGCCGGATGCAGTTTCAAGAATTCCCGAAACGTACTCAGCGCGGCATCATAATCGCCTTTTTGCAGCAGGGCATACCCGATGTTGATGGATGCATCCCGGTTCGCCGGATCCTTCGCCAGCACCTTCCGGAACTCCTCCACCGCCAGCGCAGCCGACCCCGTATCCGCCAGCAAAAGCCCGTAGTTATTTCGGTAACTCAGCTCCGTCGGCTGATACAAGGCGGCCTTCCGGTAAGCCTCCCGGGCCGCTGCCAGATCCCCGCTCCGCTGTTCCACCTGCCCCAGCGTGTTCCACAGATCCGCGCGACGCGGAGCCCCGACAAGCCCGGCCTTTAACTGCGTCCGAGCCTCCGTCTCCTGACCTGTCTCCAGCAGTGACACCGCCAAACGATATCGATAATCCGCATTCGCGCCATTCAGCCGTACCGCTTCTCGCAGTTCGCCCACTGCACGCTCCAAATCCTGTCGAAGCCAGAGCGCCACGCCCAGATGGTAGTGCGCCGCAGCATATTTAGGCTGCAACCGGATCGCCTCTTCAAACCGCGCGATGGCCTCATTCTGCCGCCCGAGCACCGCCAGCAGAAACCCCGCCTCATCCCGAACATCGGCCGCCCCTGGCTCTGCTGCGGCAACCTGCTCGAACAATGCCAAAGCCCCCGCCGCATCGCCTTGCGCCTTTGCCGCCGAAGCCCGCGCACGAAGGCTGCCGGGAAGGGGCGGCGCTGCAGTCAGCAGGACGACCGCGAGCATTCCAGCCGCCGTTGCCTGGAGTCCGCATTTGAATAAGCCTCGCATGACCAGATTCTATAGCCGGGATCGTCGCCGTGCCAGCATGCCGCTCCAGGGCGGTTACCGGAGGATTTGGCTGACGAGGTGTTCGCTGATTTTCGGTATGGCGCGGAACGGTCTGCGAATTTCCGGTTACCGGATGACGTCCATCCTTTTCATCCGAGAGCAACGCCCCGTTTGTCTGTCTGGGCCTGAAGCGTGGCACGCACCTCACTGCGGAGCGCTTTTACCAGGGCCCTCCGGGCTACGTCTTTGCCATTACACGTGCTTCAGCCGCGCGGAACATCGGCGTGAGCCGATCAGCCAATTCCACATAGGTGCCGAATTGCTGATCGTAAAGGCTTGCGTGCGCCGGATTGGGATCGTACTCCTCTTCTATAGCGAGTAACGCGGCTGAGGCCTCCCGATCGTCCGCATACCAGCCGAGCGCGCGCCCCACGATAGAAGCCGCACCGAGTGTGGTCATCTCGTGGTCTCGAAGTGCTAACAGAGTCCTGCCCGTAACATCCGCCTTGATCGTGTTCAGGAGCCGATTCTGCGAGAGGCCCCCTGTCAGTTTTACCTTTCCGATCGGTACCTGGTTCGACCGCATCACGCTCTGAATGTGGCGCAATGAGAAGCAGAGTCCTTCATAGACAGCGCGAGCCATGTCGGCTCGCGTGGTCGATCCCGTAATGCCAAAGAAAACTCCGCGTGCGCCCGCATTCCACAGCGGAGCCCTCTCTCCAGCCAGGTAAGGAAGAAACAAAACACCATTCGCTCCCGGCGAAGATGCGGCAACCAGGCCGTCAAATGCGCCGAAGCCGTCGTCCAGAAACTCACGCCTGGCCCATTCCAACGCACTACCGGAAGACGACGTCGACCCCCTTACCAACCAGTTCGTGCCGGCAGGCAAAGGAATGGAGTAAATTCGCCGCTCACAATCGATGACCTGGGCAGGGTGCAAAACACCGAAAGACGTGACCGTGCCCGAAATGTCCAGCGCGTCTCCGGTCTCGCAAAGTCCCGCGCCCAGATAAGCAGTCATGCTGTCGTACGGAAGTGCGAAGACGCTGCACCCAGGAAGACCCACCTGCGACGCGACCTCAGGGCGCAACCTCCCGATCCGGTCGCCAGCCCCGACAGCCGTGCCGAAGCGCGGCGGCTCCAGGCCCAGTTTTCGCAGCAGTCCAGCGGGCACGCCCGGTGAACAGGGCTGCGCGTAACAACTGTACCCGGAGTAAGTCTCCAGGCTGGCCTGGCCGGTCAATACGAAGTTGAGATAACCGGTCGAATCAAGCAAAAACTGCGCGCGGTCATAGACATCCGGCTCCTGGCGAGAGAGCCACAGCACCTGAGGCAGCAGGTCTCCACCAAACACGCGCCAGCCAGTTTGCCGCTGCAACTCCTGGAAGTACGCTGTTGCCTCAATCTCCCCGATGCAGGTAGAGGGCCGCTGATCACTGTAGAGGATTGCAGGCCGCAATGGTCTGCCGTGCACATCCACCGCCACCATCCCGCCAAGAGTTCCGCATGCGCCGATCGCACGAATGGAACCAGCCAGATCCCGTTCCGCCCCAACAGCGGCCAACAGTTCCAGCATCCCGGCACCCCACTCCGTTGGGTCCTGTTCATGACACGCACCCTGTCGGCGGGTCGAAACAGGGAGCGACTTGCTGAAGACCCGCTCGCCGCTGCGATTCAGAACAGTCGCGCGCAGGCTCTGCGTCCCCAGATCGATCAGCAGGATGAACTCCGCCGTCATGCTTCCGTCGTTTTCGAAGCCAGGGCTTTCAGGGCGGCGGCTCCTTTGCGCATCGTGGAAGCCAGAATCCCCCGGTCCGATCCAGAGGCCAGCAGGCGAAAGCCCATCGACAAAAAGAGTTCCGCCTCGGATTCGTTGCGCGCCAGGATGCCGGCCGCCTTGTTGGAGCGGTTTGCCGCCTGAACTACGGAGAGTAACGCTTCATGAAAGCGCTCGTCCTTTTGTGGGTCCTGAATCCCCATCGATATGCTCAGATCCAGCGGACCCACAAAGAGCACGTCAATGCCTTCCACAGCAGCAATCTCGGCCGCGTTGGCAAGACCTCTGACGGATTCTATCTGCACCGCCAGCAGAATGGACGAATTGGCCTCGCGGATGTAAGCCTCGTAGCCGTACCCATACAGGCTTGCTCGCGTGGAAGTCGCCGCTCCTCGTAACCCCAGCGGTGGAATCCGAACAGCCTCCACCGCGGAGACGGCTTGCTCAACAGTTTCGATGTTCGGGAGCATCACGCCGTGCGGTCCAAGGTCGAGCACCCGCTTGATATCCGGAGCGGACAGGGCCGTAACTCGCACAATAGCGGACGCATCGCCCGCCTGGGCGGCCCAGAGCTGTTGGGCGAGATCACGATAGTCGCCCGATCCATGTTCCAGGTCGATGAGAAGCCAGTCGTATCCGGCGAGTGCGGCGATTTCGGCGGAGACGGCTGATCCCAGGTTGAGCCAAACTCCCATTTGGGGCGTCCCTGTCGCCAGACCAGTTTTCAAGGTACTCACGGATCAAGTATGTATTCGAGGTAATTAAAATGTCAAATACGGCAGTAAATATGTTTTGTCGCCAGAGTACGCGGCGCTAAGGCATCTATATGCTTATGATGGATTCGTGTCAAAGAATCCTGATCGGATACCTGCACGCGAGGGGGGCGATCTCGCGGAACGTGCATACCAGTACATCCTGGACCGCATTCTGCGTGGAGTTTGGCCGCTCGGCGCCGAGATCAACCGGCGCAAAATCGCGGCAGATCTCGGCGTGAGTGTGCTCCCCGTTAGCGAGGCGCTGCAGCGACTGGAACAGGAGTTGCTGGTTGAGAGCGGTCGCCGAGTGGGAACCCGGATTCGGATCCCGACTCCGCAGGAGATTCGCGGCTTCTGTATTGTCCGGGAGGCTCTGGAGACGCAGGCGGCTCGTCTGTTTGCAGAGCGGGCCAGTGCTGCGGAGCGGCGCGACATCGTCGCGATGGCCTCGGATGTGGACGGGCTTTACGAAGAAAACGCCGAACACCCCGAGCAGGCGACAGAAGCCTCCATGCACCAGTTGCGGCTCAGCCACCTGAACTTCCACCTAAGCATCGCGGACGGTTCGGCGTGCCCTTACCTGCGACAGCAGATCGAAAAGAATCAGCACCTGGTGTTCAACTCCTTCTACGACAAACTCTTCGGTGCCCGGAGGCTGCCGAAGAACTGGCACGTTTCGATGGCTGAGGCTGTGGCCTCCGGCCGGGTGGATGAAGCCGATCACGCGACTCGAAAGCACGTTCGCCATCATCTGGAAGAAATCATGTACCGGTTGGAGCCGTACCTTAGTCTGGACCACGGGCGCATCGCAACGGATCGTCTGGCGCTATAAACATGTGTTTGATTGGCATTGACATTTTAATGTCCCCGTCTTAGGATGTCAGTTTGGCGAATCGGGAGAAGGGTATGATCAACAGGCGTACGTTCCTTGCCGCAGCATCGTCGCCGCTGGTTGCCGGCGAGCGGCAGCCCGACTGGCCGACTCTGGCGGTTGCGGATGCGAAACTGGACCGCACTACCATTTCGTACGATGGCATCAAGCCCAACAGCATGGTTTGCGATACTACTCTGCGCGAACTCCCTGACGGGACGTGGATTCTGTTCATTCTCGCCGGTGGTACCACTGAGCCATCTCCCCTCAATTACACCGGCGTGACCCGTAGCCGGGACAAAGGCAAAACCTGGACGCCGCTCGAACCCTTCAACGTGGGCATTCCGCGGGAGGGCAAAGCCATCGGGCAGGGCCCGACAGAGTTGCTGATCCACAAAGGGCGTTGCTCCCTGTACTTCGCCACGCACGCACTTCACTGGCGCAACGACTGGAAGTCGTACGTCATCCACAGCACTGACAACTGCCGGACGTGGACAGCGCCAGCGCTGCTGCCGGGCCGGCTCGAAAACCGCACCTTCATCCGCAACGGCATCATCTCGCGTGATGGCCGCATCCTGCTGCCCTTCCAGCACTACATTGGGCCGGATGATGAGAGCTCGAAACCACCGCTGGAACGCGACCTGACCAACCCTCGTAACGGCGTCCTCATCAGTTCCGATCACGGTAAGACGTGGAGCGAACATGGCGATATCCGTCTTACTGCCAATGACCGCTATTTCGGCTGGGCGGAACCGAACATTGTGGAGTTGCCCGGAAATCGCATCGCAATGATCATTCGCGCGGACGGCCTGGGCGGAGTGCTCTATTACGCCGAATCGCGCGATGGTGGCCGCACCTGGCCCGACTTCGCTACCAGGAGCGAGATCCCGAACCCAGGGTCGAAAGCGACCATGTATTCGCTGGGAAAAGAGACTGTCGCGTTACTGCACAACCCGAATCCCCGCCACCGCAGCCCGCTGGCCCTGTGGGTCAGCTTTGACGGCATGAAGACGTGGCCCTACCAACGAGTATTGGTGAACGAATCAAGCGACGGGCCCAGCGGTCGGATCAACTATCCGGATGGTTTTGTAAGCCGCGATCGCGAGTGGCTGCACCTCGCCTACGACGACAACCGCCACCGGGCGGTCTATTACGGCGCGAAGGTGCCGCGGGCGAAAAGGCGTTGACGACGCAAGGAGCAATTTCGAATGTATCCCCAGCTACGGAAATTTTCATTGGTGCTACTGCCCGCGATGCTGGTCGCCCAATCTCTCGACCTCACACCCGAACAGACTCGCGCCTTTGAGATCTCAGTGATGGAGAAGGTAGCCGACCTCGCGCTGATTCCACCCACCCTAAATACCTCGCCGCTACCTCAGTACGACTATGACCAGCTTGACTACGGGATGACGATTGGAATCGCGCGTACTCCTGCTGGCCGGCTGTGGAGCGCCTGGGTGGCGGGCGAGGACGGTCCGAAGGCGTTCTTTGTGCTGGCCTCGAGCGACGACGACGGCCTCACCTGGTCCAGGCCCCGCCTGGTTATCGATGCCCAATCGAAGAACCTGCCCATGTTCCGCAGCATCCTCGTCGGCAACCTGTGGACCGATCCGCAGGGCCGCCTGTGGCTCTTCTTCAATCAATCGATGATGCAATTCGACGGTCGCTCCGGCGTTTGGGCTGCGGTCTGCAATAATCCCGACGACGCCACGCCGGTCTGGTCCGCGCCGCGCCGCATTTGGCACGGCTTCACGCTCAATAAGCCCACCATCCTCTCCACTGGGGAATGGCTCCTTCCTGTTTCACTCAACCCCAGGGGCTACGGACCTTTCGAAGGCGCGTTCACAGATCTCGACCCCCTGCGCGGTGCAAACCTCTTCGTCTCGATGGACAAGGGCGCTACGTGGACGCGGCGCGGTCATGTGCTCTTCCCAAATGCTACCTGGGACGAACATATGACAGTGGAACGGAAGGACGGCAGCCTCTGGATGCTCGCGCGGACCACCACAGGTCTGATGCAGAGCACGTCCACCGATGGCGGCAAGACCTGGGCCACACCCTCGCCTCCGCCACAAATCAACCATCCCGTCTCGCGATTTCACTTCCGTCGTCTGGCGTCAGGCCGAATTCTTCTCATCAAGCATGGGGAGACGATCGACACGCATCAGGGCCGCAGCAAACTCACAGCCTGGCTCTCTGACGACGACGGGTTTACCTGGACGGGCGGACTCATGCTTGACGAGCGCACAGGCATATCGTATCCGGACGGTTTCCAGGCCCCCGACGGCTCAATCTACATCTCCTATGATCGAAACCGCTCCACCGACGGTGAAATTCTGTTCGCCAAATTCACAGAGGAGGACATCCTCGCCAGGTCCGTCGTCAACCCTAAATCCAGACTGAAGAACCTCATCAGTCGGCCCCTCAGGAAGCGCCCCTAAGCACCTTCCCAAAAACATAACAGCCGCACTTACCGCCTGAGTCACCCCTTATTCCCCGGCCGGGACGAATGTCTTATCCAGGCAGAGTGCGGAACAGTGCGCAAGCCGAAAATGGCCAATCTCAAGCCGCCGGCGCTGCCGGGTGGTACAGGCATCTCTGTTTTTGTGTTCGGTAGACCTGAACAGCCTGTTGCGTCGGTCATGAATCGCAACTAAGCTCTATGTTTGATACAGACGCCAATCAATATGCGACAACGTCCCCATCGTGACCGGGCCGTTGAGCGCCAGCGCCCGGCCCTCACAGAATCCGACTGCCGACGCTGAGCGTAACACCTGGTTGCACTCCTGTTTGGCACGATGACGCTGGAGCGGCCCGCCGCGGCCAGCACAATCCGGCATCGGGGAGTAATTGCTGCGGAGTTCCGTGAGTACTCGCCCACTCACGCAAATTGCCGCTCGTCGGATTCTCTCAGCTCAAACGGTTCGCACCCTGTGGCACAAACCCAGAAACCTCAACCACAAGCATCGTCACGAAAACCGAATGCAATCTCCCCGCTGGCAAGTGGTAGATCGTGGCCAATTTAAATTGCGCTTTACAATAACGGAACGAAATGACACATACTCCCACCCGCCTTACTGCCCTGCTGCTGGCGTCGCTGGCCGCCCTGCACGCTGCTCCGCCGGTTCGTCTCTCCGCCACGCACGCCGCCACGGTGAATCACCAGCGGCGCATCTTTTTTCAATACGATCCGGCGGCGGATATTCAGCGCAAGGGCGGCTTCGGCTCGGACATGAACGAAGTGATGAGTTATGTGTTTGATGCCGCCAGCCAGCCTGCCAGCCAGCTCGATGCGATCTGCATTGACGTCTCCAATGAGGGCGTGGCGCATTACCGCAGCAAGATCCTGCCCGCCATCCAGCATCCGGGCCTGGTGAAATGGCGCGAGCAGGGCCTGGATTACTTCACCCGGATGATCCAGGAAGGCCATAAGCGCAACAAAGAAATCTGGTGGGGCTTGCGCATGAATGAAGTAGAGCGGGGTGACCTGGCTGTGTATGACATAGCAACCTATGCCCAGTTGAACAGGCGCAATCCGGTCAAAGCCGCGCACCCCGAGTGGCTCATCCGTTCCTGGTGGTGGCAGGGGTTTTGGAACTACGCAGTGAAGGAGGTGCGTGACTACCGCTTGTCGATTGTTCGCGAAGTCGCGGAGCAATATGATTTCGACGGCGTGCACCTCGACTTTCTCCGTCACACGCCGCATCTGCCGCCGGGCAAGCAGTGGGAGAATCGCGAACACCTCACAAACTTCCTGCGTGAGGTGCGTGCCACTCTTCAGGCCCAGGCAGCGAAACGGGGCCGCCCTCTCCTGCTTGCGGCGCGAGTGCCCGATTCTGTTGATGGATGTCACATGGACGGTCTCGATATCGAGACCTGGGCGCGTGAGGGCCTCGTGGATGTGCTCATCCTCGGCACACGCACCATCAACGTGGATGTCGCCTCATTTCGCAAAGCGATGGCCGGCGCTCCCGTAAAACTCATGCCAGGCTTCGACAGCTTCCATGCCACGGATGGCTATCACGGAGACCAGTCGCTCGATCTTCTGCGCGGAGTCTATGGCAACTATCTCCACCAGGGCGCTGACGGCGTGGGCACTTTTAATGGGATCATCGGCTCACCGGAACAGGCAAAGAAACTCGGCCTGACCCAGACCGATTCGAGAGACATACAGGTCTTCTCCACCGTCGGCAGCCTGACGACGATCAGCGGAAGCGCGAGGTATTACCCGATCGAACGCCGCGGCGGCTATGCCCACAATGAAGGGCACGGCTCATCCAATAACGACGCTCCGTTGCCCCTCGACCTGCGGAACGATCAGAGCGCATCCACCCTTACGCTTCCAGTCTGGGAGCCAGTGAAATCCGGCACCGAAGCGCGGCTGCGCCTGGTGTTGTTTCAGCATGTCGAGAGCGACGAAGTCTCCGTGCAGTTGAACGGCATCAGCTTGAAGCGTGACTTGGTCGATGCGCGGTGGAAAGACCCACGCATCTTTTCCCCTGATCCACAGCCAGCCACCGTGTCACCCGGCGCGCTTGTCAAGAACCTCGCCGCGCAGAAGCTCACCCGCCTGGAGTTCCTCGTCCCCACGGCGATCCTGAAACGCGGCGAAAACAGCATTGCCGTTGCCGTGGACCGTAAAGGCCCGTTCACACCCTCTCAGTCTGTCAAGGTTGAGAAGGTCGAACTGCATTTAAAGTAAGCCATGAAACGTGATCACAGCGCCGAAAGCCGTAGTCTGTTTTTGTGTTCGGCAGATCTGAACAGCCTGTTGCGCCAGTTGTGAATCGCAACTAAGCTCTATATGTGTTAGAGGCGCCAATCAAAACGCGACCAGGTTCAGTGCCACTGAACGCAAAGCGTTCTCGTCCAGCCGGGGACCAATATCAGGTCGCCTCTGTCAGCAAAGCTCTGGAACTCCTGGTCTGTTTTTCGGTTGACTCGCCAGTTTGGGCGCTATCGGACATTGCGCGTCGGGTTCAGCTACCAAAGAGTACGGCACACAACCTTCTTAGAACGCTGCAGCAGTTTGATCTTGTGCGCCAGGATCCGGTATCACGGCATTATCGAGTTGGTCCCAGCGCCCTGGAATTGGGCCTGTTGTTTGCGAAGCGGTCTGGAGAACTGGCGCAGTCACGGCCCGTATTGCGGCGGCTGGTGGAGGTCACGGGCGAAACCTGTAAGCTCGGAATGCTCTCCAATGACCAGGTGATTGTCATCGCATCCCTGGAATCGGCATTCCAACTGCACACTCGCGGTGATGTCGGCACGCGATGGAGCTTACATTCCACCAGCCTCGGGAAGGCCATTCTGGCCGCATTAACGGATGAAGAGGCGCGCGAGATATTGGAGCGCAGGGGAATGAGCGTGTATACCAGACACACAATCCACAGTTGGGCCGGAATGCAGAAAGAGCTTCGCGCGATCCGGGAACGCGGCTATGCTCTGGACCTGGAAGAGAACGAGTCTGGCGTACGTTGTGTGGCCGCGGCTGTTGCCAACCCGCTACGTGGAACGGTCGCTGCCGTCAGCGTTTCGGGTCCACGTGTCCGGCTCGGTAATGAACGAATGTTAGAACTCACAAAAGAGGTGATCGCCGCGGCTCGGGCGATCACCGCAACGCCTCAGGAGGAAATTGCATGAGCATTGATCGGATCCACGGAATCATTCCACCCCTGGTGACGCCTTTCCGTGAGGATGGCTCCATTGATGAGGCTGCCCATCGTGCCGAAGTGCGGTACATGGTGGAGCAGGCTGGTGTGCACGGCCTGGCTGTATGCGGCAGCACGGGCGAAGGGCATACGCTCTCCACAGATGAGACGCGCCGCATCGTCGGCTGGACCGTGGAAGAAGTAAAGGGACGCATCCCGGTGATCGCCGGTATCATCACGGACAGCACGCAATCGACAATCGAGCGTGCGAA
>CANIHR010000103.1 GCA_947467185.1 Bryobacterales bacterium
CCCGCCACCCGGTTGTGCTGATCGCCCACACACTGGTCAAACAGCGACATCGCCGTCGGCGTCTTCACCCCCCAAAGGGCCTCCACGGCATTAGCTCGAATTCTGGGGTCTGAACGCGAAAGCTGCCGCGCCGTCCACTCCGCACTCTGCACCCGGCGGCCCACGAAAAGCGTCGCCCGGGCTGAAATTCGTGGGTCGCTGGAATCTGGAAGATGCCCCAAAATCGGTAGCAAACGCCTGCCCTGGGACGTTTCATCCAGTATCTCCAGCGCACGCCCGGAACGTCCGCCATCGAACGCCCCCGGCTGGCTCCAGGCTCCCCTGCAGGGCAGTTTCCTTGCCATCCGGACATCGAACGATGCATCGATTTTGTTAAAACGCCGAAAAAGCTCCGTCGATGCTGCCCGCGAATTCTCCTCCGGGTTGGCAATCTGGTCCAGCAGCGACTCCTGTCGCAACAGCAAATGCCCCAGCATCCGCTCCGCGTTGCCGCTGTCGGACTGCTGCAGGTGCTTTATACCTGCCTTTACGAAAAGATCCCGACCCTCAATCGCCAGGCGGCGCATGAGTTGGACGGCCAACGGATTCGTGGCGAACTCCTCCATTGCCCGGTCCAGATACTTTTCCACCAGTTTTTCGTCGAAAGCCATCGCGCCTGATAACTAATCGGCGGTTCCACGAAAAAGGTTTAGGGTAGGAGTCTAGTCCGGAACGTACTGCCGCAGATACCGCTTCGCCATCTTGAAGCCCGTCGCGTAGTCCGCCGTGAAATCCGGCCCCGGCCGGTTCGGCGACCCATACAGCGGATCCTCGTGCTCAATACTCATCGCGCCCTGATACCCGGCCCGCTGCAGCACTGTAAAGAAATCCGCCCAGTTGATCGACCCCAGACCCGGCAGCCGGTACAGCCACCACTGCGCATCCTTCCGCAGATTCACCAGCTGCGGATTGATCCCCACCCGCCGCAATACATCCCAACGGACCTCTGTGTCTTTCAGGTGGACATCGTAAATCTTGTCCACATAGTCCCGCGCTGTCTGAATCGGGTCCATCATCTGCCACACCAAATGCGAGGGGTCATACTGCAGCCCCACATAAGGGGAATTTCCAAACGCCTTGAAAAGCGCCTCAAAACCTGCTGGGCTCACCGCCAGATTCGCGCCTCCAGGGTACGGCTCCCACAGAATCCGTACTTTGTTCGCTTCGCAAGCCTTGAAGTACTTTTCCTCGTAGACCTTCACGATCTCGGAAACCTGCACGTCGAACGGCTTATTCACGTCCTTTCCGGAAGAGGTCCCGATGTACGGAATCCCCAGCTTCCCGGCCACCTCAATCAGCTTCACGAAGTAGTCGTTATCGCGCTTCCGCCGCTCCGGATCGGGGTGGATATGGTCCTGCGACGCCTGGAACGCCGACACGTTCATCTGATACTTCGTGAGCGTCGCTTTAACGGTCGCCAACTGAGCGTCCGTCACCTTATTCGCATCCATCGTGGATCCCGGCGTCCCGCCCAGAATCATGTTCGTGAAGCCCTCGTCCTTGGCGAACTTCACGTTGCCCTCGGTGAAGGGAGCCAAAATGCCAAGCTTCGGTTTCCACTCCGCTGCTTTGGCAACCTGCTGGAGTGTGGTGGTGGCGGCAATGCCGCCGAGGAGTTTGCGCCGGGTCATGCGCTCACAATTGTACGTGAAAGCTCTAACGTGCTCTGCGGTACCGCCGTACAACCAGACCAGCCATCGCCAGGCTGAGCAGCCCGAGAGTCCCCGGTTCCGGTGCCATCGAAGCATCCAGGTTCGATGAATAGAGGAAATACTCGGTTTGGTAGTGCGCCCGCGTCAGCAGACTGGCGTCGCCAAACAGCACCGAGCTGGTCGAACCACCCGAGACTTGCAGCGACCCGATCGACATCGACAGCGACGGACTGGCCGCTCCGTCAATGTAGAGACTCGCGCTTGTCCCATCCGCCTGAAACCGGTATGTGTGGAAGATGCTCGTATCCAGGCTGAGGAACCCTGTCGAGGCCGGATTGAACGCCACCCCGTCGCTCGTCTGCATCCACAGGCCTCCCGTCGAAAACTGCACATCCACTGTCAGCCCGTTGTTATCCACCGCTTCCAGAATGAAGCCACCACGGGGATATCCTCCGCCGCCCGGTCCACTGTTCTGGTTCGACTCCACAATTCGTAACCGCGATTCCATCACAAACGACGAAAACAGAAACGTACCGTTCTGCCCCAGATAGTACCCGGGTGAGTTGTTCACGCCGGGGCCGTAGCCATCCACATCCAGCACGCCGCTTGTGACATGCGCGTTATTTGCGGACGCCATTGCAGCTGTAAAACCCTGCGCTTCCGGCAGCGTCCCCAGCCCCGCATCATAAACCGTCGTGATCAGGCCCGCGCTGGCCAGCAAAGGCAGTGCTGCAGCAGCAAGGAGAACTCGTCCCAAAAGCTTCATGTATGGTCCGACGTGGACACGGATCACGTATTACCGCACATCATCGAAAGTATGCCGGATTACTCAGGTTTTGGCCTGCAGGATAACGCTGGCTGGACCGAAACCGAGTCTTGCAAGGTGAGCCTCGGACGTCCCGGCTATAAAGAATGGGCCAGCACCCGGATGCTCCCGGCCGGCCGCTGGAACCAGCCGGAAGATCTCGTCGGTGCCGTATTATTTCTCTGCAGCCATCTTTCCGACATGGTCGTTTCCGACATGGTCGTTTCCGACATGGTCGTCGGCCATACCCTCATGGTCGATGGCGGCTGGACAATCCACTAAGATTACGGAAGCTTCGTCGCCTGGCGCGCCACTAACTGCCAGTCGCTGCCGGACTTTGTCCACACCATCAGAATCACCAGGTGGCTCGTCGCGTTCTGGTCGTTCGTGATGTCGAACTTGCCCTTCATAATCGCCGTGTTGCCGTAGACCTTCGTGGTCACATCGCGATACTCGATCGCCTTGGTTGAGCCCTTCGCCACGGCCGCAATCGCTTCCGCTTTTGTTTCTGTCATGGCGGAGGAGTGCGTATACGTCAGGTCGGCATGGTACATCTTCTGCAGCGCTGCCGCGTCTTTGCTCAGCATGGCCTTTTTCCAGGCTTCCAGTGTGGAGGCGAGGGGATTGGCGGTATCGGCGGCAAACGCGGCCATCGCCAGGAGGAGGGTTAAAAGAGTAGCTTTCACCGCTATAGCTTACAGGAAACGCCCTTATTTCTGCTCAAACCGGGCAATCCGGCCCTTCGGTCCCACCGCCCAGCCTCCGCTCAGCGCGTTGTAGGCACCGTCGTCGAACTTCCGCCAAACCTCGCCATCCGCCGAAACATCCGATCCGGAAGTCCCCGTTGCCACCCACACCTTCGCCGCCGGCAAATACTCCACCGCCGACCGGAACCCAGCCGGACCCGCCTTCGGCGCCGTCCACGTCTTCCCGCCATCAGCCGTCACCGCGATATTCGCGGCCGCCTCTTTGTCCTTGCGGTAATCGCCGCCCACCGCGATCCCGCGCTTCGCATCCCGCCAACCCAGTCCGAAAATCCCGGCTGTCTCCACGTCATGCCGCACCGGACTCTGCACCGCCACCCACGTCTTCCCGTCGTCCGCCGATAGATGCACCCGAGCCCCGCCCTTGCCGCCCGAGGCGATCCAAATCGAACCCTTCCCGCCAACCCGCAGCGTCGAGTTGCTCGCCGCAAAGCTCGCTTCCCCTTCGTTCGCCGCCGGACCTTCCCGGCGCGTCCACGTCTTCCCGCCGTCCGCCGTCACAAACACGGTCAACCGTCCGCCCACCGGATCGCCCATCAGCACCCCATGCAGCCGGTCCCGAAACGCAATCCCGTCAAAGAACCCCTTCGCATCCGGATTCGCAAACAGCAACTCCCAGTGCGCGCCGCCATCGAGCGTCCGGAAAACTTTCGAAAGCTCGCCCTCCCCCGAACTCATCGCTACCGCTTCGTTCGCCGAAAACCCCACAATCCCGCGGAAATCCAGCTTCTCGCCCCCGGTGACCTTGCCCGCCTCCCACTTCGCCCCGCCATTCACCGTCCGCAGCCATGTTCCGTCACTCCCGCTCGCCCAGGCCACCTGCGCCGCAACCGCCGACACACCTCGCAGCGAAGCCGTCACCCCGCTCTCCTGCGCCGTCCATCGCTGCGCCCACATTACTGGCGCGAACAGAAAAACCGCCGCCACCTTCCTCACGGCTTTACCCGAGCCCCGGCCAACTGCGCCACCGCTCCCAAAGTCGACTGCGCCGCATTCAGGCCCAGCTTGAAATCGGCATCCGTGAAGTTCACAAACAAGTCCGTCGGTTGATGCCAGTGCGGATCCCACCCCGTCCCGATATGCAGCATCCGCTCGTTCTCCCGCAGGCTGATCGACGCCACAAAATCCTGAAACCGCGCTGAATCCGTATTGCTCATATGCGGCCCCACGTTCGCTGGGTACTCCGTTGCGTACTTCTCATTCGCCGCATGCACCTGCCACGCCAGCGCCGCCGATTCCGCCGCCATCTTTGAATTCGCCTGGAACTCGATATTCACGTCTGCCTCCACCCGCTGGTCTTTTCCCGGCTTCCCGTCTTTGCCCGGCATGCCATGGTCAAACAGCATCATGTCGTGCTGAATCACCCCTAGCCACTTCGGCTCCGGATACTTCCCCGACCCCGCCGGATCTTCCTTTCCCTGCAGGTCCTTGCGCTGGTTCACATACGCCAGAGCGCCATTCGTGCCGCTCTCCTCGTTGTTCCACAGGATGAACCGCACCGACCGCTCCGTCTCCACTTCAGGACTATTCAGAATTCGCGCCAGTTCCAGCACAATCGCCGTCCCGGAAGCGTCATCGTTCGCCGCCTCACCCCAGCCAATCCCGTCCATGTGGGCGCTCACCACGTACATCTCTTCCGGATGTTTCGTCCCGATTTTTGTGCAGTAAACTTCCTGGCGCTCGCCCGAAACCGAAGGCGGCGTATTCAGCGCCCGCAGCTTTTCATCCCGCTGCTTCATCGGATCGTTGTTCACTCCCGTCGGTCCCCGCACGCCCTTCGTGCGAACCCCGGCGCGACCCGGACCTCGTCCGCCACTTCCACGACCAGCGCCGCCCGTCGCCGGTGTCGGCACCTGATAGTCATACGTCAGCCGTTCCGTATTCCCGCAGCCATAGCTCTTCAGCTGCGTCTCAATCCAGTCATTGGCCGCACGATTCCGCTCCGTGCCCTGCCGCCGGTCCCCGAACTGAGTCAGGCCCTTGATCGTCGCCTTGTAGCGCTCCAGGTCCAGCCGGTCAACCAGCGGTTTTATCGGGTCCGGAGTCTGCCCGAAGGCAAGTCCGGCGAAGGTCACAGCAGAAATGAGGACGGCGGAACAGCGCATATTTCCGCCAATTGTAGCGGACCCGCCTACATGTCTTTCAGCAGGGCTTCGAGAATCGACTGAGTCGCCGCATACGGATCTGCCCCGTTATTCCGGCCCGTCTCAATCGACAGCAGCCCCTTGTAACCCACTTCCTTCGCGATCTTCAGCGCATCCGCTTCGCTGTACCGTTCGGGAGCATAGTGGCAGTGGCTGCTCCCGGAAGTCATCGTGTACATCACCCGCAGTCCCGCATGCCGGGCTTCCTCATTCGGGAAATTCCCCACATCCGGGTTCGCATGAATCCCGGCGCCCTTAATCACTTCCACCACATCCTGCCACGTCGGACGGTAGGGCGGGGGAGGCCCGCCAGGTACAGGGGCCGGAGCCGCGCCCCCACCGCGATTCTCCATCGTCACGAATACCTTCTTCGTCTTCCCGTAATCCCCCATCGCCTTCGCCGCCACAATGGCCTCTTTGCGGATCTCAGGCGCCAGCGTCCCCTGGTTGATCATCACGCGCGCGCACCCCAGCTCCGCCGCGTGGTCCAGCCACTTTTTCGTCAGATCCACGGCCTCCAGCCGCAACACGGGATCTGTAGCCGAAATGTTCAGTGGCCCAAACTCCACGTTGATCTGGTTCATCGTCGCCTTCGCCTTCCGCATCCGCTCCTTAAAGTCCCGCAGATACGAAAGCTCAGTCGAAAGGAAATGCGAATGCTGCATCTCCACGTAATGGACGCCGTACCGGTCCACAATCATCTGCGGCAGATCCATCACGTCCAGATCCCGGTTCTTGTCATTGGGGAAAGCCGGCGTCTTCAGAATGCTGCTGAAGCACAGGCTCATAATCGCGATCCGCTCCAGCCTCTGCTCCCGCGTCTGGCCGAAACTAATTCCGGACCCGGCCACCGCCATGGCACTCGTTGCTAAGAAATCACGCCGTCTCATTCGCTCTCCTCAACACTTCGCAGAGAGTATATACCCGCGCGCCATCACAACAAAACAGCCTGTCCGATAATGAAGAGGAATCCGATGAAAACCGCTTTCCTCTTCCCCGGCCAGGGCTCGCAGTTCGCGGGCATGGGCCTCACCCTCTCGCAGAACTTTGAGGCCGCCCGGCGCCGCTTCGAAGAGGCCGATGATGCCCTCGGCTTCTCTCTCTCCAAACTCTGTTTCGAAGGCCCCGACGACCAGCTCCGCCTCACCGAAAACACCCAGCCCGCGCTCCTGGCCGTCTCTGTCGCCGCCTGGTCCGTGCTCGAAGCTGAAGTCGGTGCCCCTGACTATGTTGCCGGCCACTCCCTCGGCGAATACTCCGCGCTCGTCGCCGCCGGTTGCCTCAACTTCGGCGACGCCCTCCGCCTCGTCCGCAAACGTGGCCAGTATATGCAGGACGCAGTCCCCGCCGGTGTCGGGGCCATGGCCGCCATCCTCAGGATGCCTCTCGAAGCACTCCCCGGCATCCTCGCCGAAGCCGCCCAGGGCGAAGTCGTCACCGCCGCCAACCTGAACTCGCCCGACCAGATCGTCATCGCCGGCCACAAGGGCGCCGTCGAACGAGCCATGGAACTCGCCAAAGCCGCCGGAGCGAAACGCGTCGTCCCGCTTCCCGTCAGCGCCCCGTTCCACTGCCCGCTCATGGAACCCGCCCAGCTGCGTCTCCGCGCGGACCTGGATGCGACCACCTTCAACGATCTCCGCGTCCCCCTCATCAACAACGTGGAAGCGCGGGAAATCACCCTCGGAGCCGATGCCCGCGAAGGCGTCTACAAGCAGATTCCCGGCTCCGTTCTCTGGACCGCCTCCATGGAAGCCCTCGCTGCCCGAGGTGTCGACCGCTGGTTCGAAGTCGGTGCAGGTGCCGTCCTCTCCGGCCTCCTCCGCACCATCGTCGCCGGAGCCAAATGCACCTCCTTCGGGGAAGCAAAGGACCTCGAAAAGCTCCAGCCCCCACCCACCGCCTAACGCGGTACCGAACCGCGTGGTCGGTTCTGTAAATTCGTCCTGCTTATCCCCACCCCGGCGCGCTTCTGCACCCGAGCCTGTGGTCCAGGGAGCGGCCAACTCCAACCCCAAAAACACAAAGAGCCCAGCGCCACAACGGCACTGGGCTCTTTTCTTTCCAAATTCGACCCTACCCCAGCATCTGCAACAACGCCTGGATATACCCGAACGAGAACGCGAACGCCTGTGCGCCGCCCTTGTCTCCCGGTATCTGCGGTACGTGATCCGGCATCAGCATGTATTCGTACCCAACTTCCTGGTACGTCTTGATCGCCGCAATCATATCCACGCTGCCCGCATCCGGCAGGGTCTCCACAAAGTCGCTGAACGTCCCCCGGATGTTCCGGAAGTGCACATTGAAAATCTTCTTCCGCGACCCGAAGTACCGGATCACTTCGTGGATCTCTTTATTCGGATCCCGCAGCATCTCCGACACCGTGCCCTGGCAGAAATTCAAACCATGGTACGGATTCTCGTACATCGAAACGAACTTCTTCAGGCCCGCCGGACTCCCCAGCACCGTGTGAACCCCGCGATACCCCGCCGGTTCCGGCATCCCTGGATCATGCGGGTGGCACGCCATCCGGACCTTCGTTTCCGCCGCCACCGGAGCCATCCGCGACAGGAAGTAGTCAATCCGCTCCCAGTACTGGTCCGCGCTCACTTCCCCGGCTTCCGTCAGCTTGTCCTTATCGGGCGCATCCGCATACTTCCACGTGCTGTACATGCTGTCACCGCGGCCCTTGCTGCGCTCCGGCAACCGCACCACGCCCAGAATGCTCATGTTGTACTTCACGGCCGGAATGCCCGCTTTGGCACAGTTCCGCAGCATCTGCTGGCACATTTCAATCTGCCGCTCCCGCTCCGGATCCCTGCCCATCATCACCGCGCCCATCGGCGCCTTCCCGATCGCCTGAGAAGGCAGTGGTAGTGGCACCATAGACAGCTGGATGCCATGCTTCTCCACGCTCTCCCGCAACCGCGACAAGCCGTCCACCGACCACGATTCGTCCAGCGTCTTCCCCAAATCCGTACTGCAGATATGGTTCACACCGAATGACGACAGTACCGACAATACTTCTTCCTGGTGCGAATGCTGCGTTCCCACATGCATCTTCACCTTGCCCGAACGGGGCGGTAGTGGTGCGGCCATCCCGCCCGGAGGCGGTGCCGGTCTGCCCTGCGGTGGCGGTGCCTGTTGTGCCTGTGCCAGTTGTGCAGCGGCCAAAGCACTGCCCGCTGCTAAGAAACGTCGTCGGTCCATCTTGATCTCCTGAATTGTTGCCGCGGGTCTGCTTTCCAACAGACCCGCAGCCATTCAGCCTATCCTATTTGCCCGTCGCCGTGATAGCCAGATTTACGTTGTTCGTCTGAACTCCGTTCACCGTCAGCGTCACGGGCACCGACGGCCCCAGCGGAGTATCGGCCGGAATCGTGATGTTCGCCTGGTACAGGCCCACCGCCGTCGGCGTCAGCCCCGTAAACCCGGAGTTCACCGTCGTCGCGCGACCACCGAACCCACCACCAAACGTCGCCGTCGCGCCTGCGATTGTTTGCAGCGGAGCGGCCGTCGATGCCTGCCCTTCCACCGCTCCCGGCGTCGTCTGGCCGAAGCCAATGCCGTAGAGCACAATCGTGTCGCCCGGTTTCGCCGGGTGCGTCGCGAAGCCCGGCACAACCGTGCCCGTCGGCAGCGTCAAACTGCCATCCGCCGCGTTCACAATCACACCGTAGTTGCCAGAGATGAACGAAACGAAGAACAGCAGCCGGGGCATCGTGCCGTTCAGGCTCAGTGACCGCAGGTTGCCATTCTGACCATTCGAAACCACCTGCACCGTTACGGAACCCGTCAGCGTGTAGGGAATCTGGAAGTTAATCTGGCCCGGCGACACGAAGAAGAGCGGCGCCGCCACGCCATTCACCAGTACCTGTACCCCGCCCAGCGTCTTCGCCAGAGGCGTCGTCGCATTTGTAGCCGCCGTACCCGTGGCCGCCAGCTGACTGCCATAAATCGCCACAATGTCACCCGGCGAAACCGCTTCCGCCGCCCCGTTCGCCGCGTTCACCACGCCGCCCGAGAAGATCACCGGCACACCAGGCGTCGCCACTACCAGCTGCACCGGCACCGAAACCTGTGCATTGTTTGCCGCGTTCGACGTAATCGTGATGGAACCGTTGTAAACACCCGGCGTCAGTCCCGTCGGATCGGCAGTTACCAGAACCTGATTGCCACTCACCGTGCCCGTCAGGAACTTCTGGGAACCTGCCGCCGCGCTGATTGCCAGCGTCCCGCCGCCCGCGTTGTTAAAGGTCAGCCACGAATACTGCGGCCCGCCACCCTGATACGTCGAAAGCCGTACCGACGTGTTGTTCAGCTGAATAATCGGTGCGCTCGTCACCGTCAGCGTTACCGTAATCACCTTGTTGTCCGTCGCGACCGACGACCCGCTGATGGTCACCGTCCCGGTATACGTGCCCGGAGCCTGACCAACCTGCGCCGCCACCTGAATCAGCCACGGCGCGGGCGACGAAATCAGCCCGCTCTTGCCATCCAGGAAGTTCAGCCAGTTGCCGCCCGAATTCACGGCAATTGTGCCCTTTACGCCTGTCCCCGTCGTGAAAACCGGAAAGATCGCGTTGGAATCCGTGCCGCCAAACGCCGTTGTGTAAGCCTGAATCGACGACGGGACCCCGGTAGTATTTACCGTCACCGCAATGTCCTGGGGCGAATCCACCGCATTCGGATCCGTCAGCGTGATGAATTCGGTGTACGCGCCGGCCGGCAACGAAGCCGTATTCAGCGCAATACTCACCGCGTAGCAGCCACCGCCAGCCTGACCGCAGGCCGTCTTCGCACCAACAGTGGCCGAAAGCCAGCTTGCCGACGACGTCGCCGTCAGTGCCAGAGACCCATCGCCCAGGTTATAAGCCTGCACCGTCTGTGTCGGCCCGGCCTGCCCCGGCAGGGTGTTGATCGTTCCCACCGTCGCCGTGCTCAGGCCAAGTCGCGGAGCCGCGCTCGCGGCGGACGCCAATGCCAATAACATCAGTCCTGCGGTTTTAATATTCAAGTTGAGCCTCATTTGTCGTAGATAAATCCAAGTTTTTTCAGCGTTGCGGCAGGCTCTGCCTCTTCAAACTGCAGCAGCATAGCCTTCTGATATCCGTTCTCCAGTGCCACCGCTGCCGGCGGCAGGTCGAACGGAAATAACTTCTTCAGCACGTCAAGGTCCTTTGACAGCGGACCCCTGCCGGTCAACCCGGCCTTACCCATAAACCACCCGCCGAACTGAGGATTCTCCGTCGGCACGCCGATCCATTTCGTGTCGCCCCAGTTGTATGTGGCCATCTTCTTCCCCGCCTCCAGGCAATGCATGCACTGGGGATTGAAGAAGTAAATCAAAACCTTGCCTTCACGCAGCGAAATCGTGGAGCCATCTTCCGCCAGAATCGTGTCCGGTGCCTTGGTCCCGGTCTGCCTCGTCGATGACACGCCATACGAAACACCGGCAAACACCACCACCGCCGCCAGCACAAGAGCCGCAGGTCGCAAACCGTCCGACGCGCGCGCCCACCACCCGGCCGCAATCGCCAGCAACAACATGATGCCGTCGCCCACGAAGAACCCTGGCCCCACCGCGCGTTTCAGCCACGGGAAGCACGAACACTCCGCGCCAACCAATTCTTTGTAGTGAATGCCGATGAAGATCATGAACGCGACCAGCATCAGACTTGTGAGGATCGCGCCCCACCGGCGGAACCGGGGGATCAGCAGCAGCACGCCGGAAAATGTCTCGGCAATGCCAAATGCCACCGCGGCAAAAAGACTCAGCGACTCCGGCACTCTCGCCTGCGCAAGTCGGACCGCCGCACCTACCGGATCAGTCGCCTTCCAGATTCCCGCAACCAAAAATATGATCGCGATCAGGATCGCCGAGATCCAGTTCAGGGCTACCTGCCAGCTCTTACGCTCTCCTTCGGCGGAGAGTGTTTCTGAGGCCATATAGATCTTAGTGTATCGAGGTTGTAAACCTTTTGGGACACGATACAGAAAAACGCATTGGACCAACCGCCCAAACCGAGCCGCTAAAGCTGTACTGCGCCATGTATGGTGCAGCCACGCCCACTCTACTTCACCGCAAACCAGGCCAAAAACAACCCATCCGGAGCCACATCTTCCCAATACGAAATGAACTCGCTGTGGACCTGTCCGCAGTCCCGTTCCAGCAACTTCTCCAGCTCCCGGCGCTCAAACCACCGCTCCCACGCTGGAGTCTTAAACCGGCCCCAGTGCTCAGCGTTCTTATCAATAATCACCAGTCGCCCGCCCGGCTTCAAAACCCGGCACATCTCGGCAACCGCCCGTTCAATCTCCACGGCATGTTCCAGCGACTCCGTTGCATACACACAGTCGAATGTCGATGCGGCAAAAGGCAGGTCCGTCATCAAAGCCGCCACCTTTTCCACGCCTTCGGGAACACACGTCAGCATGGCCTCCGAGATATCCAGCCCAGAAACCGCCACGCGGGGATTGCTCTCCGACAAAACCCGGGCAAACCGCCCTTTGCCGCACCCGACATCCAACACACGTTTATCGGTCAAATCGCCGAAGAACTTTAGCAGTACCTGCACGTGCTGAATTCGCGGATCAATCGTCGAAGGAAAATGCTCCTCATCCCGCGACGCCTCGTTGAAACTCTCACGAATTTCACGGCTCAGCTGCGGGGTCAGGGCAGCCTTTACAACAGAGGGCTCTAAAGACGAAGGAGCGTCCGCAGGGTTCTTCCCCCGCGAACGCTCCCAGAAACGCCAGTTCACAGCTTACGGCCGCGTCAGGAAGATCGGCAGACCTTCTTTGTTCGCATAGCTCGGCCGGTACCGGTCCGTGTTGTACATGCTGGCAATGTCCACCGCGCGCGGTCCAAGCTTCGGATCCGGAATCGGCACCGCGGCGTAGCAACCACCGTTGATCGCCATCATCAGGCCGCTCTTGCCCGCCTGAATCGTGTCAATCGCCATACCCGCGAACGTCGAAGCCACCATGCGGTCCACAAAGTCCGGTGCCCCCGAGCGCAGATCGTAAGTCAGATCGCTGACCACCGTCTCTTCACCCGTCTGCCCCTGGATCTTGTCCGCCAGAATCTCCGCAATATTCATCTTCTTGCGGTGACCATAGCCGTCCGGACGCCCGTATTCCTGTACTTCATAACCGACCCACTCGGCGCCTTCCGACAGGAGCACCAACGAGTAATCGCTCGGGTTGTTCTTCTTGTCTTCCACCAGCAGGTTGATGAGCTTATCCACATCCACCTTGTACTCCGGAATCACGCAGCGCATCGAATTCACATACGCCGTGTACAGCGCCGTGTAACCCGCGTCGCGCCCGAAAATGCGGAACACGCCAATCCGTTCATGAGACCCGATCGTCGTCCGCTGCCGGTCAATCGCATCCGTCGCGCGCGAAACCGCCGTCGAGAACCCAATGCAATATTCCGTGTTGCGAACGTCGTTATCCATCGTCTTCGGCACGCAGACAACCTTCACGCCCAGACGGTCCAGATGCGCCGCATAGCTCAGCGTGTCGTCCCCGCCGATGGCCACCAGATATTCGATTTCCAGCTTTTCCAGGTTTTTCAGAACCCGCGGACTCATGTCGTAAACCGTCGACGTCACGCCGCGCTTCGTATTCTCCGAAGCCACAAAGCCTTCACCGGCCAGAAACGCCGGGACCTTCTTCATCTTTAAAGGATTGGTCCGCGAACTGTGCAGCCACGTCCCGCCCGTGCGGTCGATGCTGCGCGTGTTCTGCCGGTCCAGCGGACGCACGTAGCGTTCCACCGAAGCCGCTTCGTCCCAGTTCAGGTGCGTCAGGCCTTCCCAGCCACGGCGAATGCCGACCACATCGCGGCCCAGCTCGCCCGCGCGGTACGTAACGGTCTTAATAACGGCATTCAGCCCAGGGACGTCGCCGCCCCCCGTCAGAATCCCGATCTTTCCTGCTTTCATTGGTTCTCCAGGTTGCCGGAGCCGTTTCGGAATGGTGGCTGTCCGGCGGAATGAATCGAAACTCCTATTGTAAGACGACCCGCCCGGAAACCCTGTCACTCCCCGTGATCTTTCGCCCGCCGCGCACTCTTCGGCTTCTGCATCCGAACCCGCAAACAAGCCGGACACCGCCACTTCCGGTTCCCATGCGAAAGATGCCCCGGATTCTCCTGCTTCATCGCCACCCTGCATTTGGGGCATGTCATGCGGCGAGCACCTCAGTTTTCAGGTTTCCAACCATCACGCGGGCGACTTCTCAGCGAGTGCGTGCATTCTTTGGAGGATCAGGACGAGCCGTGCCTGGCTTGCAGTGTCGGGTAACAGATAGCCCGGCAAGGAATCGAGGAATGCCGTTGTGTCCAACAGCGCTCGAAATTCGGCCCGAAGATACTCTCGCAGCGCTACCCCTTCCCTGCGTACCTCCTCGACAATCGTTGAACGACCATCGATCACGAAGATCAGGTCCTCCAAATCATGGCTTAACGTGATATCCCTCTGGCCTCGACCATGGAACGCCTCGAGTTTTGTGGCAACGAAATATGGCGCACTCACAACACGAGCAATCAATCCATTGGGTAACTGATGCCTGCTGGCCGAATCCATTGCATTTCGATACCAGCGATTGGAGAAGCCGAGAATCCCTTCGTCAACTGGCATCACGTCCAGGATCATACCGGAATGCATCCAACGGCACACCGGCGCTCCTTCACGGGTGTCCTCGGAGAATCCCAGCGCACGAAGGCGTTCTCCAAACGCTGCGTATTCCGCATAGGACGTGATCTCAGCAATAGAATCAACATCAAGCGTCGGACGTGGTTCACCCGCGCCTGTATCCGTAACGAGGATTCCGGTGACGGCCCCACCGACGAACACCAGTTCTTCAAGCATCGGTTCCAAAATCCCGGCGAGAACAGTAAGTGGATCAGGGTTTGCCCGTGTCATGGGTTTTCCCTAGTCGCTGATGCAGTTCCGTTTCGGCGATCTTGCGCTCCCGAATGCGGCCATCGCGCAGCGCGTCCGCCAGCACGAGCAGTTCGTAAAACCCTTCGTCACGCAGCGCAGCCGCCGGCGCGGTTCTGTACAGGGGAAGGAACGAGAATCCTCGTTGCTTTCCCTCAGCATACGGCCACACCGGAATCGGATCATCCGTCGCGGCCACCTGCTCGCGCAAAGGCGCTGCCCCATAAGAAGTCGCCACCCCCCTGGTCAGTTCCCCTCGCTCAGCGGGAAACACGTACCGCAACCCATGGACCAGAAACTCCTCAATAGCTCCAATATTCGGCCGATTCTCCAGCGCCGATCCGTGAAGCAATCCGCTCGCCTGTGCACGCTTCACACTCGCATGCACCTCTGACGGACTCATCACCAACTCCAGCGCAAGCTGCGAATACGGGGCACGACGCTGGCCCGCAGCTGCGAGTTTGAGCACAACATACACGTCCTGTGGCTTCAGGGCCATGAATATATTCTATATTCGCGATTCGCGAATGGCAAACAATTTGCCCGCCCTCCTGGCAGAGAATCCCCTGACCTCTGGCTCGGTCTCCAACAGGACTATGAACTGGACCTCGCCCGCGACAACGCCGCGGGGCATGTCATCTGTGTCCGAGAATACCAGCGGCTTCCGGCAAGTCAGTGGGGCAGGATGGAATCCTGCGCGCCGATCGCTAATCGGCGCTCGGCCAGCAGTCCGAAGTCACCCAACCTGGCTAATATCGAACAGGTGACTGCACCATGAACAGAAAATCCATCCACTGTTTCCTCGCCATCGGCGCCCTCACGCTCGTCAGCGCAGCCCCGCCCACCGCCGACCACCCCGTTGCAGCCCGTCGTTTTCGCGGCATGTACGGCTACTTGGAAATCACGGCGTAATCGCGTCCGGCGGCGGAGCGCCGGGCCGCGCTCAGCCGCCCCAGCACATCCTGATAGCTGTCGCGCGTGATTCCGGCCGGGTGGCTGATCCGCACCCTGCTCCAGTTCAGGGAAGCTCCAAAAGTAAAAGAGTATTTTCGATTGGGGGACGCTCAGCGAGGCAATACCGCCGCTTATGCCTCCAGGTACTGGCTTACCTGCGTCCAGCCCTCATCACGCTGGCATCTGAAAGCAAATGGCCTAACACCCGCGATGTTGATCAAGCGTTGTAGTGTCTGCGTCGCGCTCTCCGGTTGGTCAATCTGGTACAGGATCTCCCGATGACCGTTCCAGGTGACACGCCCTATATTCTTGAACGAAGTCTTCGTGCGCAATTCCGACTCGACCAGATCCTGCCATGCGGCCAGTTCGTCAGCTTCTCTCCTGTTAGGCAGTCCCCGTGCATCTTTTACTTCAGGTTCCCGGCTTCCACCGGCGTGAAACGAATCTCATCCGCCGCAAGGTACTCCCCTTCACGCGGTCCGGAAAACTGAATATACGCAATCGCTTTCCCACTCACCGTCATCGTGAAAAATGGAACAGGCTCGCCTGGAGACTTGCGGCCAGGAACTGAATCCAGACTCTTCCGATCCACCACCTTGCCCTCGGAATCGAAGGCCTCCAGCACTGCCGGTGTCGCCGTTGACCCCCACATTTCCACGGCAACGGAGGTAACCGGTTTCGCAAAGTTGGCACGCACGGGAATTGGTTCCGTCGCCATCGCGCAAACGATGCCCTTCTTCCCCGACTCCAGGTGGGTAAAGAACATCAGCAGCCCCTTCCCCTTCGATTGCCGGGGCTCATGGGCCAGCGTGAAGATCACGCCCTTGTCCTCCCATTTCGGCAGGCGAACCGCAATCCCGTCAGGGAGAACCGTAGGCGCTTTTTCGAAGCGTACAGCAACCGGTTCCTCTCCCAAAACGGCGGTTCCCAACAGAACCAGCAGCACGGCGGCCCTTGTCATGCTCTCGTCATCTCCAGCCCCGACATCGTACCCGTGGACGAGGCAAACCTGTCCGTTTCAATCCCCATCCGCTGCAGCATCGAAACGAACAGATTGGGAAGAGGATAGTTCTGCTTGCGGTCGAACGCAAGGTGACCCGCATGCCTGAAGCCGCCCCCGGCGAAGAGAGTCGGCATGTTCGTGGTCGAGTGTGCGTTCGCATCCCCAAGATTCGATCCATACAGGATCATCGATCTGTCCAGAAGCGGTTCCCCGTCTTCCTGCACACCCTTCAGCGCCTGGAACAGGTCCCCCAGCAGTCGCATATGCCACGAATCAATGATGCGCAACTGCGCAAGCTTGGCCTCAGACATACCGTGGTGCGAAAGATTGTGGTACCCATCGCTGATGGTTGCGCCTCTGATTTCCACCACCGGCGTACTGACGCTGTCCAGCATCAGCGTCACCGCGCGCGTCGAATCGGTTTCAAATGCAAGGCGCACCAGAGCGTACATATTCGCAACCTTGGCCATATATTGCGCCGGGTTTGCGGGGTCCTGTGGTTCCTTCTCCTTTACCACCGGCCTCGGCTTTCGCTCCCAGCCTTTTGAAGCCTGCAGCCGGTTCTCCAGATCGCGAACGCTGGTGAAATACTGGTCGAGCCGTTCCCGGTCTGCTGTGCCCACTACCCGTTCCAGGTCGCGAACCTGTTCCGACAGGGCGTCCAGGATGGATCTCCCCGTATCCAGTTCCGCAATCTTCGCCTCGACCTCTTTGGGACTGCCCTGAACAAACATCTGCCGAAAGACGGCCGCCGCGCTTTGCTCGGGCGGAATCGCGACTCCCGTACCAGTCCACGATAGAGATCTCCCCCCCGTATTCACCGCCAGCGTCAGCGAGGGAAATCGCGTTTGGTTCCCGATCCGTTCGCCGACGAACTGATC
>CANIHR010000104.1 GCA_947467185.1 Bryobacterales bacterium
ATTCGCCGTCCACGGCACCACTTTCAACCCGGCTGCATGCGCTTCCTTCACCAGTTCCGGCGTTACCAGACGGTGCTCCGGCGACACAATCCCCGCCCCGGCTTCCTTCGCAATTTCCACAAAGTTCTTCGGCTTGCCGGAATACAGAGCGGAGAGTTCGATCTCGGGCGCAATCTTCTTCATCTCATGCAGGGTGCGGAAGTCGAATGACTGCAGAATGATGCGCTTTTCCAGCTTGTGCTTGCGGATCACCGCCAAAACCTTGCGAACAAACTCCTCCGGCGAGGGAGCCAGTTCCGGGTGCTTCGGATCAATCTTGGTTTCGATATTAAACCGGAACGTCCCCTTCGAAGCCAGGGCGAAAACGTCGTCCAGCGTCGGGATGCGCGTTCCCGGCACGGGCTGCTGCGTGGCAAACTGCGGATTCCGCGTCACACCACAATCGAATTCGCGTAGCTCCGCCAAGGTGGAATCGTGGATAACGGCCTGGGGCTTTGGCCCGGTGCAGACGGGCGGACGAAGGATCGAATCGTGCGAAACCACCACGATCCCGTCCTTCGTTACGCCGAGGTCGAGTTCCAGCACATCGACACCGTTGGCAATGGCATATTCAAACGCCGGAATCGTATTCTCGGGCCGCATAGCCCGCGCGCCGCGGTGCCCGTGCACTTCAATTCGATTCGCAGCCATTGCACCAGAAGAGAGAGCGGAGACCGCCATGAGAGAGAACAGTACCTTTCGCATTTTCATCATCAGCATAGCGGGGTCGCACCCCGCTGCAATTACAGTTGAGTGACTTAATCTTATCGTCACAGAACCTCAATCCGCCCGTTTTAAACCGTGGCTAGCATGGGGGTCTATATGCAAAACTCAGGGCGTCTATTTCTACGTTCCATTTTTGCGCTCAGTCTGGCCCTGCCTGCACTGGCGCAATTCGACACCGCTGAAGTTCTCGGCACCGTGAAGGACAAGAGCGAAGCCGTGCTTGCCAACGCCACGGTGTCACTCAGCAATCAGAACACCGGCAGTAAAGCCACCACCACCACGGACGCGGACGGCAACTACACCTTCGTCAACGTTAAGATCGGCACCTACAATGTCAGCGCCGAGGCCACCGGCTTCTCCCGTGCGGAAGCGAGGAATATCACCGTTAACGTGAATGCCCGCCAGCGCGTGGACCTGGTACTCCAGATCGGCACCGTGAGCGAAACCGTGGAAGTGACCGGCGCCGCCACCGCGCTACAGACCGACTCTTCCGAGCGCGGCCAACTCGTCTCTCAGAAGGCAATCGTGGAATTGCCCCTCAATGGCCGATCCTATTCCGACCTTGCGCTGCTGACCACCGGTGTCCTCAAGTCGCCCTCCGCAGGCAGCCGCGAAGGTTCCTTCGTGGTGAATGGCCTCCGCAGCACATTCAACAACTACATGCTGGATGGCGTCGACAACAACGCCTACGGCACCAGCAACCAGGGCTTCGCCAATCAGGTGGCCCAACCGGCACCCGATGCCGTGGCCGAGTTCAAGGTCATCACCAACAACTACAGTGCGGAATATGGCCGGTCCGGCGGCGCGACGATCGATGTTGCCATGAAAAGCGGAACCAACCAGATCCACGGGACCGCCTACGACTTCCTCCGGAACACCAATCTGAACGCCATCGGATACGTCTTCGGCGTCCGCCCGGCGACCTTCAAGAAGCCAACCCTGCAACAGAACCAGTTCGGCGCCACCATCGGCGGTCCGCTGGTGAAGAACAAGGTCTTCTTTTTCGGCGACTACGAAGGCTTCCGGCAACTGGCCCGCACCCTCACCTTCGCCAGCCTGCCCAGCCTGACCGAACGCCAGGGGATTTTGCCCGTCACCGTCACGAATCCCGTCACGGGTGGCGTCTATGCCGCCGGGTCCGTGGTTCCGATGACCTCCTTCGCGAAGAAGGTCCTGAACGACCTGCCCACCCCGACCGGCCCGGGCCGCTCCAACAACTACCAGCAGCTATCGCTTGACCGGAACTACAACGATAAGTACGACGCGAAGGTTGATGGCCAGTTCTCCACCACCGTTTCCGGCTTCGCCCGTGTCAGCCAGCGCAAGGTCAACATCTTCAACGAACCCAGCATCCCCGGTCTCTCCGGCGGGGGCTCCAACGGCTTTACCCGCGTCCTGAACCAGCAGGGATCTGCCGGCGCTACGTGGACCATCTCCCCACAGTCACTGCTTGAAGGCCGTTTCAGTGTCTCTCGCACTCGTGCCGGAAAACAACCGCCACTGATCGGGGGGGCCAGCATGCTCTCGCTGTATGGCATCTCGGGCCTGCCCGAAACGCCGGAACTCACCGGTGGCCTTACCTCGCAGACCGTCTCCGGTTACACCGGTCTCGGCCGTCAGTCCACCAATCCGCAGTTCCAGAACCCACTCAGCTTCAACTATAAGCTGAACTTCACCCGCGTCAGTGGCCGCAACACCATGAAGGCAGGGTATGAGTTCGTCGCCATCCGCACCCAGGTGAATGACATCAACCCCCTTTACGGCCGTGACGCCTATGCGGGTGGATTCTCCCGCCCGGCTGGCGCTGCCGCCGACGCCACCAGCTTTTCGCTGGCCGATTTCATGTTCGGCCTTCGCAGCCAGTACGCCCTCGCCAACTATGTGGTGGGCAATTACCGCCAGCACGAGAACTTCCTCTACATTCAGGACGACTATCGCCTGCGTTCCAACATCACCTTCAACCTCGGTGTTCGCTGGGAATATGCGACCCCTCGCTGGGAACGCGACAACGTTCTTTCGAACTTCGACCCCGCCACCAACACCATGCTGAAGGCGAAGAACGGCAGCATCTATGACCGCGCTCTGGTCAACCCGGACCGCAACAACTTCGCACCGCGCCTCGGTATTGCCTGGACCGTGATGCCCAACACCGTCGTCCGTGGCGGCTACGGGATGAGCTTCATCCACCAGAACCGTGTCGGCTCGGCCGACCTCCTCGGCATCAACTACCCGCAGGTCGTAATCGCTACCATCAATCAGAGCAATCCGCTCGACCCGACCTTCCGCACTACCCAGGCCGGTTACCCGGTGGGCCTCACCGACGCGAAGAACTTCAGCGTCGCCAACGCCAACGTGGCGTACATCCCGAAGAACTTCAAGACGCCTTTCGTTCAGAGCTGGTTCGTTTCTGTGCAGCGGGAGCTGATGTCCAACCTGGTCCTCGATATCGGCTATGTCGGCAACAAGGCCAGCAGTATCCCTGTCATTGGCGACTATAATCAGGCCGCACCGCAGCCCACCCCCACCTCGAACCTGTCACTCGCTGCCCGTCGCCCGATTCCGAGCTTCGGCGCGATCACCTGGTTCGATCCTGAGGGCTTCTCCAACTACAACGCCCTGCAGGTAAAGCTGGAACGGCGCTTCACCAATGGCCTCCAGTTCCTGAACTCGTTCGTCTGGGGTAAGGCGATCGACAACGCCGGGCAGTCGCTTGACACCAACGCCGGTAACGATGCCAGCCCGCAGGACATCCGCAATATGGCCGCCGAAAAGGGCCTGTCCAACTACGACCAGAAGCTCACCAACGTCACCAGTGCCGTCTACCAGTTGCCACTCGGCAAGGGTCAGAAGTTCGGCGGCAGCATGAATCCGATGCTCGACACCATCGTTGGTGGCTGGCAGGTGACCGCCATTAACACCGCGCTCTCCGCCCCGCCGGTCAATCTGCGAGCCTGGAACGGGTCTATTCCCACCGCCTTCCAGACCGTCGGCAACCTCTCGGGCTTCCGCGGCGGCGAAGTCTTCCGTCCCAACGTCCTCGGCCCGGTTCGGGCTGAAGGTGTCTCCGACATCACGAACACCTTTTTCAATGTCGCCAACGTCGTTCTGCCAACCGACCCGAGCCACCCGTTCGGCAACGCCGGCCGCAACAACGTTCGCGGCATGAAGTTAAATCAGCTCGATCTGGGTGTTCACAAGACATTCCGGCTCCCAACTGAACGGGTCAGCGTGCAGTTCCGTGCTGAATTCTTCAATCTCTTCAACCACACGAACTTCAGTGCCCCGAATTCAGACCGCGCCAGTGCCGCCTTTGGCACCATCCGCGGGACGGCAGCACCTCGTCAGGCGCAGTTCGCTCTGAAACTGATGTTCTGACAACCTGCAGCATTCCAACCGAAGCGGAGCGGCCTCAACAGCCGCTCCGTTTTTGTTTGCATCCTTTTCCGTTCCCGTATGCTCTGCTGGAGAGAGTACATGTACACGAACCGCCTCGCGAACGAAAAAAGCCCCTATCTCCGGCAGCACGCCCACAACCCGGTCGACGGGTACCCCTGGGGAGAAGAAGCGTTCGCCCGCGCCCGGGCCGAAGACAAGCCCATCTTCCTTTCCATCGGCTACTCCACCTGCCACTGGTGCCACGTGATGGAGCGCGAGTCCTTCGAAAACGAAAAGACCGCAGAAATCCTCAACCGCGATTTCATCTGCATCAAAATCGACCGCGAAGAGCGGCCCGACCTGGACCGTATCTATATGAATTACGTGCAGGCAGCGACAGGCTCCGGCGGCTGGCCCATGTCGGTCTGGCTGACACCCGCACTGAAGCCCTTCGTCGGCGGCACCTACTTCCCTCCCGATAACCGCTATGGGCGCGCCGGTTTCCCCCTGATTCTGCAGCGCATCACGGAAGTCTGGCGGGATGAACGCGCCAAAATCCTCGAATCCAGCGCCACCGTCCTCGATCAGCTGAAAAAGGGCGAAGATCCCGGTGCCGGCCCGGGCGTTGTCGATGCCGCCATGCTAGAACGCGCCTATCTGCAGCAGCGCCGCAGCTTCGATTCCCGCCTCGGCGGCTTCGGCGGCGCGCCCAAGTTTCCCCGTCCGTCGGTCTACAATTTCCTGCTCCGCTACTGGAAGCGGACCGGCAATGAAGACGCCCTCGACATGGTCACCACCACGCTCATCGGCATGTCCCGGGGCGGCATGAATGACCAGCTTGGGGGCGGATTCCACCGCTATTCAGTCGACGAATTCTGGTTCGTCCCCCACTTCGAGAAGATGCTCTACGACGAGGCGCAGCTTGCCGTCTCGTACCTCGAAGCCTTTCAGATCACCGGCAACGCCGCGTTTGAGGACGCCGCACGCCGGACCCTCGACTACGTCATCCGCGACATGACGGCCCCCGAAGGCGCGTTCTGGTCCGCCGAGGACGCCGACAGTGCCCCCGACGCCGCGAAACCGCACGAAAAGAGCGAAGGTGCCTTCTACATCTGGAACTGGCAGGAGATTACCACCCTCGTCAGTGAAGAACACACTGCCTGGTTCGGCTACCGCTACGGTATGGAGCGCGACGGCAACGTTACCAACGATCCGCACCACGAGTTCACTGGCAGCAACATTCTGTTCGCCGCCCGAACTATCTCGGAAACTGCCGAACACTTCAATAAGCCCGTCGATGAAGTCGCCGTCGCCCTCGCAGCCGCCGATGCGAAGGTTTTGGAAGCCCGTTCCAAACGGCCCCGCCCACACCTCGACGACAAGATCCTCACCTCCTGGAATGGCCTCATGATTTCGGCCTTCGCCCGCGCCTCAGCCATCCTCAGTGATCCCACGTACGGCACCGCTGCCACCCGTGCGGCCGATTTCCTGCTCACCACCATGCTCCAGCCCGATGGCACCCTTCTGCGCCGGTATCGCGCCGGAGACGCCGGTATCGGTGGCATGCTGGACGACTACGTCAACCTCGCCGGAGGCCTGATCGATCTCTACGAAGCCACGTTCATCCCCCGTTACCTCGAAGCTGCCATCGGCCTGATGCGCACCACCATCGCGCAGTTCGGAGACCCCGAAGCGGGTGGCTTCTTCGCCTCAGCGCACCCGGACGCCGCCGCGCTGGTCAAACTCAAGGACGATTACGACGGAGCCGAGCCTTCCGGCAACTCCGTCGCGCTGATGAACCTGCTGCGCCTGGCCCGCATCACTGGCGATGTGCAATTCGACACCGAAGCCCGCCGCCTCATCACGGCATTCGCCGGCCGCGCCGCCAGTTCCCCTCACGGCATCCCGCAATTCCTGGCTGCCATCGAGTTCGATCTGGCCGAAAAGCGGGAAATTATCATCGCCGGTACCCCGTCCGTCGCGCTGCACAAGGAACTCTGGAAACGCTTCGAGCCCTTCCGCGTTCTGCTGCAGGCATCCCCCGAAATCGCCGCCTTCCGTCCGGAAGTTGCCGACATGACCGCTGCGCCGGAAGGTGCCCGCGTCTATGTCTGCGTAAATTTCGCCTGCCAGGCTCCGGTAACCACCGCAGAAGATCTGGCAGGATTGTTAAACTAACAGTTCGCACAGCAGCGTGTTGGTATCGCCGCAGTAATGCGACACCGGGAGCACACGCTGCTTTTTAAACCCCAAGGAGAATACATGGAGCGCGCAGGAGCAACAACACTTAAAGGAAACCCGTTCACGCTGGTGGGTCCCGAACTCAAGGCTGGCGACACGGCCCCGAACTTCACCGCCGTCGATGGTGGCCTGAAGTCGGTCTCACTCGGTGACACGGGCAGCAAGACGCGTATTTTCAGCGTCGTCCCGTCCCTCGACACCCCCGTTTGCGATGCCCAGACCAAGCGCTTCAACGAAGAAGCCGCCAAGCTGAGCGACGTCGACATCTACACCATCAGCATGGACCTCCCCTTCGCCCAGAAGCGGTTCTGCAACTCCTTCGCAGTCGACAATGTAAAAATGCTGTCCGACCACCGCGAAGGCTCCTTCGGCACCGCCTACGGCACGCTGATCAAGGAACTCCGCATCCTGAGCCGCGCGATCTTCGTCGTCGGCCCAGACAACACCGTGAAGTACGTGGAATACGTGCCCGAAGTGGCCGACTTCCCGAACTACGACGCCGCTCTCGCCGCTGCGAAGAGCTAGTCGGAGGCAGGTTTTCTGACAGCCAGTATCTCCAGCGCCGTGGCGAAGCTTCGCACCAGCAAGCTCTCACAGAGTTCGCTGGTGCGGGGAGGCCTCGTTGTCGGCGCGGGGATTCTGGCTGGAAATATTGTTGGCTTTTTGCGCGTGGGCGTTACAGCCTGGTTCCTCGGGACTCGGGCTCATGCCGATGCCCTCGCGGTGGCCGTCGGCCCCATCGACACCCTCTCCACCGCGATCATCAATACCCTCCTCGTTTCGTTTGTCCCCATGCTGATGTTGCGCGGCACCGCCGACCGCGCTGCCATGTTCCAGAAGGCCGCTCGTGTCTTCGCCGGAGTCCTGGCCGTGATCACGGTGGGAGTTTTCGCCCTCGCGCCGCAGTTGATCAGCCTCCTCGGCCCGGGTCTCGCGGCAGAGCAGCACGATCAGGCAACTCTGCTACTCCGCGTCCTTGCCCCCGGGGTCTTCTTCGCTGGCACCTCCGCGATCTTCGCCTCACTGCTGTATACCGAACGTCGCTTCATTATCCCGGCCTTCTACCAGGCTTGCGTCAACGGCGCGACCATCCTGTCGGCACTGCTTTTCTGGAAAGTTCTGGGCGTCTATAGCTTTGCCATCGGATATACGCTGGGGACCGCGACCCAACTCGTCCTCACATGGTCCGCCAGCCGTGACCTGGCTCGTTCGCTACGGCACCTCGGCGGCACGGTGCCAACTTTAAGTGAAATCCTGATCAAACCCGGCATGTTCCTGCTGTACGCGGGCCTCATCTCTGCAAATATTCTGGTCACGAGGGCGTTCGCGACCCATGGCGGCCCCGGTATGGCAGCGGCGTTTGATTACTGCCTGCGTTGCATCAGCGTGGTGGTGGCCTATCTCGTCTACCCCGTCGCCAACAGCCTCGTTCCGGAACTGGCACAACTCCAGCGCACGCACAACACAGCCCGCGTGTCCAGCCTCATCGGACGTAGCATGCGCCTGATGGCCGCCTGCGCCCTGGGAGCTTGTGGAATCGGGCTGCTGGTCCGGACCCAGGTGATCTCGATTCTGTTCCAGCGAGGCAGTTTCACCCAGGAATCGACGTTACTGGTATCGGCGGTCTTCCTCGGCTTCGCCCCTGCGATCATCGGCTGGTCCCTGATGGATCTCGGCTCCCGCTGCCTGTTCGCGCTGGACCGTGCCAGACTCCCGGTCCTGGCGGCACTGGTCGCAGTCTCCATCAACGTTGTCGTGATGCTGGCCTTCGGCTGGCCGTACAGCCTCCGCCACCCGTCGATGCTGGCGGTGGGTGCCTCAGCCGGCCTCCTGGTCGGCTTCGCGTCACTCTATATCTCGCTAAAAATGACAAAACTGACTCAGGTGTTGGAACCCGAGCCAGCTGAAGCTGTCGCCAGGTAGGCTTGCATGGTTTCGCGCGACCGGACCATCCTCAAGTCAGTCCTGTGGATTCTGCTCGGCTGCAGCGCGCTGTTCGACGGTGCGCTGGGCGAGGCTGCAATTTCCGGTTGTTGCGATGTCTCCGTAACAGCCGACGGCAGATGGATTCTGCCCGCGCCGCGACCCGGCTTGTGGGTACCCATTTGCCTGTTCGTAATGATCCAGGGCCTGCTGGTATTCGGACTACTCCGACTTCGGAGCGACGTGAAAGACAGGCAGTGAGCTTAATAGAAGAGCGCTAAGCGCTCTTCGCTTGAAACTCTTCGTAAGTTCCGCGGAAGTCTTCAATCTGGTGATTCGTCATGCTCCAGATCCGGGTCGCCGTCTCTTCCAGCAAATCGTGATCGTGCGTCACCAGGAACAGGGTTCCGTCGAACTTCTGCAATGCGAAATTCAGGGCGTTGATCGATTCCAGATCTAAGTGGTTCGTCGGTTCGTCCAGCACCAGAACGTTGGCCTTCTGGAGCATCAGCCGGCAGAACACCAGGCGCGCGACTTCGCCGCCCGACAGCGCATCCGTCGGCTTCGAAGACTCATCCCGGGCGAACAGCATCTGACCCAGCAAGCCGCGCAGTTCCTCATTCGAAGCCTGCGGATCAAACTCCCGCAGCCAGTCCAGAATCGTCATGCCCAGCGAAATCGTCGCCCGCGGATCCTGGGGGAAGTAGCCAATGTTCACTTCATGGCCCCACTCGATCACGCCGCCATCCCGAACGAAATCGTCGGTCACGCCCGGACCGCCAGCAATAATAGTCCGCAGCAGTGTGGTTTTACCCGCGCCGTTGCGCCCGATAACGCCAATCTTTTCGCCGCGCGAAACACTGCACGTGAAGTCCGAAACCGCCTGTAGTTCGCCGTACGCCTTGCTCAGGTTCTTCGCTTCCAGCGCATGCTTGCCCGAAGGCCGCTTCATTTCGAAACGGATAAAAGGACGTGCGATGTTGGATTTCGCCAGATCGCTAGTCTGCAGCCGCTCCACTTCCTTCTTGCGCGAAGTCACCTGGCTCGACCGGGTACCCGCCGAGAACCGGGCGATGAATTCCTTTAGCTGATCGATCTTCTTTTCGCGCTGCGCATTCTGCGCTTCAATTCGCGACCGAATCTGCGTCTTCGCCAGCACCATGTCGTCATACCCACCCGTGTAGGTGATGATCGTCTGGTAATCAATGTCGGCCGTGTGCGTAGTGACCGAGTTCAGGAAGTGGCGATCGTGCGAGATGCAGATCAGCGTACCCTGATAGCGGTTCAGAAAGTCCTGCAGCCAGTGGATGGATTCGAGATCGAGGTGGTTCGTCGGTTCGTCCAGCAGCAGACCTTCGGGCGCGCCAAACAGAGCCTGAGCCAGCAGCACGCGGACCTTCTGGCCGCCCTGCAGTTCGCTCATCTTCCGCTCGTGCAGGGACTCGGGAATGTCGAGGCCATCCAGCAGAATCGCCGCGTCGCTCTCTGCCGCGTAGCCGTCGTTTTCGGCCACAACGCCTTCGAGTTCGCCCAGACGCATGCCGTCTTCGTCGGTCAGTTCGGCCTTTTCGTAGAGCTGTTCGCGCTCTTCCAGCGCCGCCCACAGGCCTTTGTTGCCCATGATGACCGTATCGATGACACGATACGCGTCGAAAGCGAACTGATCCTGACTGAGCACGCCGATCCGGCGAGGCAGACCAACATTACCCTTCTGGGGTTCAAGTTCACCCGTCAGGATCTTCATAAACGTCGATTTACCCGCGCCATTTGGCCCGGTCAGACCGTAGCGACGGCCTGCCTGGAAGACGGTCGACACGTCTTCAAAAAGGATCTTAGCGCCATAGCGCATGCTGACATTGCTGACTGATATCACGGCTGGAAGTTTTTCGGAGGGGGTGGAAACCTTTAGTGTATCAACCGCCTACACTAAAGTTTGGCTCCTGACCTCGTACTCTTCGATATTGACGGCACGCTCGTCCGCAAAACCGGACTTTGGCACCGCCACTCCCTCCACGAAGCCGTGCACCGCGTCTTCGGCATCGAAGGTACTACCGAAGGCATCCCGGTACATGGCATGCTCGACCCCGACATCCTGACCCTGATGCTCCGCGCGAAGGGTGTCGCCGACCCAGATATCACTGCCGCCATGCCGGAACTCATCCGCGCCGCCGAAGAATTCTACCTGGAACACACGCCGGAACTGCCGAACGTCCATTGCCCCGGCGTGCCGGAGTTGCTGAGCGCGCTGATCGCTCAGGGTACGGCCCTAGCGCTCGTCACCGGGAATTTCACCCGCATCGGCTGGCGGAAACTGGAACGCGCCGGCCTCGGCGGAAAGTTCCCCTACGGAGCGTTTGGCGAAATGGCGGCGACCCGCGGCGGTCTCGCAAAACTCGCCATCGAACGGGCTCGCGCCGAGAATCGCATCGCCCCCAACGCCCGCATCTCTCTGATCGGCGACGCCCCGCAGGACGTCCGCGCCGCCAAAGAGAACGGCATTCAGGCCATCGCGGTCCGCACGGGAATCACGCCCGCAGGCCACCTCGAAGCCGAAGGACCCGACCATCTTCTCGACGATCTTACCCACCTCGATCTGGAGATAATCCGTGGTCCGGGCAGGGTTTAGCCCGCCCGACGCCCCACAACGTTTAAAATAGTGCGTTGCCTCCCGTTTCTGCTTCCCGTCCCTCCAGTTGGCCGCTGCTTTATCTGGCCGTAGCGCTTACGACGTCCGCAACTCTGTTGCTGGAATTGTCGCTGACGCGCATCTTTTCGGTCGTTTTCTACTACCATTTCGCGTTTCTGGCCATCTCCGTCGCCCTGTTCGGCCTCGGCGTCGGCGGCGTTCTGTCGTATGTGGTGAAAGCGCGGCCGGGCGGAGTCTACGGGAAACTCGGCATCATCAGCCTGATCACGTCCGGCCTCGCACTGCTCAGCGTCCTGGTCGTCGTCACACGCGGCGCCGACCTCAGCAACTTCGAATTCGGCCTCATCTACTTCACCAATGCCCTGCCGTTCCTCGGCTCCGGTATCGTCGTGTCGCTGGCCATCTCCGAGAACATTGAGCGCGTCGATAAGGTCTACTTCTTCGATCTCCTCGGCGCTGCCGCCGGGTGCCTTGCGCTCGTCGGCCTGC
Source organism: Bryobacterales bacterium (assembly GCA_947467185.1). GTDB lineage: Bacteria > Acidobacteriota > Terriglobia > Bryobacterales > Bryobacteraceae > BOG-234. The sequence goes on from CANIHR010000104.1 coordinate 11,441, forward strand.
TGAACACCATCGGTGGGCCCAACACCGTCATTTCCGTCTCCGTTCTGTTCGCCGCTGCGGCCGCGATCTGGTTCAGCCTTGATGGAAAAAAGCTGGGCCGGATCGCCAGCGTAGGCGTCGGCCTTTTCTTCACCCTCCTCGTCATCGCCAACATGGGGTATCACTTCATTGAAGTGAAGTACGCCAAGGGCCAGAAGCTGCACGAAGAGCAGTTCATCAAGTGGAATTCGATCTCGCGCATCGGCGTGGCGAAGGACAAAGACGCCGGTGAAATGATCTACATCGACGCCGACGCCTCCACTGCCATCGCGAAGTTCGACTTCGACCACCTGACGCCCGACCAGCTCCGGGAACTGCAGCACCAGGGCCCGGGCGTTCCCTACCTGCTGCGCCCCGCCGCCAAGACCCTCATCATTGGACCGGGCGGCGGCTGGGACATCTCCCGCGCCATCGCTTCCGGCAGCCATGACGTCACCGGCGTCGAAATTAACCCCATCATCGGCAAAACCGTGATGCAGGAGAAGTTCCCGGATCTCAGCAATCGCCTCTACCTCCGCCCGGACGTCCATATCAACATTGAAGACGGCCGCAGCTTCGTTCGCCGCAGCCCGGAAAAGTACCAGGTCATCCAGGCGACCCTCGTGGATACCTGGGCCTCCACCGCCGCCGGCGCCTTCGCACTTTCCGAAAATAACCTCTACACGACCGATGCCTTTCGCGATTACTTCTCGCACCTGACCGAGGATGGCCTCCTCTGTTTTACGCGCTGGGGTTTTGAACCGCCCCGCGAATCGCTCCGCCTGCTTTCGCTCGCCATGACCGCGCTGCACGACCTCGGTGAAGCCCATCCCGAGCGCCACGTTCTGGTTGGCCGCCTCGGTGGCAAACCCGATATCAAGAGCTGGGGAGCGACCGATACGGTCATCTTCTCCCGTAAGCCGTTCTCCGATGCCGACATCGCCAAAGCGCGCCAGGCTTATGCCGACGCCGGTATGTCCATGGTTTACGCCCCCGGCGATGGCCCCTCGAACGAGTTCGGCCAGATGCTGCTCACGCCCGATCCGAAGACCTGGTGGGCGAACTACCAGTTCGACGTCTCGCCCGTTGGCGATGACCGCCCGTTCTTCTTTTACACCGTGCAGCCCCGCGATGTAACCGGCTTCCTGCTGGCCACAGGCGGCAAATCGGCTGACCAGAAGGTCAACGTCGCGGTGCCGAAGCTCTTCTCCGCGCTCTGGGTTTCCTCCATCGCGGTGCTGATCATCCTGCTGTTGCCGCCTCTGGTGCTTGGCACCAAGTTGCCGAACGATAAGGCCGCCCGCGGCTTCCTGCCATACTTCCTGGCTATCGGTATCGGCTACATCCTGATTGAAGTGGCGCTGATTCAGAAGTTCGTGCTCTTCCTGGGCCACCCGACCTACGCTCTGACCGTCATCATTTTCGCCATGCTGATTTCGAGCGGCGCTGGCAGTTACGCCAGCAAGAAGCTCATCGGCGACAGCGGAGCACGTTTGCGGATGGCACTCGCCGGAGTTGCGGTCCTGGTAGCCATCCTTGCCGCCATCGTGCAACCGGTCCTCTCCGGGGGCGTCGGCCTTCCCCTGCTGGTGAAAATGCTCGCCACGGTCGCGATTGTGGCCCCGGCAGGCTTCGCCATGGGACTCCCCTTCCCGACCGGCCTCCGCCTCCTGGAACGCCAGCACGAACCGTCCGTCCGCTGGGCATGGTCGCTCAATGCGGCAGCCAGTGTTCTTGGTTCCGTCGGAGCGCTGGTCTGCGCCCTCTACCTCGGCCTGGTGGCAACAATGCTGACAGGTGGTGCGATGTACCTGGTGGCCATGGTTGTCGCCAGCGTCAGCTCCGTAGTCAAGCCGGCTAAAGCCTCGTAACTGCCGTATGGACGAAGAGATCAAACCGGAACGCAGTCGAACCTTTACCTGGGACGATCCCGAAGAAGCTCTGATTGCTGGCCGGAAGGTTTCCGGCTCAGAACTCTTTGAGAAAATGCGCCTTGGGGAGGTCCCCCAGCCACCCTATGCCCGCCTGCTGGGCATGGAACTCTTCGACGCCGGTGAGGGTCACTTCTCCATGACGCTCCTGCCTCAGGAGTTTCACTACAACCCTATGGGCTGCGTCCACGGTGGCATTCTGAGCACATTGCTCGATTCCGTGATGTCAGCTGCGGTACACACCGCTTTACCCGCTGGAACCGGGTACCTGACGGTTTCCATCAACGTCACCTTCCTGAAGCCGGTCTACGAGCACACAGGCGAAGTAATGGCCGAAGGCAAAATCGTCTCGATGAAGCGGCAGATCGCCACGGCCGAAGGCAAAATCGTGGATATGAAAGGCGACGTCTGTGCTACCGGAACTGCGATCTGCATGCTTTTCGACCGCACACAGGCGAAACCGAAACCTGCCGGTTAGCCCAACTTTTCGAACGCTGCCAGCGCCGACTCTTCGCTATTAAAGAACTGAAACAGCGAGTTGACCCCGGTCAGTTTCATCAGGCCCTGCACCCGCGCGTTCACCCGCAACAAGCCGAACTTCCGCCCGGTGCCCGTTACGGCCTTCATGCTGCCGATCAGCTGCCCAATCCCTGCGCTGTCGATGTAGGTCACTTCCGCCAGATCTACCAGGACGGCTCCGGCGGCCAGAGAAACAGCATCCGCGAAGTCCCCGACTGCAGGCCCCAGCGTCATCCGACCGTCCACCTCAATGATCGTAATGTCCCCCGAACTTCTACTCGTCATGCGTCATCTCAGAAATCGTACTGATCGATATTACCGGTGCCGTTCGATTACCGGTGCCGTTCGTCAGAATCTCAGTTCATCGTCCCAGCCTGATTCGTACCAGTAAGTCATTGAGCGCAGCTTTGCCGGTTGGGACTTCCGGAAGCATGGACTGCTGCGATGCTTGCGCCAGTTGAGCTACGAGCATCTCGTATTCGCTCTTGTGAAATTCAACCTCAGGATTGTCCAGGGTAGAAAGTTCTGGCCCCTGCAACTTTCGCGCCACAAGATCGCCGATGAAGGGGAGCCGAAACTCCTCGTTGAGTGTGATGAGATTCGCCTCAACAACCCCGGTTCGCATAAGGTAGATGCCCGTGAGCAGAACGCGGTAAACGTACAGCAGGGGCTTAACTCGCGGCGGGTTGCCCTTCAGAAACAGTTCCCTCTGGGTCGCAGCAAACCCAAGGTAGTGATGGCTGTGGTATCGGGTGAGGCAGCGACCCGCAATTTCTTTCAATTCGGAGTGCCAGGAATTTGTCTCTACCACCAGGGGCGAAAACAACTGCTCCAAAACATACCCGTTCCGCTTGAGCATCATCGCAAAAAACTTGGCAATATCATGGGTCACCAAATCCAATTCCAGTTCACCCCGCATGCCTTCCACTTCGACCGTCTCCTCACGATCCAGCAAACCAACCACCGACTCAAGGGGCAGAATATGCGCACCCCGTAAGTCGAAGTCTGAGTCAGGCGAAGGAAATCCGTAGAGGTGCGCACCGCTGATTGTTGCAAAAAGCAGAGGGTAGGGGTGGTGAGCTGCTTCACCTCGAAGTATTTCGTAGTCGATCATGGACACTCCTCAAGATATTCCGGCATCGCTGCATATCGACGCGCACGCAGAAGAAAAGCATTGGCACGCGCGTAGTCTGGATGCTCCGGCAAGCTGCTCCGCTCAAAACTACGATCAAGTTCAGAGTGCAACTCCAATCGCCATTGATTCACGACCTCCCAGGGAATCGCCCCGGAGCGTATCGCCAATAGTTGATCTCGATGCGCATCCATGCGCAACGGAACAAGTCCGCGCTCCAGGACCTCGATTCCCGATAGCAACAGGCGAATCAAATGCATCACGTGCTTCCACCGGACCTCGTGCCTGTTCCTCACGTCCTGTTCCAACTTCTTGAATTGAGACAGCACATAAGAGTTGTAGGTCCGATGGACATGGCGCGACAGAAATATCTCCCGAAGATCAATCAACTCCCGCGCGAGCGGCGTGCACTTTTCAACCATTGGCGAGTACAGACACTCAAGAATATTTGGATTGGCCTTGAGAGCCAGACGTATGAACTTTTCAATCTCCCAGTAGCATTCTTCGTTGTCGCTCTCCAGTTGTTCCGGAACACCAGCGAGTCCCCAGTGCAGGTCAGCCGGTGGCAAATAGAACCCACGCCGGTCTGTGTCGGAATCAGCATGATCAAGGCCGAATGCTCGTGACCCGACAACGCATCGAGACGCAACGAAGCGACTCAGGCTAGTGTAGTGTCCCCGAAATAGCTGCACATATTCATTCCTCGCGTTTTTGGCGGCGACGGGGAGGGGTGGAACCGGGCTTAACCGATTCAAGTGTGGTTCGAGCGCGCGCGATTTTTGCAAGGATGTCTTCCAGCCGGGCGGTCCAGACGAATGGTTTGGGCTGGGCGTTCCAGGCAGCGAGGAAGGATTGAATCGCTTCCTGCAGGTCTGAGACGCTGAGGAATATTCCGCGCCGCAAGGCTTTTTGTGTCAATGCTCCGAACCATCTCTCCACGAGGTTCAGCCAACTGGAACTGGTGGGTATGAAATGCGGTACAAAGCGACGATGCTTCTTTAGCCATGCCTGCACTTGCGGAGTCTTGTGGGTTCCGTAATTGTCCAGGATCAGATGGAGTTCACGCTTGCCAGGGAACTCCCGGTCCAGAAGTCGGAGGAACTTCAAAAACTCCTGATGCCGATGCCGCGGCTGGCATTGACCGACAACCTTGCCGTCCAATACACTCATGGCCGCGAATAAGGTCGTTGTCCCGTTGCGCTTGTAGTCATGCGTCATCGTGCCGCATCGGCCCTTTTTCATCGGCAATCCCGGCTGGGTCCGGTCAAGCGCCTGAATCTGACTCTTCTCATCGACGCACAGCACGAGCACTTTCTCGGGAGGGTTCAGATACAACCCGACGACGTCGGTGAGTTTCTCGACAAACTTTGGATCTCGCGACAGCTTGAACGTTTGACTCAGATGCGGTTTGAGATTGTGCAATTGCCACAGCCGGTTCACGGTGTTCTTACTCACGCCCTGGGCGTTGGCCATGTCGCGACAACTCCAATGCGTGGCCCCTGCGGGCTTCGTTTCCAGGGTCGCGGCGATAATCGCGTCCCGCCGGGCCTGATCCAACTGCGGCTTGCGTCCACGGCCTTTCCCGATCTCCCAGACCGCGCCGATTCCCTCTTCACGCACCCGGCGTCTCCATAACGAAACGGTGTGCCGACTCACACGAAAGGCAGTGGCAATCTCCAGATCCTGCCTGCCATCAGCGGCCGCCAGCACCAGACGACAGCGCAACGCCACTTGCTGCGCCGTGCCATGAGCCGTCTGCCAGCTACTCAGTTGCGCCACTTCGGATGCCGATAGCTCCAGACGCACGGCTTTTCTCGCCATGTCACCCTTGTATCATAGTCGCCAATCATATGTCTACCTATATCGGGGACACTACACTA
>CANIHR010000105.1 GCA_947467185.1 Bryobacterales bacterium
GACTTGATGGAAAGGGTGAGTTCGCCCTGGGGAGTGGATCGTGAGACACGGGCAAAGCCGGTCATGCTGCGGATGGGCATGAACTGAAGATTCGATTATTACATCCTGAAATGGATATGGCGGAGACCGGGCTTCCGGACTCCGCCATATCGGGTTGAATGCGCTGTTTAGAAGCTGAAGCGCAACTGCACGCTGATCTTTCGGTTGGAGGTGGAATTGCCACCACCCATCGGACCGAAGCCACCCGCGATGGAGCGGTACTGGCCGAAGTACGGCGAGGAAAGATCGCCGCTCGGAGCCGCGTAGTTCACGTGGTTGATGGCGTTGTTGGCGTTCAGGCTGAGCGTCAGGTTGTACTTCATGCCACTGTTCGACGTCCCGAACATGCCCGGAGGCGGACCGCCGCCAGGACCACCCATGCCGCCACCACCGCGCATACCACCGCCACCGGCGGGCGGGCCACCACCGCCAGGACCACCAGGTCCGCCGCCCATCATGCCCTGATTCTGCGGGCCGGATTCACCCTTGCGGCCGAAGGCCCAGGTCCGGGAGAGGCGGAAGTTGATGCTGACGTTGGAGGGGCCACGACCCGAGTTGCGCTGGATGGAGGTGCCAGGCGTCGGGTTGAGGTTGAAGCAGCCGTAGTCGGCCACGTACTTTAGGTTGGCACCGGTGCAGGAGGCCGCCGTACCCGATGTGAGCGACGGACGGATGGCAGTGGAACCGGTACCGTAGGGGTCACGGCCCGTGGTGAGGTTGTAGGGCGCGCCGCTCGACAGGGACATGAACGGGTTCAGCGTCATCTTCCAGGGCAGCGGCACGTTGGTGCCAACGATTCCGCGGTGGCGAATATCGGCGAACGAGGACGGGCCCCATTCTGCGGCCAGGTTGTACGGGTCAGCTGGCTGGCCTTCGGCATTCGATTTGCCGTAGGAGAGCGAGTAGAAACCGAACAGGAACAACTTCTTGTAGTTCAGGTTCGGACTCAGCATGAACTGGTTGGTGCGGCTGAGGCCGGCTGATTCCGTCAGGTTACGAATGACGTTGTCGCTGAAGGGATAGACACCGTTGATGGGCGTGTTGATGTTGCGGGTGTTCAGCAGGTGAATGCCGCGGCTGGTGATATAGTTCGCGCTCAGGCGGAGGTACTTGTTGACCTGGCGATCCACACCGACGTTGGCCTGCCACTGACGCGGGGCGCGAACGCCCGAGTAGAGCGGCTGCAGGCGCTGGGCCTGTTTGCCGGCGGCCAGCGAGGCGAGGCTCGGAATGGTCGGATAAAAGTCGGGCTGCAGGATCAGGTACGACTGCTGCGTCGTGCCGTTGAAACGGTCAGCGTTCAGCGTGTAGTTGTTCGACACACGGTCGTAGAAAGTACCCAGACCGGCGCGGATGACCGTCTTGCCCTGCTTGCCACCGCGGGAATCCACGCCCCAGGCGATGCCGATGCGGGGTGCCCAGTTGCTGTAGTCGCCGATGTTGCTCTGGGTTTCGTAGCGGAGGCCGTAGCTAAGGGTGAAGTTCGGGGCAATCTTCCAGTCGTCATTGAGGAAGATGCCGATATCGAAGAGGCTGACCGAAGTGAGCGGCGTGCCGGCAGAGAGGCTGAACTGGGAAGCGCCGCCGCCCAGGGCGCGGAGCGCCGTGCCGGTGATACCGCGAGACTGCAGCTGCAGCGTGCGCTGATAAACCTGCAGCGCGGTGAGCTGGACCGAAGCACCCGGAATAGCAACGAAGTTGGCATCAAGCTGCGGCACCGTAGCACCGAGGAAGCTGAACGTGCCGTTGAAGTTGCTGAGCGAGGTGCTGTCGAGCATCGATTCCCGGATGCGGGCGCCGCCCTTGAACACGTGCGTGCCGCGAGTGAACGTGGTGGTGTTGGCGATTTCGAAGCTGTTGATTTTGGTGCCGGAGTTGCCGATGGAGCTGCTGCCGCTGCTGAACGCGCCCTGCACGTTGAGGGTGGGGAGCAAACCGGTGGCGGTGTTCTGCGAGTTCGAATTGATGTACTGGAAGCGGGTCTCGTTGATCATGCTGGCGTTGAGAATGGACGTTTCGGTCGCCTGCAGCATGTGCTCAGTCGTCGAAGCGTCGTGCGCCAGAGACTCGAGCGAGAAGTCGCCGACACCCTGCTTTTCCGACGTACCCTTCGTGAACTGGTAACGGGCCACGAGGGTGTTGTTGGTGTTGATCGTATAGTCGAGGCGCGGCGTGAGGCTGGTGCGCGTCTGCGGCGTGGTGATTGCCCGATTGACCGTGAGCGGATTCAGCGACGAATCCAGCGTGGTGGCCAGGATGAACGCGTTTTCCGTGATGTCGCGGCGATCGAAGTCGAGACCGAAGGAGGCTTTGTCCTTCTTGATGGGGCCGGTGATGTTCGCGCCCACGAAGTTCTGCCGGTAGGGCGGCAGCGCGGTCGCGAGCAGCGGGCTGCGCGAGTTCAGGTGCTGGTCGTTGTACTGGAAGAAAACCTGGCCGCGGAGCTTGTCGGTGCCGGGACGCGTCAGGATTTCGATGCGGCCAAAGCCCGGACGGTCATATTCGGCCGAGAACGGGTTGGAGTTGACGCGGATCTCGCGGATGGACGACTTCGGGGGCATCTGACCGCCGGAGAAACCATCAATGTAGATCTGACCGCCGCCGGGGCCTGCGCCCGGACCGGCCATCGCCTGCAACTGCTGGGCGAGTTCGTCGGGATCATCGGAAAGCGCGGCGAGTTCCTTTTCCTTCAGCACCAGCGCGCCGCCGTTGTTCGCGGCATCGGCCGTCACGGAGTTCGCTTCGTCTTCCACGTTCAGCACAGTGGCGTCAGCGAGAATCTGCAGTTGCGCGTCGAAGGTCATGGGCGCGGAGATTTCCACGTCCCGGCGTTCGGTCACACTGAAGCCCTTGGCAATGACTCGGATCTGGTATTTACCGGCCTGAAGCGCCGGGAAGTTGTAGAGGCCCTGGGCGTCGGTCGGATTTCTTTTTTCGCCGCCGGGTCCACGAAGCTGGACAATCGCGCCCGGCACCGAAGCGCCGGAAGGATCGGTAACCGCACCTTTCAAAGAAGGTCCGGAGGGTGCCTGCGCGAAGGCGCAGGGCACAGCCGCAAGCAGAAGCGCGGCAAGCGTGAGCGTTGCCGGGGTAATCCGGGGCACACGTGTAGTGTTCAGTTTCAACATTGGTCTCAATCCTGTGATGTACTGCGTTCTTGTCTGGTCAGGTGGAAGGTTACGGCGTCATACCGGAGAGATCGAAGCCGCCCATGCCGCCGCCCATCCCTCCCATACCGCCACCCATACCCTGACCGCCGCCCATATCCATGCCCTGACCGCCGCGCCCGCCACCCTGACGCCCGGCACCCTGCGCGGCCATTGCCGACGCCTGAGCCATGCGGATGATCATGCCGGCATTGCCGACGAGGGTTATTGCGGTTAATTTATCGGGGGTAGCGCTCTTCGTGCTGGAAACGATGATGCTCTGGCCTGGTTTGAGGGCTTCCACAGTAACGAGAGGCATCCGTTCAATCATCTGGTTCACGTCGGGCATACCGCCGCCACGACCGCCCATGCCGGCAGGGCCACCAGCGCCGGGTGCGCCACCAGGCATGCCGCCCGGAGCACCAGCACCGGGAGCACCACCGGGACCACGGCCCATACCGCCGGGCATGCCGCCAGGTGCGCCACCGGGCATTCCGCCGCCCATGGCCCCAAAGTCGGGCAGGGCCTTCACCTGCGAATCAGCTGCAATCTTCACGGTGAACGTCTTCGCGGTGCCCACTTCCTTCACGGTGATTTCCTTCGCAGCCACGTCCACCGAAACGATGTCGCCGGCGCGGGTCTGGAAGGTGCCGAACACCAGTTCATCGGCCTTCACCGAGAGGCCGTCTTCCGCCTTCACGCCTCGGGCGCGAACCTGATCGCCCACTGCAATTTCCGCCAGCTTCGCGGGTTTCGCGTCGAGGAACTTCACGCTGTCCGGAGCGTAACGCTTCAGATTGGCGTTAGCCGCAACCGTCACGGTCGCCGCCTTTTCCACGCCGCCGACCTTCAGCTTCAGGGTCAGCGTGTCGCCTTCCTTCTTCGTAACGACGCCGGAGATACCGCGGGTCGTCCATTCCTGACGATCCTTTTCGTTCTTCTGGGTAATATCGGTGGCCGACATCACGATGATGCGGCGGAGGTCGGTGGTACCCGGTTCGAGTGCGACCAGGACGCGGTCGCCGACGGCCACGTCGGTAACCGAGATCTTGTCGGCCTTCTTGAGGTCCTTTTCACCGGGCGCGATGCGCTGCACGATGGTGGTGCCGGAGACTTTGGCGGAGACGGCGTCGCCCGTATCGGGCTTCACGACGATTTCAGCGGTCTCGGGCTTCAGCGCCGTGACGCTGCCAACAAACTGGCGAACCTGCGCCATGCACGAAACAGCGAGCAGACAGGTGAGAAAAAATATCTTCATTAACCCCAGTAGACGATACAAGGGGGTGTTTCGAGTCTGAACATTTGTAAACCGGAGGTGGACTTTACAAACCTTTGCGGGATGAGCCGAAAATTGGGTGGTTTGCTACGTTTTTTTGGCAGGAGGACGCCAGTTGGCGAGGTTTCGGCCAAACCAGGCGATGGCGGCGGTGGCGGCCAGAATCGCGCCAAACTGCCACCACATATGGTTCATCGCGCACCAGCCAAGGGCGGCGGCGGCAGCAAGTAAGAAGAAACATCCACAAGCGCACATAAAAATGAAAACCGGAGCATGACAGCAAATCGCCGCCATGCTCCGGATGATTTTACAGACTTAGTTACAGACCGGCGGCAGCGCGAAGAGCAGCGGCTTTGTCCGTCTTTTCCCACGTGAAGGTCTCTTCATTGCGGCCGAAGTGGCCGAACGCAGCGGTCTTCTTGTAGATAGGCTGGCGGAGCTGCAGCGTTTCGATGATGCCGCGGGGCGTGAGCTGGAAGTTGGCGCGAACGATTTCCGTCAGCTTGCTTTCCGCGACCTTGCCTGTACCGAAAGTGTTGACCAGCAGGGAAACGGGATCGGCCACGCCGATGGCGTAAGCGAGCTGGACTTCCGCGCGGTCAGCGAGACCGGCAGCGACCACATTCTTGGCGATGTAGCGAGCCATGTAGCAGGCCGAGCGGTCAACCTTCGTCGGATCCTTGCCCGAGAACGCGCCACCACCGTGACGGCCCATGCCACCGTAGGTATCCACGATGATCTTGCGGCCGGTGAGACCGGTGTCGCCGTGCGGTCCGCCGATAACGAAGCGGCCCGTCGGGTTGATGTGGTACTTGGTGTTTTCGTCGACCATGGCCTGCGGAACAACGGCGTCGATGATGTACTTGCGGACATCGGCGCGGAGCTGTTCGGTGGAGACATCGTCACCGTGCTGGGTAGAGATCACGATCGCGTCGATACGGGTCGGACGGCCATCCACGTATTCCACGGAAACCTGGCTCTTGCCGTCGGGACGGAGGTAGGTCAGTTCACCCGAATTGCGGGATTCGCTGAGGCGCTTGCAGAGCTGGTGGGCGAGCTGGATCGGGAGCGGCATCAGTTCCGCGGTTTCGTTGCTCGCGTAGCCGAACATCAGGCCCTGGTCGCCGGCGCCGCCGGTATCCACGCCCATCGCGATGTCGGGCGACTGGGTCTGGATGATGTTGATGATGCCGCAGGTCTTTGAGTCAAAACCGAAGTCGGCGTTGGAGTAGCCGATCTCAGAGATGGTCTGGCGGGCCAGCTTGGGGACATCGAGAGTGCCGTTGAAGGTGATTTCACCCGAAACGATGCAAAGGCCGGTGGTGATGAGGACTTCGCAGGCCACACGGCCGGTCGGGTCCTGCGCCAGAACGGCGTCAAGGACGGCGTCGGAAATCTGGTCGGCCATCTTATCCGGGTGGCCTTCAGTGACCGACTCGGACGTGAAAAGATACTTTTGAACTTCTGCCATGAATTCTCCGGTTTGTGAGTAGAGGACTAAAGGGTGGTCCTGCGAAGGGCGACCTTCCGCCTATGCACAAGCTTCCAGTGTAGCGAACCCCTCGTTTTGGCGGCAATCGCAGGGTCTGAGTGTGGCCCGGAGGGCCTGAATCCGGCCCCTTGCCGCCCCGGCGGCCCTGGTACTGTGTCAATATAATGAAGACGGGAGACCTTTCGGCCAATGGCGTCGCAGAGCAGGACATTGAATGCAAGAGAACGCGGCATTCTGCACCTGATCGTGCGTGGGTACATCGAAAACGGTGAGCCGGTCGGATCCAGAACCCTGTCCAGAATGCGCGACCTCGCGCTCAGCCCCGCAAGTATTCGCAACGTGATGGCCGATCTGGCCGACGAAGGGTACCTGGCCCAGCCGCACACTTCCGCCGGTCGGATCCCCACCGACAAAGCTTTCCGGGACTACGTGGAAGGGTTGCCTGCCATCCCACTGGGCACCTCCGACCGCCAGCAGATTTTTAACGCCATTCAGAACGCCGACACACTGGAAGAGCGCGTTGAAAATGCCTCGCGGGTGCTGGGCCAGATGACCCGCAACGTCGGCATCGTCACTGCCCTGCCCCGTTCGAGCCAGGAACTGGAGCATCTGGAACTGGTTGGCCTCTCCGATCAGCGCGTCCTGATGATTGTGGCCACCCGCGACCGCCTGGTGCGGAATCGGGTTGTGCGCATCGAAAGAGACATGACTGCCGACGAACTGGCGGCAATCCGTAACTACGTCAACATCAATTTTGCCGGCTGGACGCTCGACCGGGCCCGCACCGAACTGCTCCGCCGCATTGACGAAGAACGCGCCCTGTACGATGCCATGCTGCAGCAAATCGCGGTCCTTTGTAATAAAGGTCTGCTCGCCGTGGATCAGGACCCGCATGTCGCCATGGACGGCGCGTCGAACCTGGTCGGCATTGATCTGCACCTGACCCGAGAACGGATGCGGGAGATTTTCCGGGCGCTGGAAGAGAAAGCCAGCGTGGTTGCCATGCTGGATCGCTTCCTCGAATCGGCCCGGGGCGAAGTCGGCATTCAGGTGGGACTGGAAGCCGCGCACCCCGCCATGAGCGAGTTCAGCCTGATCGGCATCACCATCGACCTGCCCTCCGGCGTGCGAACCCGGATGGCCGTTTTGGGCCCAATGCGCATGGATTATGAACGCGTCGTCGGCGCCGTCAGCCAAATCGGCGCGGTCTTCGGCAGCCTGTAGCGAAAACCCTGCCCTGGTGCGCTTTCCACAAGCGATGTTAATCTGAAATCAGAGTGAACCCCGAAACAAATCCAGTCGACAACGACCAAAACGAAAAGACGTTCGCGGATTATGCAGCGGAGTCCAATAACGCGCAGGCCGCAGAACTCGACAAACTGAAGGCGGAGACCGCGGAACTTCGCGATCTGCTCGTCCGGCGTCAGGCGGAGTTCGATAACTTCCGCAAACGCACGGAACGCGAGCGGTCCGAGTACCTGCAGTGGGCCGGCATGGAAACCGTGAAGGACCTGCTGCCCGTACTGGACGACTTCGAACGAGCCCTGAAAGTGGAAGGCGGCAGTTCCGAATATGTGAAAGGCGTTGAAATGATCAACACCCGCATGCTGGAAACGCTGAAGAAACTGGGCCTCGAAGTGATTGAGTCCGTAGGCAAAGAGTTCGATCCCCACCAGCACCAGGCGATTGAGCGCGTGGACAACGCGACGGTAGCCGAAAATACTGTGCTCGGCGAATTCCAGCGCGGCTACAACTTCAAAGGCAAGCTGCTCCGCCCCTCCATGGTGCGAGTCTCCGTAAAACCGTAAGTCATTATCCCTCTCGATTAACCGTACATGCCGGCCACAAAACGCGATTATTATGAAGTGCTCGGCGTTCCCCGTACCGCGGGGGAGCAGGAACTAAAGAGCGCCTACCGAAAACTTGCCCTGCAGTACCATCCGGACCGCAATCCGGATGATGCCTCTGCCGAGGAAAAGTTCAAGGAAGCGGCAGAAGCCTATGGCGTGCTGTCCGACGCCCAGAAGCGCGCCGCCTACGACGCTTACGGCCATCAGGGCGTCTCCGGCATGTCCGGCGGCGCTGGTTTCGACCCCAATAACATGGACCTGGGCGACCTGCTCAGCCAGGTGTTCGGGTTCGGCGACGTCTTCGGCCAGCAGCGTGGCGGTGGCCGCAATCGCCCCATGAAGGGCGACGACATGCGCTATGACATGACGCTGAGCTTCGAAGAAGCCGCGTTTGGCAAGGCCGTCGAAATTCAGGTCCCGAAACTGGAACCCTGCGGACGCTGCTCCGGCAAGGGCGCGGAACCAGGCAGCAGTTCCATCACCTGCCCCGCCTGCCAGGGTCGCGGCGAACAGATCATTTCCCAGGGCTTCCTGTCGATCCGGCGGACGTGCTCCCATTGCGGCGGCGCGGGCCAGATCATCAAGAACGTCTGCCGCGACTGCCGTGGCGAAGGCTACAAGCACGTCAACAAACGCCTGAAGGTGACGGTGCCGGCCGGCATTGCCGATGGCAACCGCCTGCGAGTCACCGGCGAAGGCCAGCCCGGGGCCAATGGCGGCCCCAACGGCGACCTCTACGTTTTCTTCACCGTGAAGGACCACCCGGTCTTTGAACGGCACGACAACGACCTGCACTGCTCGGTACCCATCAATATCGCGCAGGCCGTTCTGGGCGACGAGATTGAAGTCCCGACGCTGGAAGGTCCGCACAAGCTGCAGATTCCCGAAGGCCTGCAGAGCGGCACGGAACTCCGCGTTCGCGGTAAAGGCGTGGCCGAAGTGAATGGCCGCGGCCGGGGCGATCTGATCGTCCACGTGATTGTGAAAACGCCCACGAAGATCAATAAAGAACAGCGGAAACTCTTCGAAGAACTGTCCCTTTCCCTGCCCGTCAACAATGATCCGCACGAAAAAGGCCTGCTCGACAAAGTTAAAGATTTGTTTTCCTGATGCCTTTGCATTGCCTGACGCGGGGCGGGGTTAGATAATAGTCCCTTGATCCCCGCCACAACTGTCCGCGTTCCGGGCTCAAGCGCCAACCTGGGTCCTGGGTTCGATGCCCTGGGTATTGCGCTGCCTGTCTACCTGGAATGCAGCTTCACACCCAGCGACCGCCTCACCATTCAGGTGAAGGGCCGAGATGCCGACATCATTTCCACTGGCGCCAATAATCTGATCTGGGAAACAGCGCTGTCGGTCGCCGCCCGAGTCCACCGGCCATTGCCGCTGGCTGACCTCACTATCACGAACGGCATTCCGCTGGGTAAAGGCCTCGGCTCCAGCGCGGCTGCCATTGTGGCTGGTGTCGTGATTGGCGAACGCCTGTTGGGGCTCAACTGGAAGCCCGCCCGCGTGCTGGATGAAGCAGCTCGCCTCGAAGGCCATCCCGACAACGTGGCGGCCTCGGTACTTGGCTCGGTTGTGGCCAGCGCGGTCGATCCCGGCGGCCTCACCCACTCGGTGCGCCTCAATATGCCGGACGCCTTCCAGGCTGCCGTGATTGTTCCGAATTTTCAGTTGCCCACCAAAGAAGCCCGCGCCGTTCTGCCGAATTCATACTCGAAAGCCGACGCGGTTTTTAATATCCAGCGCTCGGCCCTGCTGATTGCCGCGCTGGCGACGGGCGACCGCAGCGCCTTCCCCACGGCGCTCGATGACCGGCTTCATCAGCCCTACCGCGCGAGTCTGGTGCCGGGCTTGTCGGAAATCCTGCGTCTCCGTGCGCCTGGTCTGCTGGGCTGTGCTCTTTCGGGTGCCGGTCCGGCCGTGCTGGCGTTCTACGAAAAAGGCTCGGAGCACGTCACCGACATGATCCGCCAGATTTTTGCGATGAACGGCTGCACCACGGAACTGATCTCAGGTGGCGTCTGCACCACCGGTCTCGAAATCTTCTAAGAGGTAATCAATCATGAGCACTCCCGCTGAATGGCTTGAATCGCTCGGCTTCCCGTCCGCCGACCCCATCCCTGCCCCGTCTTCCTGCCTCCGTTTCCCCGATGGCGGCGAATACCGGATCGAGATCCCCAGCACGGAAGGGGCGCGCTGTCTTGCCGCCGTCATCGCCGAATGCAACACCCGCAACGTGCCGCTGCACCGCGTCAGCCAGGGCTCCGGCATCATGCTGATGACGGATTCGGAGATCCGGGACATGCTCGCGCTGGGCCGCGAAGCCGGCGTCGAAGTGAATCTGTTCATCGGCCCCCGCGCCACGTTCGACACCGGCGCCCAGGTATTCTCACCCGCCGGGAAAGCGCTCGGCCTGAGCGCGCGCGGTGCCGACCAGACCCGTTTCGCGCTGGAAGACCTGCAGCGCGGCGTGGAACTCGGCTTGAAATCGGTCCTCGTTTCGGATCTGGGCGTCCTGCAGGTCATCGGCAAAATGAAACAGACGGGCGATCTGCCCGCCGACCTCATCGTCAAAACCTCCGTCATGATGGCCCCGGCGAATCCCGTTTCCGCACGCATTCTGGAAGAACTGGGCGCGACCACCATCAACATCCCCTCCGACCTTTCCATCCCCCAGATTGCGGCCATCCGCGCCGCCATCAGTGCGCCCATCGACTTCTACGTGGAGGCTCCCGACAACATCGGCGGCTTCATCCGCTACTTCGAGATCCCGGAACTGATCCGCGTCGCCGCGCCGATTTACCTGAAATTCGGTCTGCGGAATTCCCCGGACGTCTACCCGAGCGGCTCGCACATTGAGAACACGGTGATTGCCCTTTCGAAGGAACGCGTGCGCCGCGCCCAGATCGCCATGGAGACGATCGCGCGGTACTGCCCGGATGCCGTGATGTCCCCCGCGCCGATTCTCCCGAAATAGACCTGCCGAAATAAAACCTGCACGCCCCGCACGCGCCACCCGTCTATTCGGGTAACATGCGGCTCGCTGTCCTGTTCCTGCTCACCCTGAAGGCCTCTGCTGCGGTCCTGCAGGGCATTGTGCTCGACGAGGACACCGGCAACCCACTGGGACGCACCAGCGTCACCCTGACGCCACTGACGGGCAATAACGCCAGCGTCCTCACCATAAGAGCCAACGAGCGCGGATCTTTCACCATGCTGAGCGTGCGTGCCGGCTGGTACATCCTGAAAACCACCCGCAAGGGCTACGCCGACGCCGAGGCCGGGCAATTCCGCGCCGGACGTCCCGGGACTCCCTTCGAGGTCCTGCCCGACACGCAATCCACGTTTTTCCAGATCCGAATGAAACGCCTCGCCGCCGTCACCGGCACGCTGCTCGACGAAAACAGCGTCGGACTGCCGGACCTGCCAGTCCACGTCTACACAGCCACTAAACCCGTACGGCGAGTCGCCGAGGGAATCACCGACGACCGCGGCATCTTCCGCGTGGGAGGTCTGGAAGCGGGCCGCTATATGGTGCGTTCCGGCCCCGGCCAACTCGAAGACGCTTCCGGCGTCGTCCCCACGTACTACAAATTCGGCACCACGCTCGAAACCGCCGAACCCATCACCCTGCGCCTTGGGGAAACCGCGCAGGACGTCGTCATCCGCCCCCAGAACGGGCGGCTGTTCAGCATCAGCGGCATTCTGACGGCACCTGGCACCGCGAGGCTCACACTGATCACTGACACTGGCCGCCGCCTCGTCACCGGCGCGGCGGGTCCGTTCGAGACCAGCAATATCCCGCCCGGTCCCGTGGAGTTGGTGGCCGAGGGCACCGGCTGCGGTAGCTACTCCAAATTCATCGTGGATCGCGACATGAGGGACCTGCGCATCCCCTGCAATACGCTTTACCGGCCCACAGTCGACTTCCTGACGGACCGCGGAAAGGCGAGCACCACTTATCCCATCCTGGCGCGCCGGGTGGATCTGGACGGAGCCAGCACCGTCCGCATTTTCAACCCGACCGACTTCATTCTGCCCGGCCACTATGAACTGACGGTGCGAACGGCGGCAAAGCACTACACGCAGTCGATGCGCGTCACCTTCGGCATGTCCCCTGTAACGACCGACGACGGCTGGTTCGGCATGGATTTCGGCAATCAGGTCCGCCTCGCCATTACTCTCGCGGATACGCCCGCCACCATCGCCGGCCAGGTGACGGTCAGCCGCCAGCCGGTTGCCGGAGCTGTCGTCTATCTGGAGTGGTTCAATCCTGACGCCCGCGAGCAGCGGCTGCAACTCTTCACCGCCCGTTCCGACCATACCGGACGCTACTCCTTCACCGGCCTCCCCCCGGGTCGCTACCGCCTCCTCAGCGGCTTCGATTTTGACCCCAAAGACCCGAACGGCATGCGCGATGCGAAAGTTGTCCGCGTGCAGGACTCGGAAACAGCCGTGGCCGACCTGGAAATGCAGGTCCGCTAAACGTCCCAGCCGCTAAGATGAAACGGTGAAGGTACTGGTCTTTTCCGACATCCACAGTGACGCGAGGGCGCTCGCCGCGCTCGTTGCCACCAAAGCCGACTACTTCTTCTGCGCGGGCGATCTGGTGAACTGGGGCCGGCAACTGGACGCGATGGGCGAGATCCTGCGCCCCCTCGGCGACCGCCTGTTCATCATCCCGGGCAACCACGAATCCGCCTCGCAGATCACCGATTTCTGCGCCCGATTCGGTTTCCGGGATTTCCACGGTGGACATGTCGAGATCGACGGCTTCCATTTCGTTGGCCTCGGCTATTCCAACCCGACGCCTTTCGACACACCCGGCGAATACAGCGAAGCGCAACTGGAAGAAAAGCTCCACGC
This sequence comes from Bryobacterales bacterium, assembly GCA_947467185.1. GTDB lineage: Bacteria > Acidobacteriota > Terriglobia > Bryobacterales > Bryobacteraceae > BOG-234. Next base: position 12,676 of record CANIHR010000105.1, read on the forward strand.
CTTCGACGGTCTCTCGCCCATGGTCGCGATCCTGCACGCCCCGCCCCACGGCACCGCACTCGACCGCATCACCAATCTGAAGCATGCCGGCAGCCGGGCTGTCCGCGAGTTCCTGCAGCGAGAGAAGCCCCGCTACTTTTTCTGCGGCCACATTCACGAAGCGGCGGGAGTCACGGAGAAACTGGGGGAAACCTCGGCCATGAACGTAGGCAAGCGCGGTTACATGCTCGATTTCGAAGAACAGCGCCGCCTCGGCTTCATCGGGAACGGTCTCGTTCAACTGGAGATCAAATGATCGAATACAACGACGCTTCCCCGGAAGTCCGCGCCGTCTATGACGACATCATGGCGACCCGCAAAATCGACTGGATCAACAACTTCTGGAAGGCCCTCGCCCACGATCCAAAAACCCTCCGCCGCACGTGGGAGAGCATCAAAGAAATCATGGGCCCGGGCGAACTGGACACCCTGACGAAGGAACTGATCTACGTCGCGGTCAGCACCACGAATCAATGCGGCTACTGCATCGCCTCCCACACCGCCGGTGCGCGCAAAGCGGGCATGACCGACGCGATGTTCGGCGAACTAATGGCGGTGGTCGGCATGGCGAACGAAACCAACCGCCTCGCCAGCGGCTATCAGGTTCCGATCGACGACCGTTTCCTCGCGAAGTAGCTGCCCGTGGCCATGTTCGACGACATGCTGCGCCAGGTCCGCCGCATCCCGAAAGGGAAAGTGGCCACCTATGGCGACGTCGCGGAGGCCAGCGGACACCCCGGTTGCGCCCGGCAGGTGGTCTGGGCTCTGCGCACGGCCGAAGGCCTCCCGTGGCACCGCGTCATCGGCGCGAACGGTCATATCCGACTGCCCGGAGAAGCGGGCCAGGAGCAGATTCTGCGCCTCCGCCTGGAAGGCGTCGAGATCGCCGGCAAGCGAGTCGATATGGCCCGCCACAAACACACCTTCTGACAGTTAAACTGAAGACTTGGAAAATCGCGATTTCGCACGCATCCTGTACGAGACTGCCGACCTGATGGAAATTGCCGGCGAAGACGGCTTCCGCATCCGCAGTTACCGCAACGGCGCAGGGATCATCGAAGGCCACACCGAGCGTGTGACCGACATCCTCAGCGACCCCGAGCGCAAAGTCACCGACATCCCCGGCATCGGTAAAGGCCTCGCTTTTGTGCTCAGCGAGATCAACACGCGCGGTAGTTGTGAGATGCGCGACACGCTGCTGCTGCGCTTCCCGCCCGCCGCGCTGGAATTCCTGAAGATTCAGGGCCTCGGCCCCAAGAGCATCGCGTTGCTCATCGAACGCTTCGACCTGAAGTCGATGGATGACCTGGAGCGCGTCTGCCGCGAACAGAAACTCCGCGATCTGCCCCGCATGGGCGCAAAGCTGGAAGAAAAAGTCCTGCGCAGTATCGAGCAGTACAAACAGCGCACTGGCCGCTTCCTGCTCAGCTTCGCCGCGCAGACAGCCGAAGAACTGATCGAACACCTCTCGTCGCTGGAAGGCATCGACGCCATCACGCCCGCCGGCAGCCTCCGCCGCGGCAAAGAGACCATCGGCGATCTCGATCTCCTCGTCACCGGCCCCAATGCCGTGGCTGCGCTGGAAGCCGTCGCCACGCACCCCAAGGTCCAGGAAGTGCTGGGCCGCGGTGCCAACAAGACCAGCGTCAAGTTCGGCCGCGAAGGTCTGCAGGTGGACGTCCGCGCCCTCGATCACGACAGCTTCGGTGCCGCCATGCAGTACTTCACGGGCAGCAAGGAACACAACGTCGCGTTACGTCAGCGCGCCGTCCGCATGGGCTTCAAGCTCAGCGAATACGGTCTGTTCCGCATCGAAAACGATGAGCGCGTTGCCAGCGCCAGCGAAGTGGAAATCTACGAAGCGCTCGGTCTGCAATGGATTCCGCCCGAACTTCGCGAAAACCTGGGCGAAATCGAACTCGCCGAAGCCCGCGCCCTGCCCCGCCTGGTGGAACTCGCCGATATTCGCGGTGACCTCCACATGCACACCACCGCCACCGATGGCCGCGCCACGCTGGAGGAAATGGCCGTCGCCGCCAGAGAACAGGGCTACGACTACATCGCCATCACCGACCACTCCAAAGCCCTCGCCATGGCGTTCGGCCTCGATGAGAAGCGTGTCGTCGATTTCGCCCAGACCGTCCGCAAAATCAACGAAAAAGGTGACCTCGGCATCCGCATCCTCTCCGGCCTCGAATGCGACATTCTGCAGGACGGCACCATGGACATCGAGTGGGATGCGCTCGCGGAACTTGACCTGGTCATCGGCAGTGTTCACAGCCACATGAATCAGGAGTCTGCCGCCATGACGGATCGCCTGCTGCGTGCCCTCGAATGCCCCCATCTGACGGCCTTCGGGCACCCCACCGGGCGTCTGCTGCTGCATCGGGAAGAGTTTCCGTTTGATTTCGAGCGCGTGGTCATCGAAGCCGTGAAGCGCGGCGTTCGCATGGAGATCAACGCCAGCCCGGAACGTCTGGACCTGAGCGCCAACCACGCCCGCATCGCGAAGGCAAAGGGCGCGAAATTCATCATCTCCACCGACGCCCACCACCCCAAAAGTCTTGCGAACATGAAATATGGAATTGCCACGGCTCGTCGAGCGGGCCTCACCCGGGAAGATGTCTTAAACACTTTCGCCCCGGAACAATTCCTTTCCGAACTTCGTACGTCCCAAATGTCTTAACCGCGCAACAATTCAGGAAAGAGGGAGCATGAAACGAAAATTTCTCCTGTTGGCCACTGCCACCGCGGCGCTGATGAGCGCTGCCGGCAGCGAGGTCCACATACCGTTTGAGAAGTACAAGCTGCCGAATGGCATGAGAGTGGTGCTTTCGCGCGACACCTCGGTGCCCGTCATCGCCGTCTACGTCATCTATGACGTGGGTGCCCGCGCCGAAGAAAAAGGCCGCACCGGCTTCGCCCACCTCTTCGAACACATGATGTTCCAGGGGTCGGCCAACGTGCCGAAAGGCGAGCACTTCAAGTACGTGGAATCGAACGGCGGTTCCATGAACGGCTCCACCCATCCCGACTACACCGATTACTTCGAGACCATGCCGTCGAATAAGCTGGGCCTTGCCCTGTGGCTGGAATCGGACCGCATGCGCAGCCTCGCAATCACGGCCGACAATCTGAAGAACCAGCAGGAAGCAGTGAAGCAGGAACGCCGCCTCAGCTTCGACAACCAGCCCTACGCCACGGCGATTGTGGACAAGTGGCCCATGCTCAGCTTCAGCAACTTCCAGAGTTCGCATTCGCTGATCGGTTCGTTTGAAGATCTCAACGCCGCCTCGGTGGATGACGTGGCGAAGTTCTTCAAGACCTACTACGCGCCCAACAACGCGGTCCTCGTCATCTCCGGTGACTTCCAGGCCGCCGACGCGAAAAAACTGGTGCAGCAGTACTTCGGCGACATCGCCTCACAGCCCCAACCGAAGCGCCCCGACATGACCGAACCCGAGCGCGCCGCCGGACGCACGGAAACCGTCACCGACCCGCACGCGCAGGTCCCCGCCGTCATCGTTGGCTGGCCCGCGCCGAAGCGCCACTCTGCCGATTGGTACGCGCTCAACATGCTCGACGCCGTCCTCACCGCGGGCCAGAGTTCTCGCCTGCAACTCGACCTCATCAAAGGCAAGCAAAGTGTCCTCCAGTTCGAATCGAACCTCGGCTGGCCGTTCGCCAGTGCGCAGGACTTCAAAGACCCCGGTATCTACGGCGCCTTCCTCGTCTACAAGCCCAACTTCACGCCCCAGCAGATCGTGGAGCAATATCAGGCAGAGATCGATCGCATCGTGAAGGACGGAGTTGACGCGAAGGAACTCGACCGCGTGAAAACCGTTCTCCGCTTCGGCAAAGCCAACAGCCTGCAGAGCGCCATCGAACGCGCCAAAACGCTGGGCATCTATGAACTTCTCGATGGCAACCCCGCTGTCTTCGATCAGGACTTCGCCGAAGCCCTGAAGGTGACGTCGGCACAGGTGCAGGCCGCCGCGAAGAAGTATCTGACCGCCGCCAGAAGAGACGTATTAGTGATTCAGCCGGCGCCCCCCGCCCCGGCAGGAGGTGCGAAATGATGAAGCTCCACACCACAGTCGCCACACTGCTCTGCGGCGCCGGCCTCTGCGTCGCGCAGACCGCGGACCGCACGAAGCCCCCGGTTTCGCCCGACCCCAGACCCTACAAGCTGCCGCCCGTCAGC
>CANIHR010000106.1 GCA_947467185.1 Bryobacterales bacterium
AGGTACGCCACCGGATTTCAGTCCCACAGCCAGAGAAACCTCGCCACGCTCCGTGAACTTGATGGCGTTGCCCACCAGATTGATCAGAATCTGCCGCAGCCGCATCGGGTCTCCGGTAACCATCGCGGGAACATCGTCAGCCACCGATGCCGTCAGAGATAGCCCCTTGTCCTGGCCTTTCCGTATGGTCAGCTCCAGCACCTGGCCGACTACATCGCGGATCGAAAAATCGTGCCGCTCCAGCTCCAGGCGCCCCGCTTCGATCTTGGACAGGTCCAGAATGTCGTTGATCAGCGTCAGCAGATTCGCCCCGGCGCGCTGGAAGACCCCCACGCAGGTCCTCTGGTCAGCATCCAGCTTCGATTCCGCCAGCACATCCGCCATGCCCAGAATTGCGTTCATGGGGGTCCGTATCTCGTGGCTCATGGATGCGAGAAAATCGCTTTTCGCCCGGTTCGCTTCCTCTGCCCGGCTCTTCTGCCGGGCCAATTCGGCGTTATTCAGACGCAGCGCTCTTTCCAGTGCTTTGCGCGCTGTGATGTCGGTGGAGACGCCCAGGTAACCCTGGAGGACTCCAGCGGTATCGCGAATCGGCGTCAGCCCCAAAATCACGTCCAGCTGCGACTTATCCTTTCGAATGTAAGTCCATTCGCCTTCGGAACCAGCCGCATTGTCTGCCGTCCCCAGAAACAGATCGCCCATGGTCGCACGTCGGCCCAGGCGTTCGCTCAGTTCGGCCAGACGCGCTTCGACCTGTACTGGTTCGTGGAATAGCATCGGCGATTTCCCGAGGACTTCGGCCTCGGTGTAACCCAGCATCAGTTCCGCACCGCTGTTGAACATCCCGATATTGCCGTCGAGATCCACGGCCACGAACGCGGCCCTTGTTGCCGCGCTCATGATGCTCTTCAGCCGCGCCTGTGCTTCGGCCAGTTCCTGCGTTCGGGCGCGGACCCGGTCCTCCAGGCTCTCATTCAGTTGTCGGATCGCTTCTTCCGCTTGCTTGCGATCTTCAATATCCGTGCTGGTGCCGAACCACTTCAGCACACGGCCTGCCTCGTCCCGCAGCGGTACCGCCTGCGCGTGGAACCAGCGGTAGCCTCCGTCAACTCCCAATACCCGGTATTCCGCATCGAACGGGGCCCCGTTCTTCACAGACTCCAGCCACAGCCGGGTGTTTGCTTCCCGGTCCGCCTCGTGGACCTTCCTGGTCCAGCGCAGCCCCAGGGCCGTTTTTTCATCGGTGCCCGTGTAGTCGTACCAGCGATGGCTGAGATAGTCGCACCGACCGTCCGGCGAGGCGGTCCATACGACTTGCGGCAGCGATTCGACCAGGGTTCGGTAGCGTGTCTCGCTCTGGCGCAGCCCCTCCTGGGCGGCCGTACGCCGCCGGTCCAGCCGGTTCAGGAGCCAGGCGCTGGCCAAAATCAGGGCAACAAAAATTCCGGTGTTGGCAGCGGTGAACAGGGCGAGCCCAAACGAAACATCGAAGAGTCCAACGTGGTGTCCCAGCCAGTGCAGGTAGCCGATTAAGCCCGGCAGAACCAGAGCGGCGGGAAGCAACAGGCGTGCCATGGTTCCGCCGGGCGACAAACTCGTCAGCGCCTTCATTGGCCCCCGGTGCGGATTCACCAGCAGCACTCCCAGGCTCAGCACCCAGCAACCAACACAGCTTTGCAGTGACATGGTTACGGCGGACGCGAATCCCGACACCACGTTCGCCCCGTAGACGTAACCTGCCAGGGTGATGATGCAGATGAGCATCGCTACCAGACCCAGGTATTGAGCGGCCACCACGCGCCGCCTGCCACTGTTTGCCAGGTAGATTGCGATCCCGAGCAACATCAGGACCACAGAAGTCATGAGTGCCATCCGGCCAGGCATGGCCCCCGGAGCCAGCGGAGTCGGGTCTTTTGTCAGGAGTTCGTCGATCCCCAGCTGGACGCCAAATACGAATTCGGCGAGCGTAAGGGCCCCGACCAGGCCTACTGTCGCGCCAGTCCACCGCGAGATCTTTGTCCGGTTGGCGGAAGCCTCCCCGTACTTCACTACCAGCGAGAAGCCCGAGAGAATCAGGCAAATGCCAATATTGATGCGTATCGGGGTCGCCTGGGGGATCACGCTTCGCAACGCGGGTAACCCCAGCAGCCAGCCAGCCACCACCACCAGTCCGGTGGCGAGAACGATACAGCCGCAGATCCTCGAAGCCAGCCGGAAGCCCCGGTAGAGGCTGGCGTCAACGCCTGCGGGCACCACTTCACGTGTTTTTCGGGTCAGTCGGATCACGACCGACGTGAAGACCAGAATGAACAGCGGTGCCCAGCCAAACGCCAACAACCCGTTTGCTTTCATTACTCCATTGTTACAGGCCTCTCCCCCGGGGGGAGCACAGGCGAATGTATGTTTCTAACGCCTATTCTTTTTTCAACGTCCACCGAAACGCCCGGACCGTCATCGCCCGGAAGACCGGATCGTTCCACGTCTCGCCGTGACCCAGGGACGTACCAAAGATCCGTGTCCCCTGATAGTCGTTGGTCCAGATCACCGGGTATGCCGCATGCCCCTCCTCCGGACTCACTGCCGTCGCCAGCGGGGTCATCGTGGGCCAGGCTTTCTCGATCACATAGAGTTCATCGGTGGGCGTGCTCCATTCCGCGGGCATGCCCTTCGTGATGGACGATTCCGTCTCGTTCACCTTCACCGCGATGTTGTGCGCCATCGTGTGACGGTGGGACATCACACCCATCACTTCGCGCCAGTCATCCACAACAGCCGCGCGGTAAGCGTGCAGCGAGCAATGGAACACCATGGACGGCACGCCCGCCTTGTGTGCCGCTGCAATTTGCTTCAGCAGGGTCTCATCCGCGACATTCGCATAGCACTCGTTGTGGACGATCAGGTCGAAACCTTCCCACCAGTTCGGTTTGCTGTAAAGTCCCACCTTCACGTCGCTGCCGGTGCCACCTTCATAGAGGATGGTCCAGTCCACGGGCAGTTCATCGGCCATCAGATCCATCAGGATCTTGTCCTGTCCCCGGTAGTCGTGGCAGCAGCCGCCACTTACTACCAGCGCCTCAATGCGCTTCTGGCCCGCGAACTTATCGACCATGCCGCCACGTCCGCGGCCACCTCGGCCACCAGGGCCGCGACCTGGACCGGCTGGCTGCTGCGCCTGCAAACCCAATACTGCTATCGCCAGGACCGTGCACGTCGTGATTTTCGAGAAGGACATGGGGTTCATCATAGCCCCGCTGGTCCCTCAAAAATGTCTGAAATTCCTCTTCATACGAATCCTTACAGACTTTGCTCCCGAACCGCACGCCACGGATTCCCGGCAATGGGTACAATCCATCTGAGACTGCCGCATGCTCACAAAACTCACCCGAACCAAACATCTTCTCGCCGTCACGCTCCTCGCCGGCGCTTCCGGTTTCCTCGCTGTCCAGGCGCCCGCGCAGGGCCCACCCCCTGCTGCCGGCCCCGGCCGTGCCGGACGCGGAGGCGGGGGCGGTGGTCTCACCCGCGGTCCCGATGACCAGCCCCAGGTGGACCCCACAGCCGCCAATCGAGGCCGCACCGTGTACGTTGCAGAGTGTGTGAATTGCCATGGCCCCAAGGCCCGCGGCGGCGATAAAGGCGCCGATCTCATCCGCTCCCAGGTGATGCTCCACGACCGCTACGGCAGCCAGCTCGGTCCCTTCCTCGCCAAAGGCCATCCTCTGCAGAGCGGCAAGCCCGCCACCACCATCTCGACCGCGCAGACTACCGATCTCTCCCACTTCCTCCGCCAGCGCCTGGTCGATACCTTTAACCGCGGCCCCGGGAACTCCGGCAATCCTGCACCCAACGTCCTGACGGGTGATGCCAAAGCCGGCGAAGCCTTCTTCAACGGGGCAGGGAAGTGCAACACCTGCCACAAACCTGATGGCGACCTGAAGGGCATCGGCTCCAAATTCGAACCCGCCGACCTGCAGCAGCGCTTCCTCTTCCCTGGTGGCGGTGGACGCGGACGTGGTCCCGTGGCTGCGGCTTCCGCCCGTGCCCGGGTCACCATTACTGTGACGCCTCCCACCGGTCCCGCCGTCACCGGCGTCCCCGATCGCATTGATGACTTCAACGTCACGCTTCGCGACGAAAATGGTGTCTTCCACTCCTTCACCCGCACCCCCGCGCTCAAGCTTGAAAAGCACGATCCTCTCGCCGCCCACGTCGCGATGCTGCCGGTCTACACCGACAAGAACATGCACGACATCGTGGCCTACCTCGACAGCCTGAAGTAAGAACACGGAGACAATGACATGAAATTTCTGAAAACCCCTCTTCTCTCCGGCCTTCTGGCCGTCGCCGCTTTGGCGCAGGTGCCCTTCGACAACGCCAAACTTCTGCAGCTTCCCACTGACACCTGGCCCATGTTTAACGGCGATTATTCCGGCCGCCGCTACAGTCCGCTGAAGAAGATCAACTCGACCAACATCAACTCGCTCACCCTCGCCTGGATGTATCGGGCGACGGCGGGAAATGGCACTCCGCAGATCAAATCCACACCCCTGCAGATCAACGGCGTCCTCTACTTCTCGGCCCCCGACCATGCCTGGGCCGTGGACGCCCGCACGGGGCGCGAAATCTGGCACTTCACCTGGCCCTCCAAAGGCGGTATCCACATCGGCAACCGCGGCGTGGCTGTCTCCGGCAACTGGCTCTACTTCGAAACGCCCGATTGCAACCTGGTCTCTCTGAATATTAAGGACGGCAAGGAACGCTGGCACAAACCCATCTGCGATCTGGAGCAGATGTACTTCGGTTCCGCCGCGCCCCTCATCATCGGCAACCATGTGATCGTCGGCGTCTCCGGTGACGATACCGACGTTCCCGGCTACCTCGCCTCTCACGACCCCGAAACCGGCGACGTCCAGTGGCGCTGGTACGCGCATCCGCAGCCCGGCGACCCCGAAGCCAAGTCCTGGCCCAGCATCGAAGCCATGATGCACGGTGGCGGCATGACCTGGGGCGCGACAACCTACGACCCCGAACTGAATCTCATTTACTTCGGCACCGGTAACCCCCAGCCCGTGATCGCGGGCAAGGCGCGCGCCGGTGACAACCTCTACACCGAATCCATCATCGCCGTCAGTCCCGATAACGGTCGTATGGCCTGGTACTTCCAGTCATCTCCGCATGACACGCATGACTGGGACGCCAACCAGACCCCCGTCCTGATCGACGGCGTGATCGACGGTAAGCCCCGCAAGCTCCTCGCGCAGGCCAGCCGTAACGGCTACTTCTTCGTCCTCGACCGCAAGACCGGCAAGAACGTCTCCACCACCGCGTTCACCACGGCCAATTGGGCGAAAGGCATCGGCCCCAACGGCCAGCCCATCCCGAATCCGGCCAAGGAACCGCAGACGGACGGCGCGCTCGTCAGTCCCAACCAGGGCGGCGCAGCCAACTGGCAGCCTCCTGCCTTCAACCCCGATACCGGCCTCTTCTACGTGGATGCCGCCAACGCCTACAGCGTCTATTACATCTACGACACTGAAGATAAACCCGAGGGCTGGGGCGGCAATGATCGTGGCGGCTTCCAGGAATCCTTCCTCGCCGCCATCGACTACAAGACCGGCAAAACGAAGTGGACCCACAAGTGGGAAGGCGGTGCGCGTTCCGGCCTGCTGACCTCGGCCGGTAACCTCGTTTTCAGCACCGGTTCCAGCAACGACATTGTGGCCCTCAACGCCACCACCGGCGCGGCGCTCTGGCACGCCGGCTTGCTGAACGGCGTCACCAACTCCCCCATCACCTATGAACTCGATGGAGTGCAGTATCTGGTGGTGGCCGGTGGCGACACCATGTACACCTTCGCCATGCGCGCGAAGTAACGGGTGATTAGTAGGTAAATACCTGCCGGCCTATGGTGTCGATATAGGCGTAGGTTTCCGTACGCATTCGACTCGGCCGCAGTTTGACGTGGGCCAGCCCTTTGAAGAAAGGGCTGGCCGCCTCGAAAACTTCTCCGAACGCTTTCCGGCCCAGGTCGTCGATGTACCAGGAGGCACCCTTTCCATCGTTCACCACCGCGAACCCCTGGCTGAAATCCTCAGCGAACCGGAATTGCGGCGGAATCACCATCGTTCCGGTCTTGTCGATATAGCCATACGCCTGCCCCACCCGAACCCGGGCACGCCCGGAAAAGAAGCGTTCGGCGTCTTCAAACTGCGGCTGGATCACAACTTTGCCCGTCTTGTCGATAAAGCCCCAGACTTTTCCGACACGAACCGGTGCCAGTCCCTCGGAAAAATCCCGCGCGGCATCAAACTTCGCCGCCGTAATCAGCTGCCCGGTTTTATCGATATAGCTGAATCGGCAGGCCTCCAGTTTCGCTGTGGGTGCTTTGCCCGTTTTGGGCGCGCCCGGAGTCACCGCATTGAACACACCGCACGGACCGTCGGGGATGTAGGTACACGGACCCTCCACCACCACCCGCGCAAAGCCGTTCGAGAAACTCTGTCCATCGGCAAACCTCGGCTCAATCACGAAGCGCCCGGCGTGATCAACATAACCGAACCGGCCCTCTGTCTCGATCATTGCCAGTCCGTCGGAGAACGAGTGGACGTAGCCCTGCGGGTACGTCGCAAAACGTGGTTGGATGTGGAATTCGCCATCTGTGCCAATGAAGCCCCAGACTTTCTCGCCCTTCTTCATCGCCACCGCCAGACCTTCGGAAAAGTCCCAGCCACGTTCCAGTCCAGGATTCACGACAACCTGGCCGGTCCGGTCGATATATTTCCCGTCACTCGCACTAACCTCCAGCAGGCCATCGTGAAACTCCCCACCCGAGCTGTAAAGTTCGAGCGTCGGAGGGATCACCACCTTCCCCGTCTCGTCGATGTACCCCGCCTTGCCGTCTTTTTCAAACCGATAAAGTGCATCCGCTGACGGGCTCCGCGGTATCCAGATCGGATAGCTCCAGGAGCACGCAAAGGCACTTGCCGTAAGCGCCAGAATCCCGATAAACCGCACCATCGCCTCATCATAGCCCTTTCCGCGCCTGGCCATCCCAGTACCGCCGGGGTTTACGCCGCCCCTCGTATCTGTCATCCTGGTCACGATGGGTGAGAAGTGTGTTCTGGTAACCGGATCCTGTGGGCTCATCGGCTCAGAAGTCTGCCTGCATTTCCACCACGCCGGTTACTCCGTTATTGGCCTCGATAACAACCAGCGCGCCGTCTTCTTCGGCCCCGAAGGCGACACCTCCTGGTCCCTCCAGCGCCTGCAGAGCGATATCCCCGCTTACCAGCACCACAGCCTCGATATGCGTGACCGCGACGGCATTCTCCGCCTTGTCGAGACCACTCGCCCGGCCGTAATCGTTCACACTGCCGCGCAACCCTCCCACGACCGCGCCGCTGCGATCCCCTTCGACGACTTCGACACCAACGCCGGCGGCACCCTGAACCTGCTCGAAGCCGCCCGCCGCTCGGCCCCCGAAGCGCCCTTCATCCACATGTCCACCAATAAGGTGTACGGCGACCGCCCCAACACCCTCGCCCTGGTGGAACAGAAAACCCGCTGGGACTACGCCGACCCCGCTTACCGCCTCGGTATCCCCGAGACCTTCTCTATCGACCAGTCCCTGCACTCGCTCTTCGGCGCCTCCAAAGTCGCAGCCGACGTGATGGTGCAGGAATACGGCCGTTACTTCCGGATGCCCACCTGCGTTCTCCGCGGTGGCTGCCTCACCGGCCCCAACCATGCCGGTGTGGAACTGCACGGCTTCCTCAGCTACCTCGTCCGTTGCAATCTGACCGGCAAGGAATACAAGGTCTTTGGCTACAAAGGAAAGCAGGTTCGCGACAACATTCACTCCGAAGACGTTGCCCGCTTCATGCTCGCCTTCGCGAACCAGCCTCGCTGTGGCGAGGTCTACAACCCGGGCGGTGGCTTCGAAAATTCCTGCTCCATTCTGGAGGCCTTTGCACTGGCCGCCGAAATTTCCGGCCGCGAGCAAAACTGGACTTACGTGGAAGAGAACCGCGTGGGAGATCATATCTGTTACTACAGCGATCTCACGAAAATGAAGACTCACTATCCGTACTGGGGGATCACCCGAAGCCTGCGGCAGACCATCGCTGAAATCGCGGCCTCGTGGTCCGGGCGCCTCCCCGCCGCACAACTCAAATGAAGGTTCTCATCACGGGTGCCTGCGGTTTCGTCGGCAGTCACCTGGCCCGCTATCTGCTCGAAGCGCACGAAGGCCTCACCCTCGTTGGCCTCGACAACCTCGCCCGCCCTGGCAGCGAAACCAACCGTCTGGCCCTCAGACAACTCGGCCTCCGGCTCTTCCATGGCGACCTCCGCATGGCCAGCGACGTCGACGCGCTGCCGCCCGTCGACTGGGTCATCGACGCCGCCGCGCAACCCAGCGTTCTCGCCGGCCGTGACGGCAAGACCAGCCCCCGCCAACTCCTCGAACACAACCTCCTGGGCACCATCAATCTGCTGGAATACTGCCGCACCGTCAATGCCGGTCTCGTCCTGCTGAGTACCAGCCGCGTCTATTCCATTCCGGCGCTTTCCCGACTCCCGCTGCGTGAAGAAGCCGGAGCCTGGACTCTCGACCCCACCCAGCCCTGGCCCAACACAGTCTCCCGCGAGGGCGTCACCGAAGCCTTCTCCACCGAGTCCCCCATCTCTCTCTATGGAGCCACCAAGCTGGCCTCCGAACGCCTGGCGCAGGAATATGCCGCGGGCTTTCAGCTCCCCGTCTGCATCAATCGCTGCGGCGTCCTCGCCGGGGCCGGCCAGTTCGGCACCGCCGAGCAGGGCATCTTCTCTTACTGGCTCCACGCCCACGCCACCCGCCGCCCTCTGAAGTTCCTGGGCTTCGGGGGCCATGGCTTCCAGGTCCGAGACGCCCTCCACCCCCGCGATCTCGCCCGTCTGGTCGACTACCAGCTTCGCCACCCCGGCCCCAGTCAGGTTCTCAACATTTCCGGCGGTGCCGCGAACTCCATGTCGCTCGCCCAGCTCACGGCCTGGTGCGACGATCACTTCGGCCCCCACCAACCCGTGGCCGATGGTTCCGACCGGCCCTACGACATCCCCTGGCTGATTCTCGATTCCACCCGCGCACTCGCCGCCACCGGCTGGAAACCGGAAATCACCCTCCCCCAAATTCTCGACGAAATCGCCACCCACACCCTCGCGAACCCCGACTGGCTGAATCGATGTGGCGCATGAAGCCCCAACTCCAGTTCCTCTCCATCGTCATCCCCGCCCGCGACGAAGAGGGGTGTATCGCCTCCACCGTCGAACACCTCCATCTGGAATTACGCCTCAACCACATTCCCCACGAGATCATCGTCGTGGACGATGGCAGCACCGACCAGACCGCTGCCATCCTGACCGCTCTCAGCCAGCGCATCCCCGAAGCTCGCCTCGTCCCCAACGGTCCGCCGCACGGCTTCGGCCGCGCCATCATCCGCGGCCTGCAGCAAATGCGCGGTGACGCCGTCGTCATCATGATGGCCGACGAATCCGACGACTGCCGCGACGTGGTCCGCTACTGGAACGCTCTCAACGAAGGCTGGGATGCCGTCTTCGGCTCCCGTTTCATGAAGGGCGGCGGCGTCATCGACTATCCCTGGTTCAAACTGCGCCTGAACCGCATGGCCAATCGCTTCATCCGCCTGCTTTTCGGTATCTCCCTCAACGACACCACCAATGCGTTCAAAGCCTATCGCCGCACCGTCATTGATGGCTGCCAGCCCCTGCTCTCTCCGCACTTTAACCTCACTGTCGAACTCCCGCTGAAGACCATTGTTCGCGGCTATTCGTGGACCGTCATGCCGATCACCTGGCGTAATCGACGCACCGGCGAAGCCAAGCTCAAAATCCAGGAGATGGGCAGCCGCTACCTCTTCATCTGCCTCTACCTCTGGCTCGAAAAACACCTCAGCCGGGGAGACTATAAGAAGGTTTCGGAATGAGCACGCCCCATTCCCCGGAAGAACTCCAGCGCCTCTACGAGAAGCGTTTCTCCGGCAAAAGCGCCTACCGCAACCAGGTCTGGCGAGTCCTCGTCGACGCATATTTCTCCCGCTGGATCGCCCCCAATGCAACCGTCCTCGATCTCGGCTGCGGCCACTGCGAATTCATCAACAACGTCACGGCGGCCACCCGCTTCGGCATGGATCTCAACCCTGATGCCGCCCGCCACGCCGCGCCCGGCGTCCGCATTCTCGCCCAAAACTGCGCCCAGTGCTGGGACCTGCCCGACGCCTCCCTCGACATCGTCTTCACCAGCAACTTCTTTGAGCATCTGGAAACCAAAGCCGACCTTCGCGAGACTCTCCGTCAGGCCCACCGCTGTCTGCGTCCGGGCGGTCGTCTCATCGCCCTCGGCCCCAACATCCGCTATGTCCACGGTGCCTACTGGGATTTTTACGACCACTACCTCCCCCTCACCGAACTTTCCCTCGGCGAAGTCCTGACCGAGGTGGGTTTCACTCTGGAAGAACAGCTTCCCCGCTTCCTGCCCTACACGATGTCGCAGGGGGGGCAGGCACCGGTCTGGATGCTGCGCCTGTATCTGAAACTGCAATTCGCCTGGCCCTTGTTTGGTAAGCAATTTCTGGTGGTGGCAAGGAGATGAACCGGCGCGCGGATTGGTGTCTGTCGCTCGCCGCCCTTGGCTGTGTGGCTCTCCTCGTGGCACGTGCCGCGGGAGTCTTCCACCAAAGCCTCTACGTCTTCACCACCGGAATGGAGGAAGAGTCCCTGTTCGCCATCTGGAAGTGGGTGCACCACCAGCCCGTCTACGCCAGTGCCTTCGAACCTCCGTTCGCGCAAAGCTACTTCAACTGGCTCTTTTACTCGTTCTACGGTGCCTTCTGTGCCGCCGCACTCTCTCTGGCGGAGCTCGAAATCCCCTCACTCGCCCGGGCGCTCACCCTCTCCCTGACGGTTCTCACCCTCCTGGTCGTGTACCAGTTGCTGCGGCCCCTCAGCCTCACCCGCCGCCTCGCCGGCACAGCCATCATCGCCTGCAACCCCCTCGTCGGGTTCTGGAGCCTGACCACCCGCCCCGACGTTGGTGCCCTCGCTTTCGGTCTCCTCGGTCTCTGGTGCCTGCTTCAGTCGGAAAAGGCCCGTTCCGCTGTCCTTTGGCTCAGTTTCGCCTTTATCTTTTTTTACTGCTCCTGGGCCTTCAAGCAGACTTACCTGATCGCCTTCGTCGCCACCTTCCTTCACTTCGCCCTCGCCCGGCGCTGGCGTGAAGCGGCCTGGTTCGGCGGCGCCACCCTCCTCGCGCTCGCCCTCACCGTCGTCTTGGCCACGCCCGAATACCGCTACGCCGCCTTCGGCTCACAGACCAACCTCTCGCTCCTCCCCTCCACCCTCGTCCGTAACGCTTCCCGCGCCCTCCTCAAAGCCCCCCTGTTTCTCTTTGGTCTCATCCCCGTCGTCAACACCCTCCGCCGTGACCGCACCAACCCCATCGCCCTTTGGGCCGCCCTGTCGCTCCCCATCATGCTGGTGGCCTCGGCCAAGACCGGCGCTTCGGAAAACTACTTCTTCGAGTCCGCCGCCCTCTGCTCCATCCTCTTCCTCCTCGAAGGCCGGTACCTCATCCCCGCCTCCTTCGCACAGTTCCTGTCGCCGGTGCTGATCGCCACTGGTCTCGCCGGAGTCCTGTTTGTCCAGGCTGAACCCGAACTCGCCCTCATCCCGAAGACTCTGGCCCACCTGCCCGGCCCGGTCCTGGTCACCGCAAATGGCGGAAACCTCCCGTGGTTCCAGCCTTACTCGCCTCACTTTGTGGTGGCCTCCACCTACTTCTACGACCGCGAAGCCGGCAAGCCCTTCGCCCTTGGTGGCATCCAGGGCATGCTCCGCAGTCGCCAGATCGCCGTGCTCGTCTGTCCCCGCGACCAGGTCAATCGTCCGGTCGATGGAGTCGTCCCCTCGTCCCTCCGCAAGCTCGCCGAAGATGCCCGCTGGGTCTACTTCTCCACCCAAACCGACTAATTTCCGCCTAAACTGAAAGCATGCTCTCCAGACTGGTTCTCGCGGCTGTGTTCGTTTCCACCCTCGCGTTCGGCTTCGAAGGCGATGGCTTCGCCGGCAAATTCGAAAGCCTGCCCAAAGCCGTCAAAGAAACAGCCAAAGCCCAGATGAACGATGCCTTCGGTGTCAGCATCACCTCCGCCAAAACCGACCAGGGCTGGGACTACCAGATCAACACCCGCCTCAATGGGAAAGCTCACAATATCGTCATTGACGAAAAAGGCAAACTCGTCGCCCTGAAAGACGAAGCAGACCTGGCGACTATCCCTCCCGCAGCCAAAGCCACCCTCGAAAAGCAGACCGACCTCACCCAAATCCTCCTCCTCGAAAAGGTGACCGAAGGTGACCAGGTCAGCTACGGAGCCACCGTTCGCGACACCACCCAGGGCCTCCTCATCCAGCTGCGCGTCGCTCCCGACGGAACCCTGAAATCCCGCAAATAGTCAGCGGGAAGTGATACAGTTGTTCCCGATGTTCTCTCCGTTCGGTCGCCTCGCACCCCTCTTCCTCGCCCTCTTCCTCGTTGCCCTCTCCGCGTCCGCCCAGTTGGTCCCAGGCCCCGTCGCCATGGGCCACATGCACCTCACGGTCCGCGACCTCGACGCGAACCAGAAATTCTTCGCGCTCTTCGGCGGCAAACCCGTCTCGAACGGCCCCCTGCAACTCATTGAATTCCCCGGCATGTATGTCATGCTCCGCAAGGCCGAGCCCTCTGCCGGTTCCGTCGGTTCGACCGTCAACCACTTCGGCTTTCAGGTCCGCAGCATGGCCGACTGGCTCCCCAAATGGCAGGCCGCCGGCCTCACCATCGAACCCATCACCCGCCCCACTCAGGTCTACCTCCACACGCCCGACGACATTCGCGTCGAAGTCCTCGAAGTCCCCACGCTCGCAACTCCCATCGCCGGCCACCACATCCACTTCGCCACGCAGGATATCCCCGCCATGCAGGCCTGGTACGCCAAAATCTTCGGAGCCATCCCCGGCAAACGCGCCCAGTTCGAAGCGGCCGACCTCCCCGGCGTCAACCTGACGTTCTCCTCCATCGCGACCCCGCCAGCCCCCACCAAAGGCCGCGCCCTCGACCACATCGGCTTCGAAGTCAAAGACCTCCCGGCCTTCCTCAACAAACTCGAGGCCGCGGGCATCAAGCTCGACCGCGCTTACACGAAGGTGCCCAACACCGCCCTCGGCATCGCCTTCTTCACCGACCCCTGGGGGACGTACATCGAACTGACCGAAGGCCTCGCCCCGCCCGCGAAATAAAAGGCAACCCGCCCCAGGCCATAATTGTTCTCATGCCCGATGCCGCCCCCGGCGCCATCACAGCCGAGTTATCTGCCCTGGGGCAGGGAAGTCCCGACGCCCTGGCTCGCCTGGCTCCGCTCGTCTACGACCATCTCCACCGCCTCGCCGCCGGACAAATGCGCGGTGAACGCGCCGCTCACACTCTCCAACCCACGGCCCTCGTTCACGAAGCCTTCCTCCGCCTGCAATCCGGCCTCCCCCCGGACGTCCGCAGCCGCGCCCAGTTCTACGCCCTCGCCGCCCGCATCATGCGCGGCATCCTGGTTGACCACGCCCGCGCCCGTGCCACCGAAAAGCGAGGAGGCGGCGCAGCCCTGCCCCTCACCAAACCCGGCTCTCTCCCCGCCCCGAACGCCCCTCTCGACCTCGAAGCCTTCCTCGACATCCACCTCGCCCTCCAGACCCTCGACGCCCGCGATCCCCACCTCGCCCGCCTTGTCGAAATGCGCTTCTTCGCCGGCATGACCGCCGAAGACATCGCTCTCGCTCTCGACCTCTCCGTTCACGCCATCCGCCACGATCTCCGCCTCGGCCAGGCCTGGCTCAAAAAAGAACTCAGCAAGGCCCCTGTCAAATGACGCCCGACCTCCGCCGGCACTTCAACCACCTCGCCCCGCTCCCCCCCGAAGCCCGCGCCGCCGAACTCGACAGCCTCGCGCTCCCCCCCGACCTCCGCCTCGAACTCGAACAACTCCTCGCCGCCGATTCCCTCACCGACGGCCTCATCGAGCGCCCCATCCGCGACGCAGCCAACTCCCTCGCCACCACCACCGCGCCCCTCCAGCTCGGCGTCTGGCGCACCACCGGACTCCTCGGCCAGGGCGGCATGGGCGTCGTCTACAAGGCCGAACGCACCGATGGCACCGTTGAACAAACCGCCGCTATCAAGCTCCTCTACCGAGGCCTTGAAACCCAGGACCTCCTCGCCCGCTTCCAGCGCGAACGCACCATCCTCGCCCGCCTCTCCCACCCCAACATCGCCCGCTTCCTCGACGCCGGAGCCACCCCCGAAGGCCTCCCCTGGTTCGCCATGGAATTCGTCGACGGCACCGCCCTCGACCGTTACTGCGACGCGAAGAACCTCTCCCCCGAAGCCCGCGTCCGACTCCTCATTCAGGTCTGCGCCGCCGTCCAGCACGCCCACGGCCACCTCGTCATCCACCGCGACATCAAGCCCGACAACATCCTCGTCACCGCCGACGGCACCCCCGTGCTCCTCGACTTCGGTATCGCCCAGATCCTCGGCGAAACCCGCCCCGGCGCGCCCGTCACCCGCGCCATGACGCCCGATTACGCCAGCCCCGAGCAACTCCGCGGCGACCCCGCGACCACCTCCACGGATGTCTATCTCCTCGGTGCCGTCCTCAACCGGATCCTGGGCACCCTCCCTCTGGGCGACCTCACCAACATCGTCCGCCGCGCCATGCACGTGGACCCCGCCCGCCGCTACACCACCCCCACCGAACTCGCCGCGGATCTCACCGCCTGGCTCAACGGCCTCCCCGTCGCCGCTACGCCCGATTCGTTCTTCTATCGGACCCACCGCTTCATCGCCCGCCACCGCTGGCCCGTCGCCATCGCTGCCCTGGCCTTCCTCGCCACCGCCGCCTCCGCGCTAATCGCCGTGAACCAGGCCCGCCTCGCCGAAAAGCACTTCCGCGACGTCCGCGCCCTCGCCAACGTTTTCCTCTTCGATTTCGAAGCCGCCATCCACAACCTCGAAGGCGCCACCAAAGCCCGCGAACTCGTCATCACCACGGCGAAGCAGTACCTCGACAACCTCAGCGCCCAGGATTCCCGCGACCCCGCCCTCCAGCGCGAGCTAGCCGAGGCCTGGGTCAAACTCGCGCGCCTCCAGGGTGGCCAGACCTTCGCGTCCACCGTACGACGCACCGATGCCATCGACAGCTTCTACAAATCGCTCCGGCTGCGACAGGCTCTGGGCGACGACCGCACCTCCAACCCCGAACTTCGCCGCACGTATATCCTCCTCACCGGCAACCTCATCACCGCTCTGGTTCTCGCCCAGCGGTCTGCGGAAGCCATGCCAATCTCTAACGCCGCCGTCGAAAGCGCAGAAGCCTTCGCCCGCGACCTGCCCGCAAACCGGGACGCCGTCCGCGCCCTCTATCTGGCCCACCACAGCCGCGCCGTGCTCTGCATGGAATTGGGTAACGCCGCCTGCTCAATCGCCGCGGCCGACCGATCCCTCGCCGTCATCCGGGCCTGGGGCGAAAAGCATCCAGGAGATCGCCGCATCGAACTCGATACCGCCTCTGCCGAACTCTACGTGGCCCAGGCCGGGTCCGCTTACGGGAACTATCAGGCTGCTCGCGACGCAGCCCGCAGCATGGTCGCCAGAATGGAGCGAATCGCAAAGCTGGGCCCTCCCACACCCGAATCCCGCCGCAGCGCCATCCTCGCCTGGCAGGCCCTCGGCATCGCTTTGGGTGCGGAGTCGCCGTCCCTGCCCGCCCAGCCCGATGAAGCCGCCGACGCGCTTCGCAAAGCCCTTGCCATCAATACCTCAATTCGCGACAAGGACAGGAACAACAATCTGGCGCAGGAAGATCAGATGCTCATCAACTCCCTGCTTGGAGGCGTCCTTTGTTCCAGTCGTCCGGCCGAGGCCATAGCCGTGCTCGAACCACTCCGCACCGAGATCCTGGCCTGGCTCGAAAAGAATCCCGATAACTTCAACGTCCAGAAAACCCTCGCCGATGTCCGCAACGATCTGGGCAGGGCACTCCGCCTGACGCATCGCCCGGAACTCGCCCTGAAGGAGCATCTGGAGTCCCTGGCTCTCTCAGACGCCATTCTGGCCGGCACGCCAACCGACGGCATCTCCCGCAAGGCCCGCGTCATCTCTCTCATCCGCGCCGCCGAATCCGAATCCGACCTCAGTCGTGCCCCCGCCGCGCTCGCTCACCTCGACCAGTCACAACAGGCCCTGGCTGCCATGACCAAAGCGACCCCGGCCGACGCCTCCCTGAGCGAACTCACCACCGAAGCCAACAAGCGCCGCGAAGAAATTCAGAAAAAACTTCGCTAAAAATTCCTCCCGATCCCGCTTCTCCCCATGAGTGGGCAAATCTCGTATTCGTCCACCGACCCTTCGGAGGAACTATGAAGACTTCTCTCACCCTATCCCTCGCTTTTGCAATTCTTACTCTCGCGCTCCCCGCTTCCGCCGCCACCGTCCGCTGGAACCTCCTCAACGTGACCTTTGCCGACGGCGGTACCGCCACGGGCTACTTCGTTATCGACACGAATGGGAATAACCATATCCCGGCGGACTTCGACATCTTCGTCACCGGCGGTGCGTTCAGTGACCTCCACTATTCGGCCACGAATATGTGGCTCCAGTCGGGGAACACCCAGGCCAGCGTCAATCTGTTTGGCCCCGTGGGAACCACCCGTTTCTTAACTATGGGTGCCTCCGTGTTTCTGACTTCGAACACCGGTACATACGCAGTGACATCGGGGTATGAATGCTTC
>CANIHR010000107.1 GCA_947467185.1 Bryobacterales bacterium
CTCGGCCGGCGTAAACCGGAAGGCAGGCATGTTGGAGTCGGAGATCCGACTGCGTGGCGTCTTGAAGTGCGCCATCAGCCAGTCGGAAGGGCGGAGCAGACCTTCAAAGCTCAAATCCGGCGAGATGCCGCCATCCTTTTCGCCCAGCTTGTGACAGGCCGCGCAGGCCCTGTCGTCGAACAACTGTTTCCCCTGTGCGGTCAGCGCCGGCGACACAGCAACATTGGTCGCAATCGGCGTGACCGCAACTCCCGCCGCCTGGCCCGAGTTCATTTTTGCCCGGTACCGCGACAGCGAAGTCTCCGCATAATTCACACCCCGCCGGCTCTTCAGGAAGATGACCAGCGACTTGATATCTTCGTTCGAAAGATTGAACTTCGGCATGAAGGACGAGGCCAGGTTGGCCCGCGGATCGGCAATCGACTCCCACAGATAGTCGATGCGGAACTTGTGGCCGGCTTCCGTTAGCTCCGGTGCCAGCGTCCCATCCGAAATGCCTTCAATCTTGTGGCAGCCATAGCAGTTGTTCGAGATGAACAACTGGCGCCCGCGAGCCACATGAGGCGTGCCGGCGAAGTTCTCTTCCGTATGGCACTGAGCGCAGTTGGCCTCCATGTATTCCTTGCCCTTCAGGTGCGGCACATAGTCCTTGCGCCAGTTCGCCTGAGTGACAAAGCCGGAGAGGGGATCATTCCAGTGCTCATCCACGCCGTGGCTGTATTCGGTTTCGAGGCCCCGCCCCTGACCGTCGTGGCATACGGTACAACCAAAGTCGTTGAACTTGTGCCGACGTTCCCAGCGGCCATCCTTCTGGACATCGCCCATCGCTGCCGAAAGCGGGTGGGTCTTCAGAGGTTCGAAGTGATCCTTGAAGCGGGGATCGTCAATTGCGATGTGGCAGGTGGTGCAGCGATCAACCCGATTCTCGCCAAACTGCGTAACGATAATCTGTTCAATCTTCGGCGACCTGCCGGCCAGATCTTCCTTCTCGGCCTGATTCCGGGCCTGTGTCTTTGCCTGATCAAACCACGCTGTCTGGTAGCTCTCCCACTTATGAAAGAACTGGTCGTAAAAAACGATCCCATGGACCAGCAGAACAACCGCGCTTGCTATTGCCAGAGCCAGTTTCATAAGTACCTCAGAAGGGGCTCACCAAAGCCCAGTTCGGTCCCCGGAAGAAGGTCCCGATGATGATAAACACGACGTTGAGAAACGCAAAGGTGAGGAACAGCGTGTTGGCGAGGAACCGTTCCCGCGCGAACCACTTGCCGACGCCCGAAACTTTCCGGTCGATGTAAGGCACCAGCATCAGCAGCAGGACTTCAATACCCGGCACACCAACCCCACCCCAGAAGGCCGAGTAACTCACCAGCTCCTGCAGACCCAGGAAGTACCACGGCGCCTTGGCGGGATTCGGGGGATGCAGCGCATTCACCGGTTCTTCCAGTGGCGCGTTGAACAGCAACGAGACCACCAGCAGCGCGGCGATGGTAATCACGAAGACGAACAGTTCGGCTACCAGCAAATTGGGCCACGAATACACCGCGTTATCGGGCACATTGCCCACCTTAGTGAACGGTCCGCGAACAAAGCCCATCAGGCCGAAGGTCGGTTTACCCGCACCCGCTTCATTCACCAGCTGCACTTTCAGATTTCCGGCCGGAGAAACGGCGTCGGCCTCGGGAGACCGCGAGAGGCCACCGTCCTTGCGAATGCGCCAGAAGTGGATCGCCACCATCAGTGTGATGATGGCCGGCAGCACAACCACGTGGAGCACGTAGAAGCGAAGCAGCGCTTCCTGACCGACCGCCTGGTCGCCCAGCAGGAGGAACTGTATCTTCGCGCCAATCAGAGGCGCATAACCCGCGATGGCGGTGCCTACCGTAATCGCCCAGAAGGCCAGCTGATCCCATGGCAGCAGGTACCCGGTGAAGCTGGCAAACAGCGTCAGCAGGAACAGAACACAGCCGACAATCCAGTTGAATTCACGGGGGCGTTTATACGAACCCGTCAGGAAGACTCGCGCCATGTGTAACGCGACTATCGCCACCATGGCGTGCGCCGACCAGCGATGCAGGTTGCGCAGCACCGTGCCGAACGCCACCGACCCTCGCAGGTCGAGCATGCGGTCATAAGCCTGGGTCGTCGAAGGCACGTAGTAGAACATCAGCAGGATGCCCGTCACGGTGAGCACCACAAAGGTGACGAATGACATGACACCAAGGCCCAGCGTGTACATCGGCCGCAGGGTGTTCTTGTGGACCTTAACAGGATGAATGTGGAGGAAGAAGTTGCTGAAGGATGTCTGCGCCGCACCGAGGTCGGAGTCGGGCAGAGAGTGCCGGAACACCGAGTCCCAGATTGTTTTGGGGAGTCCCAGGACGCCGGGGAGAAAGCCGCCCGTTTTGCGCGCTGCCGCTGCGGGCTCAGTGGGAGGGGGGGCCGCGGTGCTCATAGGTTGTAATATGTCCCCTGATTGACCTGAGCATTGGTATCGACTTCAAGCTCGCCGTTGGGCGCCAGTTGCACGCGGTACCAGGCCAGCGATTTCGGCGCCGGACCACCCGTCACGTTCCCGTCCTGGTCGTAGCGAGAGCCATGGCAGGGGCAGGCAAAGCCCGTATCCGAAATGCCAACAGTGCAGCCCAGATGCGTGCAGATGGTGGAGATGACGGCCAGTTTCTGGCCTTCCCGAACCACGCAGATCCGGCGGGCATCCACGGAAATCCGCGTGCCGGTGGGGTAGTCGTCCGGCCGCCCAATCAGATACCGGCTCGGCTGGCCATAGGTCGCGCGCGGCTTCATGAAGACGAAGTTCGCAATGGCGCTAATGGCTGCCGAACCCGCCAGGGCGGCACCACTAAACCAAGTGAGCAGACTGCGGCGGCTGCTCGGCTT
The DNA here is from genome assembly GCA_947467185.1 of Bryobacterales bacterium. Lineage (GTDB taxonomy): Bacteria > Acidobacteriota > Terriglobia > Bryobacterales > Bryobacteraceae > BOG-234. The sequence continues at coordinate 2,899 of CANIHR010000107.1, forward strand.
TTCGGGAGACGTGCTCATTTTTTTGAGGCTCCGGGCTGAGGATTGGGTTTGCCGGATGGGGGAGGAGTTGCCGAATCGACCGTCTCTTCCAGGTCAGACCAAAAGACATGAAACCGGGCGTCTTCAATGTCGCGGAAGTAGTCTTTGCGGACGGCGTAGATAAAAATACATGCCCCGGCCATCGCCATCAGAAGACTGGCCGCGATCGAGATCCATGTAAGTTCCAGACCCATCTCGTTAGCGACGGGTCGAGTGAGTGCTACCCGCCCCGTTCGCGCCGGAACGATGCAAGTGAAATGCCAGAGTCTGTCCTACAGTAAAATCAACAAATTACGGGAAATTGAGCGAAGCGCCGGAGTTGGGACTGGGCGGTTTGACGCAGAGTTCCAGCAGTACTATTCGGCGGTAACCTGCCGGAAAACACGCAGCAGGTTCCCACCCAGGAATTTCCGGATACGCGTGTCGGAATATCCGCGGCGGACCATTGCCTCGGTAATCATTGGCAGATCCCGGACGTCCCGGAAATTGCGCGGCAGCGTCGGGCCTCCGTCGAAATCCGAGCCCAGCGAGACATGGTCTTCCCCCACCAGATTGATCGCACGGTCCACAACGGCAACCCAGTCATCCACGGAAAAACGCACACTGTCGGGGGCGTCCACGCCCGGCATCGGGAACTGTGGCGCGATCAGCTTGTCGATATCGGCCAGAGGCATCGTGAGCGGCCTTTTCGACACGTCGCCCGTATCCCAGAACGGTTTCCCCGCGTGCTCGGTCTTCCAGTCGAACATTTTCCGGTTGTGAAAATCATTGCCGATCTGGAAGCCCATCACTCCACCCTTCGCCGCCAGTTTCTTCAGCAATTCATCGGAAATATTGCGCGGAATATCGTTGAACGCGCGCATCCCGTGGTGTGTGGCGATCACCGGCTGCTTCGATTCCTCAATCGCCTGGAGCATGGCTTCATCCGAGGCATGAGAGACATTGATCACCATGCCCAGCCGGTTCATTTCGTGGATCAGTTCGCGCCCGTGCGGCGTCAGACCCTTCCACGGATGCTTCGCACAACAGGCATCGGCGTAGGCATTGTCCCAGTTGTGCGCGGAAAGCTGGTAGCTTCGCAGTCCCAGTTTGTAGAACATCCGCAGTAGCCCCAGGTCGCCATCCAGATCAAAGCTGCCCTCCAGATCCAGCACCGCTGCCATCTTGCCCGAACGCGTAATCCGTTCGATGTCCGACGCCTTCAGCGCCACCTCAATCCGATCCTTGTTCTTCGCAATCTGCTGCAGCGCCAGATCCATCTGCCGCAGAGCCTGTTTCGTCTCCAGACGTCCGGGGTAGTAATCCTCCGGGACATACAAAGAGAAGAACAGCGCCTTCAGCCCGCCTTCTTTGGCCCGCGACAGGTCCCACTGGCCGTCCGCCTTCCGCTCACCGATGTCGCCACCGTGATAAAGTTCACGGTCGATGGCGTGAACATGGCCGTCAAATACCAGTGACGAGGCATGCAACTGCCTGGCCCGGTCATTTGACTGAGCGAATAGTGCCACCGTAAACGTTAACGCGCTAATCTGAATCCAACGAGACCACATGGCCGACCCTGCTTTCCGTCCCAAACTTGCCGCTATCTGTACGGTATACCGCAAGTACTCCCACACGCAGCATATTGTCGATCGCTTCCTCGAAGGCTACGGCTGGAATGGCCGACATCACCATCCCGCGATGGACCTGGTTTCGATCTATGTCGACCAGCACCCGAAGGACGACCTGACGCCTGACCGCGCCCAGCGCTTCCCGCAGATGAAGGTCTACCAGACGATCGCCGAAGCGCTTACTCAGGGCGGTTCTAAGCTGGCCGTCGATGGCGTCGTGCTCGTCGGCGAGCACGGGGATTATCCCCGGACCGAAAAGGGCCAGGTCACCTACCCCCGCTACCAGTTCTTCAATGAAATCGTCAAGGTCTTCAAGGCGAGCGGCCGCGTGGTGCCGATCTTCAACGACAAACACCTGTCTTACCGCTGGGACTGGGCGAAGGAGATGTACGACACCTCCCGCGCCATGAAGTTCCCGATGATGGCCGGTTCCAGTCTCGCTGTGACCTGGCGCATCCCCTCAGTCGAGATGCCCCTCGGCGCAAAGATTCGCGAAGCCCTCTGCATCTGCTACGGCGGCGTGGACAGCTACGACTACCACGGTCTGGAAACGCTGCAGTGCATGGTGGAACGCCGCAAGGGTGGCGAGTCTGGTGTGAAGTGGGTGCAGGCGTATCGGGGCGAAGCATTCTGGAAGGCCATGAAGGATGGTGTCTGGCCCCGCGACCTGTTCAACGCCGCGCTCTGCCGCAGCCATACGCTGGTGCCCACGCGCCCCGGCTTCAACGACACTTTCCCGACCGACGACGACATGCGCCGCCTCGTCAAGGACCCCGTAGCCTACCGCTATGAGCACAACGACGGCCTGTTCTCCACCATGATCCTGATGAGCGGCCTGCTCTCGGACTTCAACTTTGCCGCTCGCGTGGACGGTATGAGTCAGCCGTTCTCCACCCAGATGTACCTGCCGATGCCCGATGGCCGCACCACGCTGGCGAACTTCTTCAGCCCCCTGGTGAACAACTTCGAGCAGATGTACCTCACCGGCAAGGAAACGTATCCCCTGGAGCGCACCCTGCTCACCACCGGCCTGACCGCCGCCGGCGTCGATAGCCTGTTCCAAAAGCAGGCCCGCATCGAAACGCCGCACCTGTCTGCCGTCAAGTACCAGCCGACGAAAGAATCCACCTTCTGGAGAAGCTGATGATCACGCGCCGCAATTTCATGGAAGCCGCCGCCGCGACGGCCGCGGTACCGCTGCTCGACCAGCAGCTTTTCGCCCAGGGTCCGCCGAAGCGGATCGCGATTGTTACCACCATCTATCGCTACCTCTCGCACGCGCAGCACATGGGGGATCGCCTGCTCATCGGCTATCCCATCAATGGTGCGTGGCACAAGCCCAACGTGCAGGTCGTGTCGCTGTACGTCGACCAGCACCCCGATGGTGATCTGAGCCAGGAGCGCGCCAAAGAATTCGGCTTCAAGGTCTATCCGACGATCGCCGAAACCCTGCGCGCCGGGCAGTCGAAGATCGCGGTCGACGCCGTCATCATCATTGGCGAGCATGGCGACTATCCGAAGAACGAAAAGGGGCAGATTCTCTACCCCCGCTACGAGTTTTTCGAGCAGTGCACGAAGGTCTTTGAGCAGGATGGCAAAGTGGTGCCGGTCTACAACGACAAGCACCTTTCGTATAGCTTCGAGAAGGCGCAGAAGATGGTCGCCGCCTCGCACAAGATGAGGTTCCCGTTCCTGGCGGGATCTTCGCTGCCCGTCACCTGGCGACTGCCGGACCTGGAATTGCCGATGAACTGCGAAATCAGCGATGCGCTGATGGTCGGCTGTGGCGGTTCGGACCCGATGGATTACCACGCTCTGGAAGCCATGCAGTGCATGGTGGAACGCCGCAAGGGTGGCGAAACCGGTGTGAAGTCAGTCCAGTTGATTGAAGGCGATGCAGTCTGGAAGGCTGGCGACGAAGGTCGCTGGTCAAAGGAACTGCTCACCTGCGCCCTCTCCCGCAGCGACTCTCCGCTGGGTGCCACGGTCACCGATGGCCGCACGCAGGACATGGTCGCCAACGGAGATATTAAGAAACTGGCGACAAAACCGGCGGCCTATTTCATCGAATACCGCGATGGCTTCAAGGCCACGCTGCTGATGGTGGATGGAGCTGTAAAGGACTACATGTTCGCCGCACGGCTGAAGGGGGTGAAGGAACCAGTATCGACTCAGTTCTTCCTGACGCCGGTGCCGAACGTGACCTATTCCGCCTGCCTCGTCAGCAAGATCGAAGAGATGATCATGACGGGCGTGGCACCGTACCCGGTGGAACGCACCATGATCGTCAGCGGCATTCTGGAAGCCTGCCTGACGTCCAAAGTGCAGGGTCATCAGGTTCTGCCCACCCCGCAGCTTGACGTCCGCTACAAGGCTCCGAAGACCTCGCAGTACGCACGGACCTAAACCGGCAGCGCCAGCGTCTCTTTCCAGGTCGACAGCACAATCGTCGTCCGCGTTCGAACCACACCCGGGATCCCCTTCAGCTCTTCACTGAGCAGACGGTCCAGATCCCGGGTTCCTTTTGTCCGCACCTTCAGGATGTAGTCGTCATCGCCGGCAACGTGGTGGCATTCCTGCACCTCGGCCAGTTTCTCCAGTCCCGCCAGGAAGTCCTTTCGGTGCTCGGGGCGGTCCAGCGTCACAGCCACAAACGCCGTCAGGGGATAGCCCAGCGCTTCGGCATCCAGCACTGCGGTGTAGCCCTTGATGACTCCGCGTTCTTCCAGCTTCCGGACCCGTTCGGCGGTCGCCGGGGCGGAAAGCCCGATTTCCTGCGCCAATTCGGCCCAGCTCCTTCGACCGGAAGCCAAAAGAGCGGAAAGAACCTTCGAATCCAATTCATCAATCATGGAATCACCTACGATTCGTATGTTAACATCGCGAGATGCCTGTTTCTGAACAATACATCGCGGATCTCATCCACGGTTTCGAAAGCGGAACGTGGCCGGGCAAAGAATTCAGCCATTCGGCGCACATCACGGTGGCTGCCTGGTACATCCTGAACCTGGAAGACGCCCTTGACCAGCTTCGCGCCCGCATCCCCGCCTACAACGTCAGCCAGGGCAATCAGAATACGAAGGACGGAGGTTATCACGAGACCCTGACTGTCTTCTGGTTCCACATCATCAGTGATTTTCTGGAAGATCTTCCTGCCGGTACCGGAAAAAACGAAGCCATTCAGGCCGCGATTGACCAGTTTGGCAGCACCCGCAGTCTGTTCCGTGCCTACTACGATTTCGATATCGTTAAATCGCAGACGGCGCGGGCAGAGTGGATTTCGCCTTCCGAAGCACCAAGAGCGCGCCAAAGATGGCAAGCGCGAGAGCGATCCACTGTTCCAGCGTGAACGGTCCGCCAAGCGGATTCGACGAATCATGCATGCGAAGGAACTCAACGCCAAACCGGGCCAGGCCGTACAGCACCAGGTACATCCCGATCACCGCGCCGTCCTTGTGCTTCCGCTTCAGCATCGTAACCAGCACCAGGAAGATCAGACCCTCGGCTAACGCTTCGTAGATCTGCGTGGGATGCAGCGGGATACCCAGCGGCACACCGGTAGTCGCATCTTTGCTGGTGAAGGTCACACCCCACGGCAGATGCGTGGGACGGCCCCAGCAGCAACCGGCAGCCAGACACCCGAGGCGTCCGATACCGTGGCCAATGGCGAGGCCAGGCGCGAAAATATCGCAGGTCGCGCCTACTGGAAGACCCTGCTTCCGGATATAGACAACCGCGAACAGCATTGCCGCAATGAAACCGCCAAAGAATATGCCCGCGCTCTGCAGCGTGGCCAGCGAGAAAATCTCCTCGGGATGTTTGCGGAATTCAGAATCCAGCGCAATCATCAGAACCTTCGCGCCCAGCATGCCGACCAGCGCGCAATACACGCCCAGGTTGACCACTTTTTCGCTGTCGAGGCCGCGCTCTTTGGCGAATTTCGAGACCAGCCAAAGTGCCGTCAGAAACGCAATTGCTACCAGGAACCCGTAGGAGGGAACCGAAAAACTGCCGAGTTGAAATAGTTTTGGAAACATGTCAGGCGCCCGCCTCGCTTCGTTTCATGGCCTTGTCGCTGAGGATCATACTGAGGATCAGCAGTCCGGCGCCAATACAGATCGCCGCGTCCGCCAGATTAAAAATGTACCAGTGATAGTCGCCCAGATACAGATCAATGAAGTCTGTGACCCGACCGGAACGTACGCGATCGAACACATTCCCCAGCGCTCCCCCGAAGATCAGCGAGATGCCGGCGGCCGTATACCGGTCCTGCTTTTCGATCTTCCATAGCAAAGTCGCCAGCACGAGAATCGCCACAACCGAGACCGACACCAGAGCCAGTGTTCGGTTATGGCTCACGGTATCGGCGAAGATGCCAAAAGCCACCCCGGGATTCTCCGACCGGACGAGGTTGAAGAAGCCCGGAATCACCGTTTTTGTATCGAAAAAATCGAAGCGCGACTCAATCAGCCACTTCGTGCCGCGGTCAGCGGCGAAGATGCCGAGAGAGGTCGCGAGTGCCAGCCAGCGACGATTCATCAGACTCCGAGCATCTCGCTGACTGCCCCGCCGCACGCCGCGCAAACCGTGGGGAACTGCGCCACAGCACCCGTGTCCTGCGTGTATTTCCAGCAGCGCTCGCACTTCACGCCCGAGGCCAGATCCACCTTCACGGCAAGTTCATCCCCTTCGACCAGTTCCACCTGTGACACGATGAATAGCCCCGGCAGATGGGCGCGGTTCGCATCGAGCAGAGCATAGAGTTCCTTGCCCGCCGTCAGCACAACTTTGGCTTCCAGAGAGCCGCCAATGAACTTTTCCTGACGCGCCGTTTCCAGGCTCTTGAGCACCGGGTCACGGACTTCAATCAGCTTCGTCCAGGTGGCGACCTTTTCGCTGGCATCCGCATGGATACCGACGGTCAGATCACCGGGTTCCGGGAACAGGGCCGTATGCACCGAACCGGTATGCCCCAGGTGCGGCCAGATTTCTTCCATCGTGAAGCTCAGGATCGGTGCCAGCAGACGCACCAGCGCTTCGCCGAGGCGATGCAGCGCCGTCTGAGCGCTCCGACGCGCCTGCGACTTCGTGGCCGAGGTGTAAAGGCGGTCCTTCAGGACGTCGAAGTAGATGGAGCTCAAATCGATGGCGGCGAAGTCATAGACCGCGCGATAGACCTTGTGGAACGCGTACTCATTCATCCAGATCCGGCAGCGCGAAACCAGTTCTTCGGCGCGCACCAGAATCCACTGGTCGATCTCTTCGAGGGCGGCACCCTCGACCGCATCCGTTGCGGGATTGAAGTCGTGGATATTGCCCAGCACGTAGCGGAAGGTGTTGCGGATCTTGCGGTACGCTTCCGAGAGCCGGGTCAGAATCACGGGCGAGATGCGAACGTCTTCCGAGAAATCAACCGAAGCCGTCCACAGGCGAACCAGTTCCGCGCCATAGTCACGGATAATTTCTTCCGGAGCCACGCCGTTGCCGATGGACTTCGAAAGCGGGCGGCCATCAGAATCGAGCGTCCAGCCGTGCGTTGCGGTTTCGCGATACGGGGCTGAACCCTTCAGACCAACCGCAATCAGCAGCGAACTCTGGAACCAGCCGCGGTACTGATCGCCGCCCTCCAGGTACATGTTCGCGGGCCAGGTCAGGCCGTAGTTTTCGTTGAGCGTGGCCAGGTGGCTGGAGCCGGAATCGAACCAGACGTCCAGAATGTCGTTTTCCTTAACGAAGGCCGTGCCACCACACTTCGCGCAGGCAGTACCTTCGGGGATCAGTTCCGTAGCGGTCTTCTCAAACCAGATATCGGCCGAGTGTTCAGCAAACAGTGCGACCACGGGATCCAGGATCTTTTTGTCCGTTAGAGGATGCCGGCAACCTTCGCAGTAGAACACCACGATTGGGACGCCCCAGACGCGCTGGCGGGAAATACACCAGTCGGGCCGCGACGACACCATGTTCGAGATACGGTCGTCACCCCAGCCAGGAATCCATTTGACGGCCTTGATGGCATCAAGCGCCTTCTGCCGGAGAGCGTTGTTCTCCATGCCGATGAACCACTGGTCGGTGGCGCGGAAGATTGTTGGATTGTGGCAACGCCAGCAGTGCGGATAGGAGTGATCAATATTCTCCAGACCCAGCAGAGCGCCCGCTTCCCGCAGCATGTCGACGACTAGCGGATTGCCTTCCCACACCGTCTTGCCGAGAAGCGCAGCCGGGATCTCGCCCGGTGCCGTATCGGGCTGGAAAAACCGTCCGGACGCGTCCACCGGGCAATACACCGGCAGACCATACTGCTGCCCGGAAACATAGTCTTCCTGACCATGGCCGGGAGCCGTGTGAACCGCACCCACACCCTGTTCCAGTGTGACGTGCTCGCCGAGGAGACCAATGGAATCCCGTTCCAGCAGCGGATGCTGGAATACCGTACCTTCCATCTGGTGGCCGCGGAACCGGGCGATGACTTCCCCGTCCTCCCAGCCGCATTTCTGCGAAGTCGCGGCGAGCAGATCGGACGCAACGATATAGACATCGCCGGCCACTTCCACCGCCACATATTCATAGCGGGGGTGGTATGCGATGCCGAGGTTCGCCGGAATCGTCCACGGCGTGGTCGTCCAGATCAGGCCATAGACCTTCTTGCCCGCGAGTTCGGGGCCGATCGCCGCCGCGTCCGACTTCAGGGCAAAACGAACCCAAATCGACGGGCTCTTGTGATCCTCGTATTCGACTTCGGCTTCCGCCAGAGCCGTCTTACAGCTCAGGCACCAGTTGACCGGCTTCAGACCCTTGTACGCATAGCCCTTGTCGAGGAAATCGACGAAAGCCTGCGCGATGACGGACTGGTACTTCGGCGCCATCGTCAGGTACGGCGTGTCCCACGCGCCCAGCACGCCCAGACGCTTGAAGTCCTTGCGCTGCACGTCAATCCACTTTTCGGCGTACTTGCGGCAGGCGCGGCGGATGGAGGCGGCGGACATCTGCGCCTTCTTCGGCCCCAGTTCCTGGTCAACCTTGTGCTCAATCGGGAGACCGTGGCAGTCCCAGCCCGGAACGTACGGGGCGTCGAAACCGGCCATGTTCTTCGACTTCACGATGAAGTCTTTGATGATCTTGTTGAAAGCGGTGCCGAGGTGGATCTTGCCATTGGCGTAGGGGGGGCCATCGTGGAGAATCCACGTCTGGCTGCCGGCGCGAGCCTGGCGAATCTGGCCGTAGAGGTCTTCCTCAGCCCAGCGGGCAAGCATCTTCGGCTCTGCCTGGGGCAGGTTGGCCTTCATCGGGAAGTTGGTGCGAGGCAGGTTTACTGTCTGCTTCAGGTCCACATTTTCGGGGGTCATTAAGGGATCATCTCTATTGTATTGCAGAGGTTTCAAACCAGCCCAAATGGCGCGGGTTCCGGATGCCAGGCTAAGCTAAAATCCATGCGGTTTCGTCACGTTTTCCTGCCAGCCCTGTTGATGGGCCTTCTGATCACCTCGGCTCCCGCCCAGACTCCGGCGGCGGCCCCAAAAGCAGCTCCCAAGGCGGCGGCACCGGCTGCTCCCAAACCGGCTGCAGCAGTATCGCCGAAACCCGCCACTCCCGCAGGTACCACGCCGAAACCCGCTGCCGCGACCGCCGCACGACCGGCCGTAAGGCCCACTCCCAAACCCGCAGCAGCCGCTGCCCCTAAAGAAATGACTGACGAACAGAAAACAATCTACTCACTCGGCCTCTCCATCTCCCGGTCGCTCAAGTCCTTCAGCCTGTCCACGGAAGAACTGGAACTGGTGAAACAGGCCCTCTCCGACGCCAATGCCGGCAAGCCCGCGGTCGATATCGACACCTGGGGCCCGAAGATTCAGGGTTTGGCCGAAGCCCGCGCCGTTATTGTGGCGAAGAAGGAAAAGGAAGCCTCCACTGCCTACCTCACGAAGGCCGCCGCGGAACCCGGCGCGAAGAAGACCGCCACCGGACTGGTCTATAAGGAACTGACTCCGGGCACCGGACCCTCGCCTGTCGCTTCAGACACGGTGAAGGTCCACTACCGCGGCACGCTGGTGGATGGTACGGAATTCGACAGCTCCTACAAGCGCAACGAACCGGCGACCTTCCCGCTCGGCAATGTGATTAAGGGCTGGACCGAAGGTGTGCAGCTGATGAAAGTCGGCGGCAAGTCGATCCTGATCTGCCCGTCGGATCTCGCCTACGGCGACCAGGGCCGTCCCTCCATCCCCGGCGGCGCGACCCTGATCTTCGAAATCGAGCTGCTCGAAATCGTTAAGTAGTAGCCGGCACCGTACACCGATATTGCGTGGGTGTTAGTTGGCAGTCTGCGATCCTCCAGGGGTCGTAGACTGCCAGGCTCCCGCCACTGGCTTTTAGTGGCGAACCGTAGTCAACCGTAATCCCACTCACCACAGCCAGGGCAACGTTCGGGAAGCTTTGGGCGTGCTCCACCTCCCGCCACGTAAGCAGCACCTCTGAGCCCCTACCCGTAGTGCCCTTCACTTCTACGTGCAGAAGTTCTTCTCCTCTCATGCACGACAGGTCAAAACTCTCGGTCAGGGCAACACTCGAATCCACCGTCCAGCCTCGCGACTGGTAGTACTGAACAGCTGCGTCCATGGCGCAACGCTCAACCACAGAACGGACTTCGGCAGAGGGCTGATATCCTGCACTCTCCCCAGGATCAGGAAGCCCGTGGTTTCCAGCGGAAAGAACCAACGCGAGTTGACCAGGACTCCCAAATCCGGGTACCGCACACTGAATAAAAAGTCGGTTTGTACGATTTCCAGTCCCCGGAGTTCGGTTCACCGCAGCCTGCGCCCTGCCAAGCTCAATCTGAAGATTCACCGCATCATCAAGCTCTGACATTCTCCATGGCCACGGTCTGCCGGCTACGTCCAGGCGTTTCCTCTCGGGCCGATTTGAAGGCGCACGATCCACCGCATAGACCGTTGCATGCAGCGCTCCAAGTCGCGCCAGAAGGGTTTGGAGGCCCTTCACGTATTCGATGTTCCGAGCATTGGGCGTTCCCTTCGCCCTGCTCCACGAACCGAATACAATGCCGAACTGGCCACCGGGGAGCGCCTCCACCTCGAAAGCGGCATCAATTGGGCCATCTTTGTCACGCATCTGCGGCATATCAGGAGTCTAACTTTGTCCAAACGCCACAGCGTCCTGCAGGCGATATCATAGTCGCAGAATATGCCGATCTACGAATACTCCTGTGAGTCCTGCGACAACCGTTTCGAAAAACTCGTCCGCCGTACGGAAGACGTCCTCGAATCCGGCTGCCCCAAGTGCGGCCAGAAGCATCTTCGTCAGGAATACTCCACCTTCGCGGCACGCTCCGCCTCCTCTTCCTCTTCCAGTGCGCCTGCCTGCATGCCTTCCGGCGGCGGTTGCGGCGCAGGCATGTGCGGGACTCCCGGCATGTGCGGCATGAACTAAGACAGATCCCCGAGACCTTAAAAAATGGCAAATAACGTCACCACTACCCTCGAAGGCGCCGATATCCTCACGCCTCAGGCGCAGGACTTCCTCGCAGAACTCCACCGCCGCTTCAACGTCCGCCGCCTCGAACTGCTGGAAGCCCGCAAGGTCCGCCAGGCTGCCATCGACGCCGGCGCGCTCCCCGACTTCCTGCCGGAAACCGCTCACATTCGCGAATCCGAATGGACCGTCGCGCCCATCCCGACCGACCTCCAGGACCGCCGCACCGAAATCACCGGCCCCACTGACCGCAAGATGGTCATTAACGCCCTGAACTCCGGCGCTGCCATGTTCATGGCCGATTTCGAGGACGCGAACTCCCCCACCAGCAAGAACGTGATTGACGGCCAGCGGAACATGCGCGACGCCATCCGCCGCGAAATCGGTTTCACCAGCCCCGAAGGCAAAGAATACAAGCTCAACGAGAAGACCGCCGTGCTGCTGGTCCGTCCCCGTGGCTGGCACCTGGTGGAACGCCACTTTCTGGTGGATGGGCAGCCCATCTCCGGTGGCCTGTTCGACTTCGGCCTCTACTTCTTCCACAATGCCGCCGAACTGCTGAAGCGCGGGTCGGGTCCCTACTTCTATCTGCCCAAGATGGAATCGCACCTGGAAGCCCGGCTCTGGAATGACGTGTTCGTGTTTGCCCAGGAATACTGCGGCGTCCCGCAGGGTTCTGTCCGCGCGACCGTTCTGATCGAAACCATCCTCGGTGCCTTTGAAATGCACGAGATCCTGTGGGAACTGCGGGACCACTCGGCCGGCCTGAACTGCGGCCGCTGGGACTACATTTTCAGCTTCATCAAGAAGCTGCGGAATCGCCCGGATTTCATGCTCCCCAACCGCGCGCAGGTCACTATGACGGTGCACTTCCTCGCGTCGTATGTGGATCTGCTGATCCAGACCTGCCACAAGCGCGGCATTCACGCGATGGGTGGCATGGCGGCGCAGATTCCGATCAAGGGCGATCCGGAAGCAAATAATGCGGCTCTCGAAAAGGTCCGGCTCGATAAGCTCCGCGAAGTGAAAGCGGGACACGACGGCACGTGGGTCGCGCACCCCGGCCTGGTGGGTGTCGCGAAGCAGGTGTTCGACGAGTACATGCCGCAGCCGAACCAGATTGACCGGAAGCGGGAAGAAGTCCACGTAACGGCGGCCGATCTGCTGGCCATTCCGCAGGGGACGATCACGGAAGACGGTCTCCGCCTGAATGTGGACGTCGGTATCCAGTATCTGGAAGCCTGGCTTCGCGGCAACGGCGCTGTGCCGATCTACAACCTGATGGAAGATGCAGCGACCGCCGAAATTTCCCGGGCGCAGGTCTGGCAGTGGGCAAAACATGGGGCGAAGCTGGAAGACGGTCGCCCGGTGACAGCGGAACTGGTGAAGGAAGTCATCGCCAGCGAACTCGGCAAGATGAAGGAACGCGCCGGCGCCGCGAAGTTCGAAGCAGGCAAGTACCAACTGGCGGCGGACCTCTTTGGGAAGATGATGCTTTCCGGAGAGTTCAACGAATTCCTGACGCTTCCCGCATACGAATTCCTGGATTAAGCACGAACGCAACGAACCTCAACTCCGCCCGGCATCCAAAGACTGCCGGGCGGTTGCACGTTAGCTGTAAAATTACCTAAGACTCCGCATGTCCGACCAAACTCCGTCTAACGACATCCAATCCTCCCTGAACGAGAAGCGCCACTTCGCGCCCTCGGAAGCCTTTTCGGCCGCCGCGCACGTCAAGTCGCTGGCCGACTACCAGGCCCTTTACGACGAAGCCGACCGCGACCCCGAAGGTTTCTGGGGCCGCATCGCGGGTGAACTCGAATGGTTCAAGCCCTGGAAGAAGGTCCTCGAATGGGACGCCCCCTGGGCGAAATGGTTCGTTGGCGGCAAGTTAAACCTGGCGCACAACTGCCTCGACCGGCACCTCAATTCCGCCCGCCGCAACAAGGCCGCCATCATCTGGGAAGGCGAACCGGGCGACATCCGTACGCTCACCTACCAGCAACTGCATTCGGAAGTTTCGAAGTGCGCGAATGTCCTGAAGTCGCTGGGCGTGAAGAAGGGCGAGGTCGTAGCCATCTACATGGGCATGTCGCCCGAACTGGCCATCGCCCTCCTCGCCTGCGCCCGCATTGGCGCGCCGCACACGGTCGTCTTCGGTGGCTTCTCTGCCCAGGCGCTGGTGGACCGCATCACCGACTCCCAGGCCGTCGCCGTCATCACGCAGGACGGGTCGTTCCGCCGCGGCGTCGAAGTGAAGCTCAAGCCCGCCGTTGATGAAGCCCTGAAGCAATGCCCGTCGGTCCGCCATTCGCTGGTCTACAAGCGTAGCGGCAGCGTGCAGCACATGGAACCGGGCCGCGATCACTGGTGGCATGAACTGATGCTCAACGCCTCGGACGAATGTCCCGCCGAGCCCCTCGATTCCGAACACCCGCTCTATCTGCTCTACACCTCCGGCACCACGGGCAAGCCCAAGGGCATTCTGCACACAACCGGCGGTTACGCGGTCTCCACCTACATCACCACCAAGTGGGTCTTTGACATTCGCGATGAAGACGTTTACTGGTGTTCCGCCGATATCGGCTGGGTCACCGGCCACAGCTATGTGGTCTACGGCCCGCTGCAGAATGGTGCCACCATCCTGATGTACGAGGGTGGCCCGATGCACCCGCAGCCCGACCGTTTCTGGGACATCATTGACCGCCACAAGGTCACCATTTTCTACACCGCGCCCACCGCCATCCGCGCCTTCATGCGTCAGGGTGAGAACTGGCCTGCGAAGCACTCTCTGAAGTCCCTGCGACTGCTCGGCAGC
>CANIHR010000108.1 GCA_947467185.1 Bryobacterales bacterium
ACAACTCCGCAGCCTGGGCCACTGGCTGGCCTCGCGCAACTAGAGTTCGTCCAGGCTGGTCTGGCTGCACTGGCGGCGATTTGTCGCTATACTCCCGGGAGGGTAGCCGAGAGGCGTCCATAAAGCTACCCCAACTTGCCCTATGAAAACTATCTCTGCCCTGTTCCTTGCCACATCAGTGCTGACGGTGTCGCTGCTGGCCCAGACTCCGCCGCCCGGGCAACTTCGCCTGGCCGCGAAGAAGTCGCTGACGCTGCTGGAGAAGGCCTCCACTGGCTTCTATAAAGTGCAGGATTGCTACTCATGCCACAACACAACGCTGGGGGCCGAGGTCTTCGCGATGGCGCGGGAACGCGGTTTCGCTATCGATGAGACAAACGCACGCGCGGCGCTGGTGAAGCCTCTCACGCGCCAGCACAATATTACGTCGATTGACCGGATTTTGCAGGACAATTTCATCATTGATCCTTCCGCCTCGGATTCCCCGATTCTGATTGCTGCCCATGCCGCAGGTCTGGCACCCAGCCTCACCACGGCGATTGATGCCCACCTGATTGCCAATCACCAACGCGCCGATGGTCACTGGGTCACGCTCGACGGGCGACCTCCCGAGGGCGCCAGCGTGTTCGCCGCCACGGCTCTTTCGGTTCGTGCCATGCGCTTCTATATGCCCACGGAACTGCGCCAGGAGACGGCCATGCGGACGGAACGAGCCCATGGGTGGTTTGTGCGCACGAAACCCTTTGACACGGAAGACCATGTGTTTCGCGTGAACGGCCTCGTCTGGACCGATGGCAGCAAGGCCGAAGTGGCCGGCGCCGCAGCCGACCTGCGCAAACTGCAGCGCGACAACGGAGGCTGGGGCCAGATTCCGACACGGGACGCCGACGCATATTCCACAGGCTCTGCCCTCGTGGCATTAAACCGGGCGGGTGTGCCGGTAACGGACGCGGCGTTCCAGAAGGGTCTGCGGTATCTGCTCTCGACTCAGAATCCGGATGGCTCCTGGCGTGTTGCCACTCGTCAGGTGTCGCCTGCTTCCGTGAGTCCCCCGTACTTTGAATCCGGCTTCCCGTTCGGGCATGACCAGTTCATCTCTGCTGCCGGCACTGCTTACGCGACGATGGCGCTGATGCTGTCGCTGCCACAGGACGCCTGGCCTGTGAAGCCGCTGAGTCTGGCAGAACTTGCGCCCAAAGGCGAACAACCGTGGATGCGAACCGCGCTGTTCGGGAGCGTGGCGGAACTGAAAGCACTGCTGGACAAGGGGCTGTCGGTAGAGAGCCAGACCGAGGGTGGCACCACGTTGTTGATGATGGCCGCACCCGACCCCGTCAAAGTGAAGCTGCTGCTGGAACGTGGCGCCGATGTGAATGCCAAAGCGAAATCCGGGTTCACCGCCCTCTTCATTGCCGCGCTGTACCGGGGCGCGACGGAATCGGTCCGCCTGTTGCTGGATAAAGGGGCGGAAGCCGAACCTGGCGCGGGCGTGATGTTCCACACTTCGCCCCTGGTGCTCTCCGTATATTCCGGGGAAGTTGCGAATATTGGGTTGCTGCATGCGAAGGGCGCAGATGCGAACCGGAAGGTATTGCTGATGGGGCAGGCACCGGAATCGCCGCTGCTGATCGCCGTGGCTTTGAACGAACCCGAGGTGATCCGGGCGCTACTGGCTGCGGGAGCGAATCCGAAAGAACTGAAAGGCGATGGCATGACGCCGCTGCACGAGGCGGTCCTTTCGAACCATCCGGAGGCCACGCAGTTGCTGCTGGAGGCGGGGGCTCCGGTGAACGCGGTCGACATGAACGGGTACTCGCCGCTGTTGTATGCGGCGACGCTCGATTTCGTTGACACGCGAGTGGCGCAGTTGCTGCTCAAGTCACACGCGGATCCGGCGCTGAAAAGCAAAGCGGGGGACACGGCGCTTTCACAAACGAAGCGTTTCCGGTCCCCCACCTTGCAGGCTCTTTTTGAAACAGGTCCGGCTGCGCGTTAGTCCGCAGTCGGCAGTTTCCTAAAATTCGTCGTCGTCTTCCTTTTTCTTGCCACCCTTGCGGCGAAGCACAATAATGACGACCAATACAACGGCCAGCACACCGGAGACGATCCGGATTGTACTCGTGTCGGCGGGCTGAGCCGCCTGTTCCTGAAGAAGTGCGATGAGTGAGGTTAGCGCCATTTACTTGCTCCGTTACTTTGGTCTGTTACAGCGGGTCTGATACAGCCGTCTGGAGCAGTATACCGCGACCACTGCGGTGTCAGGTGACCTTCGACGGTCACCTTTCGCCGGGCCGTTGAGGCATTTCGCGCGGATATGCACGGTTTTTGTTACGGCACCCGGCGTGCGCGTCTATTCCCGTCTTCCGGTAGTGATCGGACGACAGAAAAGACCGATCTTATGAAGCTGTTCAACGCCCTTGCCGTTCCCGTGACCCTGGGAGTCTGTATGTCGCTTGCCTCTGCCGTGGCGCAGCAGGCACCCGTGAATCTGAGGTCGGCCGCGTCCTTTGCCGTCCTGGGAGGCACCAGCGTGACCGTTACCGGCGGAGGTACGATCACCGGGAATGTCGGGGTTTTCCCCGGTACCGCGTGGGTGCCCGGGAATCCTGCAGTTTCTGTGAACGGGACGATTTATCAGGGTGGGCCGGTGGCGCAGCAGGCGCAGGCGGATCTGACGACAGCGTTTAACGATGCCGCCGGGCGGTCTGTCGCACCGGCGACGGTTGCGGGGAATATTGGTGGCCTGACGCTGGCACCCGGTCTGTATAAATCGACATCTTCACTGGCGATTTCCTCGGGCGATCTGACGCTGGATGCGCAGGGGAACGCGAACGCCGTCTGGATCTTCCAGATCGCCTCCACGCTCACGACGACCTCGGGGCGGCAGGTGATTCTGGCAGGGGGTGCGAATGCGGCGAACATCTACTGGCAGGTTGGTACGTCGGCGACCATCGGCACCACCTCTTCCTTCCAGGGCAATATCCTGGCCGGGGCATCGATCTCGATGCTCACAGGATCCCGCCTGACCGGGCGGGCACTCGCCATGAGTGGGGCGGTTTCGATTGATACAGGTGGTGGCAGCAGTGCGATTCTGCCGACTTCGAATGTTGCGCCGGCGATTATTTCGGCGGTTAACGCTGCCAGCTATCAGGTGCCGGGTGTGGCGGGCAGTATCGTCGCCATCTTCGGAAACAACCTGTCCATCGGGCAGTCGTCCGCTACGGTTCCGACTCCGCTACCGACGACTCTGTCGCAAAGCAGCGTCCTGATCGGGGGGCAGGCGGCGCCGCTCTTCCTCTCCTCTCCTTCGCAGGTTAACGCCCAGGTGCCGTGGTCGGTTGCCGGGCAGACTCAGACGACATACGTGGCCACGGTGAACGGAGTTGTCTCGAATCCACAGACTCTGGCACTGGCTCCGGTTGCGCCCGGAATCTTCTCCATGGACGCGACGGGTACGGGCCAGGGTGCGGTGCTGGTTTCGACTTCGGGGCAACTGGCCTCGTCGGCATCTCCGGCGCAGCGCGGCGGGTACATTTCGATTTACTGTACGGGGCTGGGGCCGGTAACAAACCAACCGGCGACTGGCGCCAGTGCTCCTTCATTACCGCTGGCCACGACGTTAACGACTCCCTCTGTCACGATCGGCACCCTGGCTGCCACGGTCAGCTATTCGGGCCTGGCCCCGACACTGGTTGGCCTGTATCAGGTAAACGCGGTGGTTCCGTCAGCGACGATTCCTGGTAACGCTGTTCCGGTCACGCTTTCGATGGGCAATTTCATCTCGAATGTTGTGACGATTGCAGTGCAATAGTGTTATTTCCTCCGGTGGTATCAGGGTGCTAACCTACAGCATTCGGAGGAGTGTTTTTGAAGATTCAACAGTTGTTCGCCTCGGCTGCGCTACTCGCCGCAACGCTATATGTGGCACCATCCGCGAATGCGGGTATGGTGCTGACCACGGCGGGTTCTAATGCGGGCTTTGGCCTGTCGACCTTTGCCTCGAATTTTCCGAGTACCGGGTACTGCTGCGGCCCCCTCGGTATTGCGTTTCTGGGCAACGGTAATGTGATGGTGACAGATTATCCCGGCCATGTGCGTGTCATGTCGAACACCGATGGTCAGGATGCGTCGAACGTGACACCGGTGACAACGTCGTTCGATAACGCCATCGGCCTGACGTCGATGGGCGGCACCATCTATATGAGTTCCCAACTGGGTTTCATTTATCAGATGAACAACGATGGAACGATCGCTTCCACGCTGAACAACACGATTGCGGGCACAACCGGGATCACCAATGACGGCACAAATCTGTTCGCTGACGGCTCCGGCGGGATTTATACGGTTTCGCCCACTACGGGCTCGGCTACGCTGTTCCGGTCGGGTGGCTTTGACGGGCTGAGCGTGGACCTCGGTTCCGGCATCCTCTACGCCAGCGCTTCGGACAATCACATCCGCGGGTTTCGTCTGAGCGATGCGGTCGAAGTCTTCGATTCGGGGTATATTTCTGATGGTCCTGACGGCGTAGCGGTGGGACATGGGAGCCTCGCGGGTAACCTCTACATCAATACAGTCAGCGGTGTTCTCTACCAGTACAATCTGGCGACGACAGCGCTGACGGCGCTGACTCATGGCGGCAGCCGCGGTGATTTCGTGACGGTGGACCCGACGAACGGAAGTCTGTTGCTGACGCAGACCGACAGCATCCTGCGCCTGACCGCGCCGGAAGGTGGTTCGTTCAGTGAGGCTCCGGAACCGGGGACTGTGCTGACGATGCTGGCCGGCCTGGGTGTTCTGGGTCTGGCGCGGCGCCGCAACCGTTAGGTCTCCAGGCTCCAAAGCAAATCAGGGCGGCTGCAGAACTTCTGCAGCCGCCCTTTTCGTTTTAACCTGACAAGATGGAGCGCGACATCACGCAGTGGCGGCAGCAACTGGACGAGGCTCGCGCGAGGGCGAAAGAAGGCTGGGCAGCGCACCAGAAGCTGGCGACATCACTGGACCCCACACGGGCGGTGGTCACAGAGGAAGAGATGCGAAGTCTCCGGCAGGCGGGCGAGTGGCAGCAGGCGGCGACAGAAGCCGAGTATGCTCTTTTTCGTGCTGAGCATGGGACTCCGGGAATTGTCGGATCCTACGGGGATTATCAGTGGCTTTCGTTGCCCGATTTTGATATCACGAGGCTGCTTCAGATCTGTCCTGAGGTAGTGCCGGGTAAGTACCTGGCGGTGACTTCGATCGACGGCGGCACCCTTCACTTGAGTGAGCAGGAAGTGCAGGACGGTTGGTGGGTTTCGGCAGATAACAGCGTGTTCCGCCGAGCGTTCTTAGAGGATGCCTCCGGCGGCTTCAGGGAAGAGCACTATGGCCATGTGGCATACAGCCCGCGTCTTACGTCCATTCATGGTCTTCCGAATGAAACGCACGATGAATGCTGCGCGGGTTTTGATGAATGGTATGTCTTTACCGAGGTAGCCCCGGCCGGCAACATGGAAGCGTTTGTAAACTGGGGTGGCTTCCGCCTGGACCTTGCCGACTACGCCTGGCTGCAGGACGCGTTCTGGAAACAAATGGACGTGTTCCGACCGGAGTCCTGCATCATGGTTGGGTCAGACTTTACCTTTGTGACCCGCAACGCGGAACTTTACGCCCGCGTGCTCGCCGCGCTCCCTGCTTAGATTTTTTCGGCGACCACGCGGAGGCGGCGGTAGTCGGCGTGCCACTGTCCGTCGCACCATAAGGCGGGGCGGAGGCGTTCTTCGATTTGTTTGATGAGGTTGGCCTTGGCTGCGGCCGGCACGTCATCGAAGTATGCTCCGCCGAACATTTCCAGCCACTCGCGCATGCCGCGTTCGGGGTGTTCGAGCTTGGTCCAGCGCGGGAAGTTCTGCGCCATGGTGACCAGGAAGCCGTGCTTTTCCAGCAGCGCGGTGTACTCGGCGATGCTCGGGAAATACCACGTGTGTTCGCCCTTATAGCCTGCTGCCTTCAGGATTTCTTCGGTGCCTTCGCAGATCCGTGCGATGTTGCCCTGGCCGCCCATCTCCATCACGAAGCGTCCACCATGGCGGAGGGCTGCGGACATGCACTTCACGGCGTCTTCCGCATCGCGCACCCAATGGAGGGCGGCGTTCGAAAACACGGCGTCGAACTCGTCATCGAGGAGGAAGCTGCGCACGTCGGCGAGCGCGAATTTCAGCTTCGGAAAGTTCTGTCGCGCCTGGGCAATCATAGAGACGCTGGAGTCGATGCCGGTGACTTCCGCGCCCTTTTCGGCGATCTGCGAGGTCAGGTGTCCGGTGCCACAGCCGACGTCGAGAATCTTCTCGCCGGGTTGCGGATTCAGCAGTTCCAGCAGGCCTCCGGCCGCTTTCCAGACGAAGGAGTGGCGGTCATCGTATAACGAACTATCCCATCTGTCAGCCATCTAGCGAGTCCCTGCTGTCTGCGTTGCTGCCGGTACTAATGTGAAATAGTCGTACACTGTTCGAGCCACCTCTGCTACTGCTTTCTCTGATACATCGCCCGGCTTCGAAGAAGCCTTGGTAAAGACGGAAATTGCCACGTGCCCGGCGTCGCCCGGGAGCGTAATGATGCCGACGTCATCGGCGATGCCGCCGAGTGTGCCGGTCTTGTGCGCCACCGGAGTTCCGGCCGGCAGCAGGCCCTTCAGCCGCGCCTTGCCGGTCTGGCAGCGTTCCAGCATGCCGAGCAGAACTTCGGCGTTCTTCGGGCTGAAAAGGTCCTTCTTAAAGATGTGGACGAGGAGCTTCGTCATGTCGTCGGGCGTGGCAGTGTCGCGGGGATCGACCCAGTTGGCACGGCGTGCGCGCATGTGTTCGGCATCGGGCACCGCGTCGTAAAGCTTGTCCCACATGTCGCGATTCCATTCGGACTCGGGCGGCAGATTCTTCGCACCGGACCAGTCAGAAACCAGCACTGCAATGTTGCGGTCCACACGAATACCACCGAGGCCGAGGGCCTTCATTCGGGCCGTGACCGCGGCGGGGCCACCACCTTCTTTAAGCACCACGTCGGCCGCGGAATTGTCGCTGATGACCAGCATCAGTTCCATGTAGTTTTCGAGGGAGAGGGAGACGCCGGGATGGAAAAAGAGGTCGGTGAGGGTGCCGCTGCCGGGGTGGAGATCCTGCGGGGCGAGGGCGATCATTTTGTCGAGCGCGGTCTTGCCCTGCTCGACCTGATTCATGACCTGAACGGCGAAGGGGATCTTGACGGCGGAGGCCATCGGGAAGCCTTCGTTGCCGCGCACGGAAACCGTCCGGCCACTTTCAATATGCGTGGCGCTGACGCCGACAACCGCATCGGTGACCTTTGAAACCAACTGCAACTGCTTCTCCAGACGGGCCAGAGAAGGGTCGGACGCCGCCCATAAGAAGGAGGGCAGGACCACAAAAAAGGCGAGGACACGCATGCATAGAATTTAGCAGCCGCGTCCCCGCCTTGCTTTATGTGAATCGCTTACTTGTCGTCGGCGGTGGGGCCGTAGACGCCGGGTACTTTGACGTCGAGCAGCCGAAGGTAGACGCCGAGCTGGGCTCGATGGTGGATCATGTGGTTCATCACCATAGACCGCAGGACCGCTGTGCGGGGCATCGTGAAGACGTTGTGGCCGCCGACAATGAGGGACCAGTTCGCCATCAGGGTTTCGTCGCTGGCTCCGGCGAGGGCTTCGCGCGCGATGACGAGGGACTTATCGAAGACGCTGAGGATCTGTTCTTTCGAGGTGGCGGTGGTGGCGGACATGCCGGGTGTGAGTTCCAGTTTGTCCTGGTTGATGGTGACAATGGCCCAACCGGGCATTTCGGCGACGTGACCCGCGAGGCGGCCCAGGGTCATCGATTTTTCGTGTGGTTTCCAGCTGTAATTATCTTCGGGGACTGCTTCCAGAACGCGGCGGCTGTTAGCCATTTCCTGGTCAAATTCGGGCAACATCATCTGGCTGATTGTCATGTGAGTAAGGCTCCACCAGCTACAATAGCGAAATTCCCACCAGCGTCCGCGCAGCCATATCGAGACCAGCAGGCGGTAGCGGTCGAACTGGGATGCCGGTTGTTTGTCGTCTGCCCTGTGTTCGTACATCTGTGGCGCGGGGATATCGAGCATGCGTAGATAAAGGACCAGTTGCGCCCGCCGGTCAATGATGAGGCTGAGCCAATACCGGAGGACAGCCCCGCGGGGCATGGTGAAGATGGTTCTGCCGACGATGATGAGCGGCAATGGCGTTTCCAGAATTTCGTCGCTGTCCCGGGAGATGGAATCCCCGATGGAATCCGTATATTCGTAGAACAAGAGAACGCAACGAGGCAGCGGGAGACGGGTGTCGGCGTCCCATCTAGTGATTTCCTGTTTTTCCAGGGGACAGCGATCCATCAGTACGGCCGCGAATAAGATGTCCGTCGCGAGGGAACCCAGCATCATCAGGTTGTGATGAGGCTTCCATGTCTCATTTTCTTGCGGGACGGCGGTTTCGAGCACTCCGAGCGTGATGCGCATCTCGCGGTCAGCCTCGGGTGCCAAACTTTGGCCTATGGTCATGTGAGTCAGGCTTCACAGTTACAATAGCGAAATCGCCACCACCGTCCATCCGGCCCCCTCCGCCGCCCCGAAACCTGCCATGGTGGCCTATCTGCCGGCGCTGACGGGCATCCGCTTCATCCTGGCGTTGTGGGTGGTACTGCACCACATTTCGGGGCAGGGAATGATGCTGGAGCAGTTCGTGAAGGAACTGCCGGAAGTGCCGCGAGTGCTGCTTCGCGATGGGTATCTGGCGGTGCAGTCGTTCTTCATTCTGTCGGGATTTGTGCTGGCGCAGAGTTATGCGCGGACGGTGTGGAACAAGCGGTCACTCATCAATTATTTTGGGGCGCGGCTGGCGCGGATCTATCCGGTTTATCTGCTGAGTCTGGTGGTGGTGTCGCCGTTTATCTGGGGCGCGATGCGGGAGAATACCCGCTCGTTTGACACCAAGGTAAGCCTGCTCATCAGTTATTTGTTTGTGCTGCAGGGGTGGAAGGGGAATTTGCATGTGGGCTGGAATACTCCGGCCTGGTCGCTTTCCTGCGAGTTCGTGTTTTACCTCTGTTTCCCGCTGTTGCTGCCGGTGATCAAAGGGGCAGGGAAGTGGGCGCTGGCGGTGATCTTTGTGATTACGATTGTGACTCCCGCCGCGATGCCCCATTACGGAGTGCCGTGGGACTGGAAGCCGATTTATCATTTGTCGGACTTTGCAGCGGGCATTGCCGCGTCGCGGGTTTTTGATCTGGGGGCGGCCCGGCTCACAAAGCGGGGTGCCTGGTTCTATCTGCCGGCGACGGTGGCGGGGATTGCGCTCATCCTGCATCCGCAGTGGATGGATGGAACTTACGGCGATCTGAACACGGGTCTGCGGCCCCTGAATGTACTGGCGCTGCTTGGTTTCGCGTGGGGTGGCGGGATTCTGGCGGAGGCGGTGTCCGGACCGGTGATGGATTTCCTCGGCAAGGCGAGTTATTCCCTGTATATCCTCCACGTGCCGGTGCTTTGGTGGTTTAACAAGTGGGCGATGCGGCGGGGTGCGACCACGGCGCGCAGTCTGTCTTCGCTCCTGTACGTGGCGATTGTCGTAGCCGCTTCAGCGGTGGCCTTCCGGTACGTGGAAGTTCCGTGCAACAGCAGAGTCCGGCAGTTCTTTAAGAAACTGGCGGGCTGACGGCGACTTCTTTGCCGTAGAATTCGGTGCGCACGTCGGCCACCAGACTCACGATACTGCGTTCCTCGCCGGGGAATTCCAGCAGGGCTCGTCGCACCATTTCGACACCAGCTTCGAACTCCGGCTGGATGGCCGCTTTCACTCCGCGTTTTTGCAGAGCCTTGAGATGTGATGGCCGAACGGCGCGCGCGATAACAGCGAGGCCCGGATTCAGGTGTCGGGCTCGCTCGGCGGCGAGGAGGAGCACGGTCTGGTCCGGGACAGTGAGCAGCAGAACACGTGCCCGCGCAATGCCGGCTGCCAGCAGGATCTGTTCGCCCGTGACGTCGCCCCAGACGGCCGGAATGCCCTGATCGGAGAGTTCCCGGAAGACCGGGTGATTCAGATCCACGACGAGGTGCGGGATGCCCGCTTTGCGCAGGACTCCCGTTGCGGCTCGTCCGGTTCTGCCGTAACCTGCCACGATGACGTGGTCCTGAAGTTTCTCGCGCAGGGGTGTGACGGGAGGGGCGACCTGGCTGGGGCCGAGCCACCGCTGCCACAGGCGGCCGAGCGGCAGGGCCAGGCTGGAGGCCAGGGGTGAGATCGCCATGGTCAGCACGGTGCAGGTGAGGATCAG
The DNA here is from genome assembly GCA_947467185.1 of Bryobacterales bacterium. Taxonomy (GTDB): domain Bacteria; phylum Acidobacteriota; class Terriglobia; order Bryobacterales; family Bryobacteraceae; genus BOG-234. The sequence goes on from CANIHR010000108.1 coordinate 10,329, forward strand.
ATCGTAAGTGGACTTCGAGATCATGTGCGAACTGGCGCCGGTCCGCGCGAGGACGAAGGAGAATTCGCCGATCTGCGCGAGGCCGAGTCCCGCCAGCCAGGGGGCCATGTTGACGTAGCCGAACGTGCGGGTCAGGCCGCCAATGATGAGGGCTTTCCCGATGAAGGTGAGCAGGACAACCCCGAGGATCTGCGGGGCATGCGTGAGGGCGTACTGCGGGTCGAGCAGCATGCCGACCGTGACGAAGAACAGCAGGCCGAAGATGTCGCGCAGGGGCACCACTTCGTTCAGCGCCTGGTGGCTGAACTCCGATTCCGCCAGTACCAGGCCGGCGACGAAGGCGCCGAGCGCGAACGATAGTCCGGCGTGTTCCGTTGCGAAACCGACACCGATGCCGATGGCGACAACCGAGACGAGGAAAAGTTCGCGCGAACCCCAGGTCAGGACGAGCCGCAGCAGTTTCGGCAGGAGCCAGGTGCCGAGGAGGACGATCACTGCAAGCAGGACCACCGCGAGGCCAATAGCGCGGCCCAGCTTGCCTGCCAGCTGGTCGAGGTCATTCAGCTGAGGCAGGATGACCAGCATGGGCACTACCGCCAGATCCTGAATCACCAGCAGGCCGATCATCACGCGGCTGGCGAGAGTGGAGGTGAAGCCTCCGGCGGCGAGCGTTTTGAGGACGACGGCGGTGCTGGAGACCGACAACATCGCGCCGAACCAGATTGATTCGGCCACCGGCATGCCGAGCCAGAGAGATCCAGCCAGAGCGCCGAAGATGGTGGTCAGCAGGATCTGGCAGGGGCCGCCGATGAGAGCAACGCGGCGCACCGGCTGGAGGTCGCGAAACGACAACTCCAGGCCGAGCGCGAAGAGCAGCAGGGCCACGCCGATTTCGGCGAGGTGTTCGATGTCGGCCAGTTGCACGACCTTGGGTCCGGCTGTGTGGGGGCCGACCAGAATGCCGGCCGCCACATAGCCCACCAGGAGAGGGATTCGCAGCGCACGCGCGATCAGTCCGCCGGCCAGTCCGGCGAGGATCACCAACACGAAATCGGCTGCGAGTCCCATGGTTGTTTTACTTTCCCGCCGTCATCTGTTCAATGCCCCAAAGGGCAGCGCCCAGAAGGGCGAATAGGGTGAAGAGTACTGCCGTCAGCTTCGCATTTTTTGCGAAGGAGATCTCTTTTGGCGCGTAGCTGAGTTCTGCTACGTTTTCGTCGGTTTGCATTGTCCTGAATCTCCGGTAAAGCGAATAGATGGGGATGGCGGACGCGTGAAAGCACGGGGGCGCTCGCGGCTGCCGGGTTGCGGTTTCGGTTACTTAGGAGCGGACAATGGGAGGGGCTCTGCCACGCTGCAGGGTGGCGGGGTCGATTGCATGGACAACGACGTTGGCCGGTTCATTCGCGGCAACACTGCGTCCCCTTAGCTGGCAGACAATGGCCGGGACAAGCCAGGCGGCGTGGGTTTGAACCCGATGCTTCGTGTTCGCGAAACGCAGGTCGAGCCGATGCGCCTGAACGGCAGGGGAATGTAGAACCGCGGATAAGGTCTGCTGCGCTGCGGTGGGCTGGCCGGGGAGTTTTCCGTCCAGCGCGGTGTACAGGTTGAGTGCAATCGCGAGAAACACGCAAAGCAGCGCCCGGAGATGAACTCCGGAGGGCGTCAGCGAGGATCTGCGCACCTGCATACCCACAGGGCAGCAGGCTCTTTATGATTTCCTGATGACTGTCTTCTTCGGGATTTCACTACGATGCCTTTCTACGACATCGTCGCCGCCTGCCCTCCGGACACCACAAAAAAGCAGCTGGAGCATATGTTGCTGAACCTGCTTGCCGAGAGGTTCCACCTGCGCTTTCATACCGGGACGGAACAACTGCCAGGCTGCACCCTCGTAGTCGACAAAGACGGTTCCAAACTAAGGAAGCTCCGAGCAGATTTTACCCTCGGCTGCATCGCCAGGTCCCGACGGTTTTCCGGTCATTTCCGGTTCCGGAACACGGGGATGGCTTGCCGGCGCGGCTCATCTTCGCATTAAGAATCAGGAATGGAGCATGGCCCTGAACTGAGCCCCGTAAGCAGCAAAAAGGGCCAACTCCCGAAGAAGCCGGCCCTTTTATGCAATCTCAAAACTCCGCTTTGGCTTAGGCTGCGGCCCCGCGGTGTTCCGAATGGTGGAACTTGACGCTCACCAGCTTGGAGACACCGGCTTCCTGCATGGTGACGCCATACATAGCCTGCGCGGCTTCCATGGTCCGCTTGGAGTGCGTGATCACGATGAACTGGGTTCCGGTCGCCATCTCGGACAGGAGCTTCGTGAAGCGCCCGATGTTCGCTTCGTCGAGCGGTGCGTCCACCTCGTCCAGCACGCAGAACGGGCTGGGCTGGTACTTGAAGATGGCCATCAGCAGGCTCATCGCGGTCAGCGCTTTTTCACCGCCGGAAAGCAGCAGCACGTTCTGAAGGCGCTTGCCGGGGGGCGAGGCGATCACGTCGATGCCGCTTTCGTTCACGTTCTCTTCGTCGGTGAGGCGCATTTCGCCCATACCGCCGCCGAACAGCGTGGTGAAGCACTGCTTGAAGTTCTCGTTGATGACCTTGAACGCTTCCGTGAAGCGGGCCTTCGAGAACTCGTCGATTTCGTGGATGGCGCGTTCGGTGTCGCGGATGGAATCGAGCAGGTCCTGGCGCTGGGCGCTCAGGAAGTCGAAGCGCTGCGAAGCCTGTTCGTACTCTTCGAAGGCCGTCAGGTTCACGGCACCCAGGTTCTCGATCTTCGTCTTCGTTTCCTGATACTGCCGCTCGGTCGCTTCCAGAACTTCCGGGGTTGCATCCTCGGGCGCTTCCAGTTCGGCCACCGGCAGATTCAGTTCCTTGCGGCTGGTCTCGTCGAGGAACTGCAGTTCGGCGCGACGCCGCGTCAGTTCCACTTCCACTTCGCCGCGATGCTTGTGGCCCACTTCCATGCGGGCGCGCAGTTCCTTCAGCGAAACTTCGAAGGCCGACAGTTCCACGCGATGCTTCGCGTCTTCTTCCGACATTTCGAGGATGGCGCGTTCGGCAATGGCGATTTCGGCGGTGAGCGTGGTGATGGTCTGGTCGAGGCCGATGTTTTCGGTCAGGATGCGGGCGCGGTTTTCACCCCAGCGCTGCACTTCGCTGCTGATGTGCTGGCGACGCGCCGACATTTCGCGATGCTGCTGTTCGAGTCGAGCGAGCGCAGCCTTTTCGCCGCGATGCCGCTCTTCCAGACCCGCGAGAGCCGCACGCATCACGGCATGGTCTTCGCCGATCCGCTGGGAATCACGCTGTGCGGTTTCGAGCTGTTCGCGCAGCGCTTCGGTGGCACGTTCGCGCTCCGCCCGCTCGGTGTCCTTCTCTTCCAGCACCTGCTGATTCTTCAGGCGGGTTTCGTGAATCCGCTCTTCTTCGCGCTTCAGGCGTTCGATTTCCGTTTTGGCGACGGAGGCGCGTGACGTGGCGCGATTGATGTCGTCACTGGCACGGCGGAGCTCGTGTTCCAGCGCGACGGCATCCTTTTCACGCTGCTGCTGCAACTGGCGCAGACGTTCCAGTTCCTGTTCGAACTGCACGGTCGACTTCTGCAGGTCTTCCTGCCCGGCGACTGCCTTCGCGAGCAGGGCTTCCTGCTCTTCCTGCTGCGTGGCGAAGTCGCGCATTTCGCGCTTCAGCACCAGTGGACCGCTCGACTTCTTGCGGCCACCGGTCAGCATGCGGCCGTGATAGCACTGGCCGTCGGCCAGAAGGAAGTAGGCTTTTGGATAGGTTTCCGCCATCACCCGAGCCTGTTCGCGATCGTCAGCAAGGTAGCAATTGGCGAGACGGGGGATCAGGTCGCGGGTCTGGCCGGAGAGGCCACTGGTGAACTTTACAAAATCGGCGAGGCGCGGCAGTTGTGAGCCGCCAGCCATCGCGTCCACATCAGGAGCGCCGCCTTCCACCAGGAACGTGGCGCGCCCTTCGAGTTCGGAGCGCAGCAGGCCCAGGCTCTTTTCGGCCTGATCCCAGTTCTGCACCACAATGTATTCCAGTTCTTCGTGGAGGAATTCTTCCACGGCGCGTTCCCATGCCGGAGCCACTTCCACGAAGTCGGCCAGCACACCTTCGGGACGGAACTGCCCGGCGCGGCCCTGCTGCAGCGCAGTCAGGAGCTTTCGCGTCGATTCCGTAGTGTAGCTGTGATGCGAGAGGATGTTTTCCAGTGACTCCCGGCGAGCCCGCAGCCGCGAGCATTCCGCGCGAAGCTGGTCGATCCGCTGCCGTAGTTCCTGGGTCTCTTTGCGCTTGCCCTGCAGGGCAAGATCGGTTTCCCGGCGGCTGGCCTGGGTGGCCTGAATTTCAGCCTGGCGCTGGGCGATGCTTACCGACAGCTCTGCCTTCGCTGTTCTCAACCGTTCGATTTCCGCTGCTGCGCCCTGCTCCTCATTGGTAACGCGCGTGCGCTCGCGTTCAATGCCGGCCAGCCAGGTGTCGGCCTGGGCCAGCTGATTGCGGACGTTAGACGCCTCGCCCAGCAGCTTCAGGATGACGGTCCGCGCGGCTTCGATGGCGCGCTCGGCGTCCCGAACCCGCGCCTGCATCTGGTCGCGAACGGTGTTCTTTTCCAGCAGCCCGGTGCGGGCAGCCTGCATCTGGCTTTCCAGATCGCGGACACCTTCAGCCATGCCGAGGCGCTCATGCTCATTCTTCGTCAGGTTCTGTTCGAGCGTGAGGGTTTCCTCATCGGCCCGCCCCATGCGCTGTTCGATTGACGCCGCTTCGCGAACCTGGGATTCCAGCCGGCCACGGGCGCGTTCCGCTTCCACGTTCATCGCCGCCAGTTGCGCGCGAGCTTCAGTGAGCTTCTGTTCCAGTTCGTAGAACTTCGCCTGCGCGGTCTGCCGCAGCGCGTCCTTTTCCTGCGCCTGGATGGTGGCATCGGTCAGTTCGGCAGTGGCGGCTTCGAGCGCCACGGCAACGCGCTTCGTTTCCGACTGCAGCGCGATGAAGCGTCCGGCCAGCACGGTGCGCAACTGGAATTCCAGTTCGCCCTTCAGTTCCTGATACCGCTTGGCGCGTGCAGCCTGACGCTTCAGGGAGTTCACCTGGCGAGTCACTTCTTCCAGAATGTCGAAGACGCGCGCGAGGTTCTGTTTGGAGCTTTCGAGACGGGCTTCCGCCAGACGGCGACGGCTCTTGTACTTGGTGATGCCAGCCGCTTCTTCAATCACCGCGCGACGATCCGCCGGCTTCGATGACAGAATCTGACCGATACGGCCCTGTTCGATGATGGCGTAGGATTCCGGACCGAGGCCGGAACCCATAAAGATATCCTGAATGTCGCGCAGGCGTGCCTGGCGGCCATCAATCAGGTATTCGCTTTCTCCCGACCGGAACAAGCGGCGGGTGATGGTGATTTCGCCGTTCTTGTTGGTGATGGGGGCGGAGTGGGGATGCGCGGTGTGGCCCGAATTGATTTCGGTGACCTTCGCGCTGGCTGCGGAGATTTCTGGAGCGGAGGTGTCGGCGCCAGCGGACACCTCCGGCTCACCCTCGGGGGAGGTAGACTGGCCCTCGACCGCTTCACCGGTAACGGCTTCAGCATCGGTTTCGGCGGGAGGAATATCGATTGGGACTACGGGTGTCTGGCCGTGATGGGGGTCAACCAGGACCATCGTGACGGACGCCATGCCAACTGGCTTACGGGCTTTGGTGCCCGCAAAAATGACGTCTTCCATCTTGCCGCCACGCAGACTCTTGGCCGATTGCTCGCCCAGGACCCAGCTAATGGCATCGCTCAGATTGGATTTGCCGCACCCGTTCGGGCCGACAACAGCTGCGATTCCGTCCCCGTTAAACCGGAGCTCGGTCTTATCGCAAAATGATTTGAACCCCTGGAGTTCTACTTTCCTTAACTTCAGCAAAACAACACCTCAGCTGGGAGGACGCCCGGGGGTGCGCCCTTTCCTGATAGTCGCCGCCATCTGTTTGAAGAGACGCGGACCGTCCTGCCACGGGGGCAGGAGTCTCCATACTGCCATGGTTTTTGGCAAAAGTAAAGATCGCCCTCCACATCATGGTGGATAAGCTGTGGAAATGCCACTACAGGTTGGGGTGGGTCTGATGAAAACCCCTGGTCGCGGGAGATCTCAGCCGGGAGTTGTGCGGGTTTTGCCGCCGAAATCCGGTACCGGTGTGTTGCAGGGTACATCTGTCCGCCGGGGCCCTCCTTTTTTGCGAGACTGGTCCCGGAGATACTGGGTCACCGCGTTCTGAGACACGGTCTAAACCCCTTGACTTCCTCCCGTCACCTTGATAGTATCCCTGCGTATTCGGCAACAGCTTTTGCGTTATAAGCAACCAGTCTTTGGTTCTGCCTGACGCAGAAGTCATAAACCGATCAGGGGCAAGTGTCCCGCGCAGGCGGACACCATGCAG
>CANIHR010000109.1 GCA_947467185.1 Bryobacterales bacterium
GCGCCGTGAGTTTGTCCGCAGGCTGGCGGCCGCAGGCGTCGTCCTGAAACGGTCCAGCGGCGACACGATGTCTACTTCAATCCGGCGACGAATCGGGCTGCGCCGGTTCCCCGGCACAGCGAGATTCCAGATACACTCTGCAAGCTGATCGAACGGCAGCTCGAGATTGGAAAAGCTTCGTAGTCCGAGTTATGCCTTTGCCGCGCGGGCCCGGGCGTAGACATCCGCCCAGTCGGACTCGCCTTCGGTGAATTCGATGGTCGTATTGATGGGGATGTTTTCGAAGTGCTGGGTCTTGCCTCCGGGCCAGCGGATGGTGAGGGAGTCGACTGCTTCCAGCTTTGCCAGGCCGAAGTGCTGTTCGAAGGGGAGGCAGCCGAAGTTGGAGCCTCCGGAGATTTCGCGGAGCTGGGTGCCTCCTCCCGCCTGGATGGTGATGCGGGCTCCGATGGCCGAGCGGTTGCACGTGACGCCCTTGAGGCGCACGTTCAGGTAATTGCCGGGGAGTTCGGACGGGCAGAAGACGTTGGTCGTCAGCAGGTCGCCCGGGTAGGCTCCACCGGCTGCGACGAGGACGGAAAGGCGGCCATCACCGAAGAGGTCGCCCATGTTGACGCCGTGGCTCTTGCCGAGGAACGGGAAACCGGCGGAGAAGGTGATGTTGCGGAACTTCGTGCCGTCGTTTTCGAGGGCGATCATCGGCTCCATGCGGTCCATTTTGGGGCTGCCGTTGCCGAGGACGACGTCCATGAAACCGTCGTTGTTGAAGTCGCCACAATTGCCGCTCATGGTACCCCAGCAGCCGACCATGCCGTGTTCGCGGCCCACTTCGGTAAATGACCCGTCGCGGTTGTTTTTGTAGATGCGCATGGGGTTGCCATCGGCCGGGCCGACGCCGTGTTCCATGGTGTGGATGACGTCGTCATGGTCGGACCAGGCGAACTGGCCGATATCGAGCCAGCCATCGTTGTCGAAATCCCACCAGAAGGCGGGGCTTCCGAAGCAGAGGGCTTCGACGCCGGCTTCGCGGCTGACGTCGGTGAAGGTGCCGTCGCCGTTGTTGCGATAGAGCTGGGAACGTCCCATGCCGTTCGAGATGAAGAGATCGGGGAAGCCGTCGTTGTTGTAATCACCCCAGGCACCGGCGTTGGTGGGCCAGGTGGTGTGGAGGCCGGCCTTCTCCGAGACTTCGGTGAAGGTACCGTCGCCGTTGTTGTGGAAGAGGCGGTTGGGGGTTTTGCGTTCGAAGAGGCCGCCGAGGTTGTTGGCGATAAAGAGGTCGAGTTTACCGTCGTTGTCGTAATCGACCCAGGCGGCGGCGAAGGCGGGGCCCCAGACTTTGACACCAGCTTTGGCGGTGACATCGGTGAACGTGCCATCGCCATTGTTGTGGAAGAGCTGGCACTCACCACCGTAGAAGCCGAGGCGGGTGACGAAGACGTCAGTGTAGCCGTCGTTGTCATAGTCGCCGACGGTGATGGCGAAGCCGTTAACGCACTTGTCGAGACCAGAGGCAATGGAGGCGTCGGTGAAGGTGCCGTCGCCGTTGTTGAGGTAGAAGTTGCAGCCACCGTGGGCGGCGGCGATCAGGACGTCGAGGAAGCCGTTGTTGTTGGAATCGAAGATGGCGATGCCGCGACCGGCGCTGGTCTTGTCGAGGCCGATTTTGGCGGCGATATCGACGAAGTGGAGTTTGGTTTCTTCGTAGCCGGCCTTCACTTCCATGCGGCAGTTGGCGGGGACCCAGTCGGGGTAGCCTTTGTTCTTCTGCGCGGCGAGCCAGAGCCAGGCGCGGGTGCGGGAGTGGCCGGGGCGGGCTTCGAGCGACAGGAGACAGGCGCGCATGCACCTTTCGAGGCGACCGGCGCGATAGAGGCCGACAGCGGCTTCGTGGGTGGCGTCAGCGTACAACGGCGATTCGCGGGGAATCTGCATGAGCGTCTCTTCGGCCTGGTCATAGAGGCCGCATTTGACGTACATGTCGCCCAGGTCCATACGGGTTTTGTGATCGTCGGGGACCTGGATGAGGCGTTCCTTGCACTTCTCCATGGCCTCTTTGTATTCGAGGCCGACGAAGACGGGCAGTTCGGTGAACATCTGAACGAAGTCCTTCGTGAGGGCTTCGATGCGCTCCGGGCCGAGGACTTCGAAAGTAACGAGGCCGCGGAGGGAGGACTGGGCCGCGAGGCTGGCGGCGGAGAGAGCGAGCTGGACCGGGAGGGCGAGCGCGGCACCGGGCTTTTTCAGATCGACAAAACTGAAGGCACGGCGGGCAGCATCGACCAGGCTGGAGGAGATATTGGAGATTTCAGCGGCTTCCAGCGGCGTGCTGCGGAGGATGCGGACGGCGCGCGCGGCGAGGTCGGAGACAGCGGTGTCGATGTCCGGGGGGCCGGCGAGGGGGGCGGGGCCGAGGTCTGCGGAGTTTTTCTGGCCGGTGGCTTTGGCGAGGGCCGCCTGGGCGGATTCGGCAGCGGCCTGGACAGCGGTGAGACCGGATTCGAGAATCAGCGAGGGGATTTGGAGAAACCCGGGGAGTTCGTAGCTCATTTTAATTAGACCTGGAGAATTCGTTTGAAAGAATGTCGGCCGACTGGGCGGTTTCGACGGGCGATTGTGAGGGGCGGTTGAAGCGGAAATAGTAGCCGGAGAGTTCGCGGGCATCCTCTTCGTGGCCGGTCAGGATAGCTTTGGCGACGCGCTGGGCGGAGACGATGACGGGGGTGATGCCGCCGCCGGGCTGGGTCCAGTGGCCGGTCAGGTAGAGATTGTCGATGGGGGTGTAGATGGGCAACCGGGAGGGTCCGAGCTGGTCGGGGGACATTTCCCAGCCAAGCATGCCGCCCTGCCAGTTGCCGGTGAAGCGCTGCGAAGTCATCGCAGTGGCGGAGGAAATGGTGACGATGTGGTCGTCGATATCGGGGTGTTCGTCGCGGACACGCGCCAGGGTTTTCGCCTGAAGGTCCGCCTTGTGGGCAGCCCAGTCGATGTTGTCGCCGGCCATGTGGGGCGAGGGGCGCTGGGTGATGATGATCTGGCAACCGGGGGGCGCAATGTTGGGATCAAAGCGCGTGGGGACGAAGATTTTGAAGACGTTCGGGATGATGTCCGACGGGTCGCACTTCTTCCAGTAATAGCCTTCGGAATGGGCGAGTTTGTCGGGGTCCATGCCCTGCACGCCGATGTGCATGAGGAAGCAGGGGTAGGAGGTTTTGAGGGACTTGAGGTGGTCGGTCATCCAGCCGCCGCCGTTTTCTTCGCCGAGAAGGTCGCGGTAGGTGTGGATGGCGTCGGCGTTCGAGACGACGACGGGGGCTTTGAAATCGAAGTATTCGGGGGCTCGTTTGGAGGCGGTGGCGACACGGACTCCGGCGCATTTATCGCCATCGACGAGGATCTTTTCGACGCCGACACACTTGATGACTTTGCCACCCTGGCGTTCGAGGGCAGTGCCGAGGTCGTTGGCGAACTGCTGGGAACTGCCTTTCGGGTAGTAGTTGCCGAGGAAGTAGGAGAGGCGGAGCATCGCGTCAAAGACGTAGGAGGTCTTGTTCGGCGAGGAACCCCAGTGGGGAGCATCCCCCATGAGGATGGTTTTCAGGCGGGCGTCTTTGAAGTGTTCGTCGAGCTTGGAGGCGATGGTGTGCTTCTCGAACTTCTCCATCTGGTCGTTAGCGACACCGCGGAAGTAGTAGAGAAGGCCGTACATATGAGCCCTCTTGAGTTCCTGGAAGTAGGCGTCGACGTTGGCGGCTTCATCGGGGAACCACTCCTTCAGGCGCTCGATGTAGGGCCCGAATTCGGCGGGGACCGTGAAGGTCTTCATGCCGGGGATGTGGAACTGGTCAACGGGATCCATCTTGATCCACTCGGTTTCCACCTGGAGGTCTTTCAGGAGGCGGCCCGAGAGGGTGGTGGGATTGCCGAGGAGGGGGTAGAAGTGGGTGGCCGCATCAAACAGGAAGCCCTTGCGGCGGAAGCCGGAGCAGAAGCCGCCAAGGACGGAGTGCTTTTCGAGGAGCAGGACCTTCATGCCGCCTTTGGCAAGAAGGTTGGCGCAGAACAGGCCGCCGATGCCGGCACCGACCACAATCGCGTCGTAACTGGTGGGGTACTGACGCCCGAAGATGGTGTGGGTGGCGGCCATGTTGGTCAAACTCAGGTTATTCCTGTAAGACTAGCTCAAACCGCCGTCCATATTCCAGACCTGACCGGTAACGTAGGCGGAATCGGCGGACGCGAGATAGAGCGCCAGCTTTGCAACCTGTTCGACGGTACCGGCGCGCTGGAGCGGGATGCCGGCGTAGAGACGGGTTTTGGTGGCTTCGTCCATGGACGACGTCATGTCGGTTTCGATGAAACCGGGGGCGATGGCGTTGACGCGGACGTCGAAGCGGGCGACTTCTTTGGCGAGGGCGCGGGTGAAACCGATGACGCCGGCTTTGGAGGCGCTGTAGTTGGTCTGGCCTGCCATGCCGATGACACCAGAGACGCTGGTGACGTTGACGATGGAGCCACCGGTGCGCATCATGCCGCCGACGACATTGCGGGAGTAGTTGAAGACGCCGGTGAGGTTGGTGTCGATGACATCGCGCCACTGTTCCTGCGACATGCGGGCGAGGGAGACGTCCTTGCGAATGCCGGCGTTGTTTACAAGGACGGTGATGGGGCCGAGAACTGCCTTCGCTTCCGCCACGACGGCCGCAGCGCGGTCAAAATCCTTCACGTCGGCCTGGAAGGCTCGGACGTTTTCGCCGAGTTTTGTTTCGAGTTCAGCAGCGGCGTCGGGGTTGGACGCGTAGGTGAACGCAACTTTGTAGCCCGCGGCGTGCAGGGTTTCGACGATGGAGCGGCCAATGCCGCGGCTTCCTCCGGTGACTAGTGCGACACCACTCATTTCGGGCGATTCCTTCCGTACTGTTCGTGGGCGCCGACGAATTCCTGCGAGGCGATGGCCGCGCCCATGGAGATTTCACCACCGAGAATGGTGGCAGCGACGATTTCCGCGTATTTTTTGGCGTTCCCGTTCCCGGCGCAGCCCATGATGGAGAGGCATTCGCGCTGGGTGGGGAGGCCAGTGCCTCCGCCGATGGTGGCAACGGAGAGCGCGGAGAGCGTGGTGGAGACGTAGAGGCCTTCGGGATGCGGCTCGAAGATGGTCATGGCGAGGGCGGAGTTGACGATGTTGGCGACGTCCTGCCCGGTGGCGATGAAGATGGCGGTGAGGCCGTTGGCGGCGTGGCCGTTGTAGCCGATGGCCCCGGCCTGGATGTGGCCGACGACGGTGGACTGCCACATACGGAACATCTGGTCCGCCGTGACGTGGAGGTAGAGGCGCATCACGTCGTGGGTGAGCAGGGCTCCGGCGGTGACGCGTTTGCCTTTGCCGCGCGTCATGAGGAAGCCGGAGGGCTTCTTTTCCGAACACATGCCGCTGAAGAGGAAATAGCTGGAGATGGAGTAGTTGGCTTTGATCCAGCGGCAGACGGCGTCGGTGGCCCGAACGATCATGTTCATGCCCTGGGCGTCTCCCGTAGAGAAGCCAAAGTTGACCAGAACCTGACGTCCGGTCTGGTAACACTTGAAGTTTTTCAGCTTGCCGTGGCGCGTGGTGGCGTTGGCGACGGCCTGGATGTTGACGAAGTTCGCGTCGATCCAACCGGGGAAGGCTCGGGCGGAGGCGATGTCTTTGAAGAAGAACGACGGGACGGTCTGGTTTTCGTCGGAGAGGACGGTGGTCTGGACGCCGCCCGACTTGGTGAGGGCGACCATGCCGCGTTCGTAGCTGCGGAGGAGCGCGCCTTCGGTAGTGGCCATCGGGACGTAAAACAGACCCTTGGCGTGCTGGCCGTGAACGAGCACGGGACCGGCGACACCGCAGGGGACCTGGACGACGCCGATCGGGTTTTCGATGTTGCCGCGCCAGGCTTCGGTGTCGTAGGAGACGGCCCCGGTGTGTTCGAGCGTGGCTCCGGTTTTGGCGGAGATCCAGGCGCGACGGCGGCCGACGCGTTCGGCATCGTAGCCGTTGTCTTTCAGGCGCGGGAGGAGGTCTTCGGGGCCAATTTCAATGGCTTCCGAATCGATTTCCGGTTCCGGGAGGGCCACTATTTCTTCCACAGGCGAACCACCAGGGAAGCGTTGTTGCCGTCGCAACTGAAGGCATTGATGAGGACGTTTTCTCCGCGCAGAGGCTGGGCGGAGGAGGAAAGCTGCAGGCCGTTGGCGGGGGAGGCTCCGGCAGTGGGCGGAAGTTCCCCACGGCGGAGCGCGAAGCCGGCAACGAGAGCGCCGATGCCGCCGCCAGCTCCCATGGTTTCTCCGAAGAGAGCTTTGGGGGCGCAGATAGGGAGACCGTTGAGCGTGTCGCCGAAGACGGCTTTGAGGGCGCGGGCTTCCATTTCGTCACCGGCGGGGGAGCCGTTGGCGCTGGCGACAATGCCGCCGATGTCTTCCGGTTTCAGGTCGGAATTGGCGAGCGCCATGCGGATGGCGGCTGCGGCACCTTCGCCACGGGGGTTGTAACCGATGGTGGGGTGGGCGTCGTAGACGGCACCGAAGCCGAGGACTTCGAACATCGGCGTTACGCCGCGGGCTTCCGCGGTATCGGCGGTTTCCAGCATCCACAGAGCAGCGCCTTCACCGGGAGCGGCACCATCGCGATTTTCGGCGAAGGGGTGCACGGAGCCGGTGGGCGAGGAGATACCGAGTTTACGGAAGCCGAGCGAGGTTTCTTCGCAGACTTCTTCCATGCCACCGGCCAGGAGGTGCTTGGCGCGGCCAAAGCGGAGGAAATCCGCCGCGTAACTGATGGCGTAGAGGCCGGACGCGAGACCCGAGCAGATGGTGGAGTTGACGCCGCGGAGTTTCTGCTTGATAGCAGCCTGGCCGGCGGGCGCGTTGATAACGGTGTTCGCGAACTCCATGGGGCTGACCCAGGAGGGACCTTCGGTGATGCCGGTCCAGTCAAACGATGCGATGCTGTGAACGCCGCCGAAGAGGGTGCCGACGACGAGGCCAAGGTTGGGATCGCCATCCGCGACGGAGGGGTCAGCGGTGTAGCCGGAGGCGGTGAGCGCCATCTGGGAGGCGATGCAGAGGAGGCGGGTGCCACGATCGAGGACGCGGACGCCCTTGTTGCCGAGCCAGGGAGCAGGGTCGAATTCACCGATATCGGCCATGAGCGCGCCGTTGAGGCGTTCGCTGGGGGCGATCACGGTTTTGCCGGACCAGAGGGCTTCCTGCGCGGCTTCGATGCCGGCTCCGGCGGCCGTCATCATGCCTTCGGCGGTAACTACAACGCGGGGCATCATGCTTCGTACCTCTTCAGGCAAAGGCAGGCATTGTTGCCGCCGAACGCATAGGCGTTATTGAGGATGATTTTGGGGTTCGTCTTCCGGCACTTGTTGGCCACGATGTCGATACCGCAGTCGGGGTCGGTTTCTTCGTGATTCATGGTGGCGGGGATCCAGCCGGTGGAGAGTGCAAGAGAGCAGGCGGCGGCTTCGATGGCCGAGGCGGCGCCCATGGTGTGGCCGAGCATGGACTTAATGGAGCTCATGGGGACACGGGCGGCACGTTCGCCGAACAGGGTGCGGACGGCGAGGGATTCGAGGCGATCATTGGTGGGCGTGCCGGTGCCGTGGGCGCTGATGTAGTCGATCTGGTCGGTGGTGACGCCGGCTTCGGTCATGGCGTTCTGCATGCAGCGGATGGCGCCATCGGCGGCCGGGTGAGCGGCGGTCATGTGGTGGGCATCGCAGCTGACACCGTAGCCGAGGATTTCCGCGTAGATGGTCGCGCCGCGGGCGACGGCCATGTCGAGCGGTTCGAGGAGGAGCATGCCCGAACCTTCCCCGGGGACCATACCCTTGCGGTTCTTATCGAAAGGCTGGCATTTCTCGGGCGCGATGGCTCCGAGGCGTGCGAAACCGGTGTAGGTAATGCGGGAGAAGGAATCGGCGCCGCCCGCGAGGACGTAGTCGACACGGCCGGTGCGGATGAGATCGTAACCGTAACCGATGGCGTAGTTTCCAGCGGCGCAGGCGGTCGGGATCATGGTGACCGGGCCGTGCGCGCCAAACTCCAGAGCCACCTGAGCGGGCATGGTGTGACAGGGGTAGCGGCCCATGGCCTCGGCGGGAACGGCATCTTCGCCGCCCTCCTTCTTCGCGTCGTTGTACTGTTCAACGAAGAGGGGTTCGCCCGAGGTGGTTCCCATCGACACTCCGACGCGGTTTTTGTCCACGCCGGCGAAGTCGAGGCCGGAATCGGCGACGGCCAGTTTCGCCGCTCCGATGGCCATTTGGGTAGCTCTTCCTGTTACTGCAGCGCGCTCCGGCGTGAGGAAGCGGAGAGGATCGAAATCCTTCACTTCCCCGCCAATGTGGACCGGGAACGGGGTGGAATCGAACGATGACACGGTCGATATGCCCGAAGTTCCGCCCAGCAGAGCGCTCCAGAAGGCGTCTTTCCCCGTACCAATGGAGGAAACGACGCCGATGCCCGTTACAGCAACGCGTCTCATATTATGCGCTGGCGGCAGCGAGCCACTTTTCCACGAGGGCAACCGACTGGTTGACGTTGGTGGCGTGGTTGAATTCTTCTTCCGGGATATCGATCTTGAATTTCTTGTCGACGGCGATCATGACTTCCATTGCCATGAGGGAGTCAACGCCCAGTTCTTCCATGTAGTGGGCTTCGTCGGGGATTTCATCCGGCTCACGCTCGGTGACACGGGCGATCAGTTTCTTAATCTCGGCGCGAATTTCTTCGGTGGTAAAGGCAGCTGGAGACATCTGGTTAACTCCTCCTGTTTTCGGTTAGCGGGCGCAGCAGTCGTAACGCCGGCCGTGTGTTGAACTTTTCGACGTAGCGCTTGTGGGCGGCATCGCCGGGATAATGCTCGTTACCTGTGTAGGGGTAACTCTTCATCTGGTGGAACGGAAGGGGCCCGACCGAGGTCGAGTACGCGGTGTTGGCGTCGGCATCCTTGGCCCAGCCATCCACGAGGAGCAGATAATCGCGCTTCCAGCCCTGGCGCAGAGCGGGGAGCTTTTCCGGAGCGAATTTCAGGACCAGTTCGTCGCCGGCACCCATGATGACAAAGCGGTCGTCGGCGGCGGTGAGCAACTCGCGGACATCGCCGTAGCGCGTGTAAGCGCCGGGGGTCGGATTCCAGTTGGAGACGGGGGAAACCTGGTTGTAGAGGAAGGTTTCGGGCTGCTTGCGCTCGGCGTCGATGACGGCTTTGGAGAAGCCGCGGAAATCGAGGTTTGCGAGGTGGGCATCGACCTTGGTGAGGACGGTCTGCGGGGTGCCTGTCTCTTCGCTGAGGAAGATTTCGTCCCAGTAGACGCAGAGGTTGGTGATGATGCGGACTTCTCGGGAAGCGGAGAGCCACTTACCGGTGAGGTCAACCGAGATGGTTTTCGGCTTGCCGGCGGGGATGCCCATGTCTTCGACGACGGTCTTCCAGTTGCCCTTCGCGTCCTTCACCTGGAGGTAGGGGAGGATCAGGCCTTCCTTTGTTTCCTGGGAAGCTCCGCGGAATGTGCTGCCATCGGCCCAGTCGACCCAGCCGGCGAGGACGAGGACGGCTTTATTGGAAGCCGGGGTCTTGCCGAAGTCGAGATCGAGATTGTGGAGGGTGGCGGTTCCGTCGGGACGGCGTTCGAAGGCGGTCGGGTAAGTCTGGTCCTTCTGCAGCAGCTGCGGAAGGACGTTATTGCCCTTGTCGTCGTGCGCGGCTTCCGGGCGGATTTTCTTTTCGACGCCGTAGAGGCGGAATTCCGGGAAGGGTGGCGCCTTGAACTTGTCGTTCGTGTAGATGTCGGTCTGGGCGGGGTGATCGACGGCGATGAGCTGGATTTTGTCGAGGTAGGAGACCTCGCGGAGCTCTTCGGTGATGCGGATTTCGTAGGCGCCGTCCTTCTGGACCATGGCTTCGCCGGGGATCTGGACGTATTCGTCGTGATCGGTGGGGAAGTAGGTGCCGTCACCGGAGGTCGCACCGAGGGGGGCGACGCCGAGGACGTCAGTCAGGAAGTCGAAGCCGGTACCGTTCCAGGTGAAGATCATGGGGCAGGAACCGGAGAGGCGCTGGGCTTCTTTGTAGGCGCTGGCCTTGGCGGCGGGCTGGTGAACTTCGTTCTGGATGAGGCCGTTGGCCCAGGTGATGCGGACGGTGTCGGCTTCTTTGTAGTCGCGGAGGCCGAAGTCGAGGGGCTGGCCGAGATAGGTCTTTTTCTGGTAGTGCGCGCCGCTCTTGACTTCGATTTTCGCGCCGTAGGACTGCTTCAGATTCTTGACGCCGGCGAGGGTCACGTGGAGCCAGTTGTTGGAGGCACCTTCGGAATCGAGGGCTGAGGCGGAACCGTCTTTGTTCGTCGCGGCGACGCTGGTGTGGCCGTCGGTGAAGCCTGCGGCGGAGAGCGAGGTGGCGGCGTTCAGGTCGGCGGCGGGGACGGCGGTGAACTTACCCTGACCGTCGTTGCGGTACACGGTACCGGCGGTGATGAGGTCTTCGAGACCGCTGTTGCGGAGGTCGGCGACGGCGACGGGTCCAGTGGAATCCCAGGCGGGACCGGCTTCGAGCTTACCGGCTTTGTTCCAGATCACCTGGGCTTTAGAGCCGGTGCTGAGGGCGAGGTCGGTGGCGCTGTCGTTGTCGAGGTCGCGGGCGGTGAGGGATTTGGAACCGGCCGGGATGGCGGCGATGTCGGAGGCTTCGTACTTGCCGTTCAGGCGATCGCGATAGAGGACGCCGACGTGGTCGGAGTACGTGACGACGAGATCCATGCCGTCGGTATCGGGGACCAGATCGAAGAACGCGCCGTCGATGGCGTTGCCTTTGATGAAGGGGAAGGTGACGTCTTTGGTGCTGAAGCCCGCCGCGCCGTTGTTGCGGACGAGGGCGGAATCGGCTCCAAGGAGGGCCAGGTCGAGATCGTAGTCGTGGTCGTAATCGACCCAGATGGCTTTCGCGAAGACGCCTTTGGGGAGGTCGGCGGTGGCCTTTTCGAACTTACCCTTTTTGTTCGCCCAGAGGGACGCGCCTTCTTTGGTGAGGATGGCGAGATCGACCAGACCGTCGTTATTGAAGTCGCCGGCGGAGATGGAGAGGATGTCGGCGACGGCACCGAGGCCCAGGTCCATCGCTTTGGTGCCGGACTGGAAGCCCTGGGCACCTTTGGCGGACCAGACGATGAGGTCGGTTTTGCCGTCCCCATCGACATCAGCGGAGAGGGAACCAACGGCACCGGCTTCGGCTTCCAGCTTACGGGCCTTCAGTGCGGCGGCGGCAACGACGGGAGCCTTTTCGGCGGCGATGGGATCGTAGATTTCGGCGTAGAAGCACCACTCGAGGTCTTCCGGGACGGCCGCGCCAGCCTGGCGCTTCTTGATCTCCTGGAAGGTGGCCTGTTCGCGGGTGGCTTCGGCGGTTCTGCCGGCGGTGCGGTAAGCGTTGTAGAGCTGGAAGTGGGGTCCGGCGAGGTTCGGGTTCAGTTTGGTGCTGATCTCGATTTCCTTCAGGGACTCTTCGGGCTTGCCGGTGAGCTTATAGAGGACGCCCAGGTTGTAGTGCGAAATAGGTTCGTCGGGGACAAGCTTCACCATGCCCAGGAACTGCGCAATCGCCTTGTCGAACTGGGAATCCTTCTTATAGGCGATGGCGAGGTTGAACCAGGTGTGGGGAATGGACGGGTCCTGCTTCTGCGCCTTTTCCAGTTCCGCGATGCCTTCGGCGGTCTTGGCGTTGTGCAGCAGTGAGATGCCGTAGTTCACGCGCTCGCGGGCCGAATTCGGCTCCATATCGAGCGCTTTTTTGAACTGGTCGACAGACTGAGCCTGGGTGGTTGGGTTCTCATAGAACGCCTTGCCCAGGTTTCTGGCCTGAGCGAGGACGTCCTCCCGTGGTTGTGTGGACTGGAATCCGTAACTCGTCAGTGCGGCGAGCGTGGCTCCACCGGCGAGAACCCAACGCAATCTCATTTGGTCTGAAGGCCCTTTCCTTCGGTGATTTTGTTGATTTTGCCGATAGCCGCGCCGTTGATCTTTTCGACCAGACCGCTGGGCCAGCGAATTTCCACGGAATCAAACTTCGTCGCCTTGCCGATGCCGATGTGGACGGTTTTGCTGCTCTGGCCGGCATAGCCATTGCCACCGTCAACTTCGCGCATCTGGGTGAGGCCGGCGGCCTTCACGGTGATGCGGGCGCCGATGGCGTCACGGTTGGATTTGGTGCCGGTGAGCTTGAACTGCGCCCAGTTGCCGCCGCCTTCGGTGACACCTTTATAGAAGATGGCCTTCTGGTCGGCGTTCACCTGGAAGATGTCGAGCTTGCCGTCGTGGTTGAAGTCGGCCACGGAAAGGCCGCGACCGTCCATTTCGTTGTCGGTGCCGGCTTCTCCGGAGATTTCCTTGAAGGTCTGGCCGGCGAGGTTGTGGAACATCTTTTTCTTCTGGTAACCGCTCCAGGTCATGCCACCGATGTCGGGCCAGTTGCGGACGTCGGTGAAGTCCATGCCGGGCTTCAGGAGGAGATTGTTCAGGAGAACGGGGATGTAGTTTTCTTTGCCGGCGGAACGGAGACCGTTGACGACGTAGAGGTCGGGCCAGCCGTCGTTGTCGAAGTCACCAAACTTGGCAGCCCAGCCCCAGAGGGTGGCACAGGTGTTGGTTTCCTTCGAGATATCGGTGAAGGTGCCGTCGTGGTTGTTATGCCACAACATGTTGCATTCCTTCATATATTCGTCGGTGATGTTGGTGACGTAGATGTCGAGGTAGCCGTCGTTGTCGTAGTCGGTCACTTCGGCGTTCATGCCCTTGCGGGTGTCGAAGCCGATGGACTTTTCGGTGGTGTCGGTGAAGGTGCCGTTGCCGTTGTTAAAGAAGATGCGGTCGGTGCCATAGTCGCAGGCGATGTAGATGTCCTGGTCGCCGTCGTTGTCGAAGTCGCCGTGGCCGAGGTCGAGGGTCCAGCCGGTGAGTTTGCCGAAGCCCGCCTTGTCGGTGACGTCGGTGAACTTACCTTTGCCGTCGTTGTGCCAGAGAGTGACACCACCACCGTTGATGGCGTTGTCGAGGTCATTGGGCAGAACGTGGGGGTCAGGCAGTTCGATCAGGTTGAGGGGCTTGAAGTAGTTCCCGAACATGACATCGGTGAGACCGTCGTTGTCGTAATCGAAGGAGACGGCCGCGATGGTGTTGCCGAAGCGGGTGAAGCCGGAGCCGGCGCTAACGTCTTTGAACTTGCCGCCGCCCTCATTGTGATAGAGGATGGGGGTACCGAAGCGGGCGACGAGGAGGTCTTCTTTGCCGTCGTTGTCGTAATCGAACCAGAGAGCGTCAGCCACGATGGACTTCGGGTCGTTGCCCTTGGCGACGCCAGCCTTGTCGGTCACTTCGGTGAAGGTCATATCACCGTTGTTGTGGAAGAGGTGGTTGGGTTTTCCGTTGTCGGAATCGGTAACGAAGAGGTCATCGAGACCATCGCCGTCGTAATCGCCTGCAGCACCGGAGGAGCCGCCGGAGGTGAACATGCGAAGGACGTCGGCCGCCTTACCCGGGAACACGCGGGTGTGGTGATTGGTCTGGATGCCGGCCTTCGCGGCCATTTCGGTGAACTTGATGGTGGCGGTGGCTTCGGCCCAGCCCCAGACAGCGAGGGGAGCGGCGATGGCCGCGAGGGCGAAACGAGCACCGGTGGGGGAGAGCTTCACTTCGCCTCCCAGATTTCGTGCAGGTCGGTGTCGACGCGCTTGTTGGGATCGAGCTGGTCGTCGATGTAGGACTTCAGGTCGTCATCTTTGCGGTCGAGGCGAGCTTTGAGCTGCTTGCTGTCGGGGAATTTGGAGATGCCTTCCTTCCACATGGCGCGGGCCTTTTCGATGTTGTCCTGCTTCCAGTAGCCATCACCGAGCGAGATGTAGAGGCGCTGGTGGTACGCGCGGGTGGGCTCGGACTTCTGCATCGCGTAGGCTCGTTCCAGGTCGGCGACGCCGAGACCGGCCTTGCCGAAGATCACGGGCCAGTAGAGATAGCTGTTGCCGCGGGTATAGAGGGCGATCCAGGAGGGCTTGATTTCGATGGACTTCGTGAACTGCGTCAGGGCCGTATTGGCCAGCAGAACCTGGGTGATGGAACCTGCGGCAGCAATTTTATCCACGTGGCAGAAGCCGTAGTTCAGGTACGCCATGGAAGCATTCGGATGCCCGGCAACCAGCTTCTCGAAGAAGGAGATGCACCGGTCGAAGTCTACCGGATTCCCCTCTTTCTTGTAGGTAGCGACGCTCTTGCGCAGAATGGCCTGCCGGTAATCGCTGCCGAGACGAATGTTGTCCGGATCGTTCTGCAGTGCCGCTTCGAGCACCGTGATGGCAGTGTTGTAGTCTTTGGCCGCCATAGCCGCTTCGGCTTTGGCGATTTCCGCTTCAGAGGCGGCGAAGGCCGGGACAATCAGGCCCGTCAGTAAAGCGCCGCTCAACAACCATTTCGCAGGGGTCAGATTCCGCATTCTCATTTGACTTTCTTACCGGTTCCTTCCACGATCTTGTTCAGTTTGTCCGCCGTGATGCTGGCGAACACTTCCTTCTGGCCGGTGGGCCAGCGGACTTCGATTTGGTCGACCTTCGCGACATCCGCGAGGCCAAAGTGTACGCGGGCGGTGGACTGTCCCGCAAAGCTGTTGCCGCCCGAGACGAACGCGAGGCGGGTGTTGCCACCTGCCTTCAGGCGGACCTGAGCGCCAACCGCGCCCCGGTTGGACTGCTTGCCTTCCAGCTGGAACTGAATCCAGTGGCGGCCCGAGGGCATTTTGTTGACGTAGAGATTCGGTTCGCTGTTGGCGTTGGCAGTGACGATGTCGAGTTTCCCATCATTGTTAAAGTCGGCGTAGGCGATGCCGCGGCCGTCCTTATTGGAATCGAGACCGTGACGGGGGGCTTCGTCCTTGAAGATTTGGCCTTTGTCGTTATGGAAAAGGCGCTTCTTCTCGTAGCCGCTGAGGCTCTTGTTGCCCATGGGCGGCCAGTTGCGGGCGTCGGCGAAGTCGATGCCAGGCTTGGTGACCATGTTGAAGATGTCGGGCACGTAGCTGTCTTTGCCGGCGGAGACCCAGCCGTTCATTACGTAGAGATCGAGCCAGCCGTCGTTGTCGTAATCGAAGAACTTCGAACCCCAGCCCCAGCCGGTTTCGTAGGTGCCGGTTTCGCGGGACACGTCGGAGAACGTCAGGTTCCCGTTGTTGTGCCACATGAAGTTGCCTTCGCGCATGTAGTCGTCGGTGATGTTGGTGACGTAGATGTCGAGGAGGCCGTCATTGTCGTAATCGCCCCAGTCGACGTTCATGCCTTTTTTCGAGTCGATGCCGATGGCTTTTTCCGTGATGTCGGTAAAGGTGCCGTTGCCGTTGTTGTGGAAGAAGCGGTCGGTGCCAAAGTCGCAGGCGACGTAGAGGTCGTCGAAGCCGTCGTTATCGGCGTCCGCGTGGCCGAGGTCGAGGGTCCAGCCGGAGAGACGTCCGCCCACCTTCTCAGTGACGTCGGTGAAATGACCGTTGCCATCGTTGTGATAGATGGTGAGGCCTCCGCCGTTGTTCGCCGTTTCGAAGCTTTCCGGGAAGAAGCGGGGGGAATCCGGGTTAAAGATGTTGATCGGCTGGAAGTAGGAGCCGACGAAGAGGTCGACCTTGCCATCGCGGTCGTAATCGAAAGCGATGGAGGTGATGGCGTTGCTGTAGCGATCGAGGCCGGCAGCCTTCGTGACGTCCTTAAACTTGCCGCCGCCGAGGTTCTGGAACAACTGGCTGTGGCCGAACTTCACGACGAAGAGGTCGGGGCGGCCATCATTATTAAAGTCCAGCCACTGAGAGTCAGCGACAGCGTTGTCGCCTTCGTTGGCGTTCGCAACACCGGCCTGCTCCGCCATATCCGTGAACGTCAGGTTGTGGTTGTTGTGCCAGAGATGATTCTTGCCGCCGGCCTTGGAGTCGGTGGTGTAGATGTCGTCGAAACCGTCGCCGTCATAATCGGCCACCGCCACGGACGCGCCGAGAGCGGTATAGCCTTCCATGATGGTGGCGTACGGGTTCTGGAAAGCCCGGTTAGTGTGTTTTTTATCCACACCGGCCTTCTTCGTGATGTCTTCGAACCAGCGTTCCGCGGGTTTGGTCTGAGCGACCAGGCCCAGACCAACCAGGGGAATTACAGCCAGCGCGAGGCGTTTCATTTTTTCGCCACCGTCGTCTTTGCGGCAACCGGCGCGGCGTAGTGCTTCTCCGCGATATTGTTGTCGCCTTCGGTGATCTGGATGATGCGGTCGCCCTTGATGTCCTTAAAGTTCTGGACGATCTTCGAGGCGGGCCACTTGACGATCACTTCGTCGACGGTTTCATCGACGCCCAGACCGAAGTGCTGCCGCAGGGAGTTCTGACTGCCGTAACCATCGCCCAAAACTACTTCGCGCATTTGGAGTTTGCCCTTGATCTTCAGAGTGATTCGGGCACCGACAGCGTCACGGTTGCTCTTGGTCCCGACGAGCTCAACCTGCAACCAGTGGCGGCCGCTCTGTAAATCATTGCGCAAAAGAGCGTGCTTATTTGTCGA
>CANIHR010000110.1 GCA_947467185.1 Bryobacterales bacterium
TGCCTCCGTGAGGTAGACGAAACCGGGCTGGTCGCAACAGTTGATGCAGCCCCTCTGGCATTCAAATCGTTGTGGGATACGGTCAGTATAACTTTTCCATTGACATGCTTGTTATTTCGTACTAAATAATTAGTATGCGACCCAGAAGTACCACTCTTACCACCAGCGAGCTGGAAATCATGAAGATCGTCTGGCGGCTGGAACAGGCCACCGTTCGCGATGTCTACGAGGAACTTCTCAAAGAACGCAAAGTGGCGTACACGACGGTGATGACGATGATGAAGGTCCTCGAGCAAAAGAACCACCTTCGGCGCACTTCCGAAGAGAAGGCCCATATGTATGCGCCGGTGGAACAGAAGCGGGCCGTGATCTCGGAGATGGTCCGTGAATTTGTGAACCGCGTGTTTGATGGGTCGGCGGAACCGTTGCTGGCGCATCTGGTCGATAACAAGCAGATTTCCCGCGAGGAACTGGCGGAGATCGCAAAACTGCGAGGGAAGAAATGAGCACGTCCCTTTTGTGGAATAACGCGCTCAACTGGGCATTGCAGGTCACATTGCTGGCCGCCTTCGCCTGGCTGGCGACCCGGGTATTTCAGATGCAGTCCGCCCACATGCGACTGCGCTGGTATCAGACGGTACTGGCGGTGGTACTGCTGCTGCCCGCGCTGGTGCCGCCCACGAGAAAAATTGTCATGGTCGATATCGGAACGTCAGCAGGTGTGACCGTGGTGACCGGCGCAGCCAGACCTGTTGCGGGGGGATACTCGGGTTTCGAATTCGCGATGGTGTACGTTGCGCTCGGCCTCCTGGTGCGATTGCTCTGGCTGGGAACGGGATTCATCCGTCTGAGCCATTACAAACGGTCTTCCTCCCCGCTGTTCCCCTCGTCTTCCTGGTCGTCCGAAGCCGATATTCGGGTGTCGCCGAGTATCACCGGCCCTGTCACGTTCGGGGTTCTGCGACCTGTTGTATTGTTGCCGACCAACTTTACCGCCCTCAAACAGACACAACAGGACGCGATTCTGTGTCATGAAATCATGCACGTCCGTCGCCGCGACTGGCTGTGGATGTTGGGTGAAGAGCTGGTCCGGTCGGCCCTTTGGTTCCACCCGGCGATCTGGTGGCTGACGGCGGAAATTCGGCTTGCACGAGAACAGGCGGTCGATGCAGAAGTAGTCGCGATGATGCGTACCCGCGATGAATACGTGGATGCGCTGCTTACCTTTGCCAATGTTGTCCCTACTCCCTTTGCTGCTCCTGTGCCGGGGTTCATTCGCCGCCACCATCTGAAACAACGCGTCATCAACATTCTGAAAGAGGTCCACATGTCTCGCACGCGCACCGTATCCACCACACTGGCAGCCTCCGCCGCTCTGGCCGCAGCTGCCTGGTTCACCACCACTGCCCTGCCCCTGATGGCTGAGCCCCAACTGGTAAGCGACTCGCCGGGGATCACGATAAACGTCAACGGCCCCGTGCTGCAACACAGGACTCCCGTGATTACGGGCAATGTCCAGGTGCCGGGAACGGTCACTGCGGAAGTGCGCCTGGACGACTCAGGGAACGTTGCGGATGCCAGGATACTCTCTGGGCCGGATGAACTGCGTAAGGCGGTGCTGCAATCGGTGCTGGGATGGCATTTTGCGAAGTCGACGGGGGCGACACAACAGGTGACGGTGAACTTCCAGCCTCAGGCTGTGACTGCCGTGAGGGGGGGCCTAGCACCGGCAGGAAGTCTGACGCCCGCAGTAACGGCCAGCGCACCTCTGATCAGCAGAGTGATCAAACAGATCGATATTCAGGGTCTGCCCGAGGCTTCGAAACAGGAGTTGGCGGCCAGTTTACCCGTCCACGCCGGGGACACCATGACCGCGGAGGCAGCACTAAAACTCCCGCTAGCTGCTCGGAAATTCGATGAACACCTGAATATGACGTTGCAGGGTCAGGGTAACGATGGAGTCTCCATCACGCTCTCACTCCAGAACCTCACTCAAACGACGATTAATCCGCAGGCGGCGGCTCCGGCTGTGCCCAACGCCGTGCGAGTTGGCGGGAATGTCGCGCAGGCCAACCTGGTCAAACAGGAGAAACCCATTTACCCACCCCTCGCAAAGGCAGCCAGGGTGCAGGGTACGGTTCAGTTTGAGGTCATGATCGACAAAGAAGGGAGGGTCTCTAATCTCCGGCTGCTATCCGGTCCTCCCCTGCTGGTGCAGGCCGCGATGCAGGCTGTCCAGCAATGGGTCTATCGGCCGACGCTGCTCAATGGGAATCCGGTGGATGTGGTGACCACGATCGACATCAACTTCACGTTGCCCCAGGAGCCGACTCCGGCTCAATGAGCGTGGCCCAGATTCACGGTCAGGCCGAGGACAATCTGGTTGTCGGCCGGACCGGGGTTCAGGGAGAAGTGCTGTCCCGACAAATCGAGCGCAAAGCGGTCGGTCATCTGAAATTCGACACCTTCAAACAAGGCGACTGTGCTTTCGTGGCCGGTCGCCTTTTCCCATATCAGGTTGGTGTGCGGGGTGAACTTCTCCAGAAATGCCGAGCCCTGCAGGTTGCGGCCATAACCGAAGCCGAGGTCGAAGAGTCCCGCCGGGTTATTCGCGGAACTGTGAGTCGCACCGCTCCAGGTGGCAGTAACGCCCGTGCTGTTACGTCCACTGTCATAACGAGCGATGGCCGTAGCTCCCAACCGTGCACCGGACTCGTCGCGCAGGTAAAAGGAAGCCTGGGGTGCGATGGCGAGATCAAACTTCGGGCCGTCATGGAGCACCGACGTTGCCGCAAAGGAGACGGACTGGCTGAACTGCACGGGATGACCACCCGCGGGACTGGTGGTGTTCAGCGAATCGAAACTGACGCTGTATTCCGTTCGGCCCCACAGGACATCGGGACCGCGCGGTGTGATCTTGAACGCCGAAGGCATAGCATAGTCGCCGGAGGTCAGGGAGTAGAGATTGCTCCAGTCGACTTCCGCCGTGCCTGGTTCCGTGATGAGGGTATTGACATGAACGCGCTTACTCAGGGAAATCGATGTGCCGCTTCTGTTGTGGGTGCTATGGAGACGCAAGGCTCCGGCAGAGGTCAGGGGAAGGACGCTAAGGACGCAAAAAGCGGCGATTGCGGACTTCATTGTCTGGGGGTAGGCCGATCGTCGAATTCCAGCTCGTTTGGACGTCGCAGGGTTGGCGGCTGAGGAGCGGTTGCGTCCTTCGCCTTCTGGACTTCCAAAAGATCGAGCAGCCGGGTCCGGATCTCCTCGTAATCCGACGTATTGATGACGTACTCCGGACGATTGGGGAGTATCTGTCCGATATCACGCTGCGTTTTCGCGATGCGGTCCGAGGTCATCGGGTGGGTCCGGAAGAGCTGCGAAACAGCCCCTGGACGCCTCCGCTCCATCGCCTCGACGCGCTCAAACATATTGACGGACGATTCGGGATCGTACCCGGCCTTCCAGAGATATTGCAGCCCGAGGAAATCGGCTTCCGTTTCGAAGTCGCGGGAGAAATGAAAGAAGGCGAGAGGTGTGCCGAGTTGGCGCAGCGCGTACCCGCCAATTCCTCCGAAGATCATGGCCGGAATGCCGGCGATATCGAGCACCTGCTGGGTACTGGCCTGGCGAGTGGCGTGACGGGCAGCGGCGTGACCGAGTTCATGGGCAATCACGGAGGCAAGTTCCGACTCATTGTCGGAGAGCTTCAGCGTTGCGGTGTTCACGTAAATGAAGCCGCCTGGCAGCGTGAAAGCTCCGATTTCCTCGGACTCGATGAGGTTGAAGGTAACCGGAAAAGTCACATCCGAATTACGCGCCAGGTTCTGACCGAGCCGGTTGACGTATTCGGCAACGAGAGGATCTTCCACCAGGCGGGCCTGCTTGCGGACTTCCTCCGCGAGCTGTTTGCCCAGAGCCAGCTCCTTCTCCAGACTGTAGAAGTTCACGCCGGAAGAAACCTTGCGGCCCCCGATGGCGGTGGGATCCCGCTTCGCGTCGGGCGTCCCTGACAGCAAGGGCAGCGAGGCAAGCGCGGCGATGGCGACGAGTTTCTTCACGTCCTTACGGTCTATTGTCTCACTTTTCGAAATGGTTCCTGTAAAATCCCTTTGATGCGCATATTGTGCGGTTTGTTGGGTTTGGCGGCTCTGGCCGCAGACACCGGAATGGATGCGGGACGGCTTGCCCGAATCCCCGTTCGTATGAAAGAGTTTGTGGACGCCCAAAAGACGGCCGGGGTAGTCACGCTGGTTGCGCGACACGGGCAGATTGTGGCCTTCGACGCGGTCGGATATTCGGATGTGGAAACCCGGACCCCGCTGCGTAAAGACACCCTGTTCCGGATCGCTTCCCTGACGAAGCCCGTCACCTGTGCCGGCATCATGGTGCTGGTGGACGAGGGGAAGCTCTCGGTCATCGACCCCGTCGAAAAGTACCTGCCTGAATTCAAGGGCCAGAAAGTGACCCGCTGCGGCACCGGATCGGGTCTCGAGTGCTCCCCCGTTGCGCCGCAACGCCCGATCACGATCGCGGATCTGATGACCCACACCTCGGGACTGCCTGCCGCAGCCCCCGGCGGTGGCCCGACCCCGACAGATCTGGCCGGTATGGTCGCGCCAGGCGGCAAGGTAACACTGCTGTTTGAACCCGGCAGCAGTTGGAACTACAGCAATCTGGGCTATGCCACTCTGGGGAGGATCATCGAAGTCGTTTCGGGTAAGAGTTACGACGCCTTCCTTGCCGAGAAGCTCTTTCTGCCGCTCGGGATGAAGGACACGACCTTCTTCCCGCTGCCGGCACAGAAGGCGCGTGTAGCTGCTTTGTACACCGACAAGGGTACTTCGCTGGAACGGGCGTCGGCGCTGGAGAAATCCACCCTCGAGGCGAAGATTCCGACGCCTCAGGGCGGCCTGTTCAGCACCGCCGAGGACATGTTCCACTTCAACCAGATGATCCTCAACAAAGGTACGCTCAATGGCAAACGGGTCTTGTCCGCAGCAGCTGTGGAGCTGATGGCCACGAGTCTGACGGGCGACTTGAAGACAGGCTTCGCGCCAGGCGTCGGCCACGGTTTTGGCTATGAGGTGGTCCGCAACGGAGCTGCTACAGTTCGGTATAACTCGGTGGGTTCCGTGGTGAAGGGCGGGGCCTACCGAACCTATGAGTTTGTTGATTTCCAGAAGGACATGGTCGGTATTCTGATGATGCAGCGGACTAATGGCAACGGGGATACGTCGGACGAAATCAATGCCTTCCTCACGATGGCAGCGGGAGCAATAGAAAAGTAAATGCGGACTTTGGGTTTGTTTTTTCTTGCCGCTTCGGCGGCGCTGGGGCAGACGGTTTCCACTCTGGAAGCCGGCAAAATGGACCAGCCGTTCGGCCTGGGAATCGGGCCGGATGGTGCGCTGTATTTCACTGAGGTCGGGAACCACCGGATCAGTCGTCTGGACATGAAGACGCATAAGGTCACGGTTGTCGCGGGTACGGGGCAGAAGGGCAATTCGGGGGATGGCGGGCCTGCAACGGCGGCTCTCCTGGATGAGCCCTACGAAATTGCCTTCAATCGTGCGGGCGACCTGTTCTTCTGCGACCGTCTGGCCCATGTCGTCCGCAGGATCGACCGCAAGACGCTCGTAATAACCACTGTTGCCGGGACCGGCCAGGAGGGTTACAGCGGGGATGGCGGGCCTGGAACGTCGGCGCAACTGAAGCAACCGCACTCGATCGTGTTCGCGCCGGATGGAACGCTGCTGATCTGTGACATCCTCAACTACCGCATTCGGAAACTGGACCTGAAAACGGGACGGATCGAGACGTGGGCGGGGACTGGCGTGACAGGGAAAGCTGGTGAAGAGGCGCCCCTCTCAGGCACGCCACTGGCCGGCCCGCGGGCAATTGCTGTTGATAAGCAGGGCAATTACTATCTCGCTCTTCGCGAAGGGAATGCCATCTACAAGATGGATCCGAAGTCCGGCCGGATGACGCTTTTCGCCGGGACCGGCGAGAAGGGCTTCACGGGCGATGGTGGTCCTGCCAGGCTGGCAAAGTTGTCCGGTCCAAAAGGCGTCGCACTTGGTCCGGATGGCAGCCTGTATATCGCGGACACGGAAAACCATGCGATTCGAAAAGTCGATCCGAAGGGCGTCATTACGACAGTAAATGGCAACGGTCAGCGCGGCGAACTGGCTCGCCCCCATGGCGTGTTTGTCGATGCAAAGGGCGTCGTGTACATCGGCGATTCGGAGAACAACCGGATTCGGGTGATTCGGTGAAGCTGAACCTGACGGGACGAGTAGCCGTGGTGACCGGCGGTGCCAGCGGGATTGGTCTGGCGTGCGCACAGGGACTGGCAGCGGAAGGCGCCAGGGTAGCGATTTGGGACTTGGCCGAGAATCCGGCAGCGGATCTAAGCCTGCGCGTGGATATCTGTGATTTTGCCGCAGTTCAGAGTGCGTTGGCCGAAACGGAAAGCAGGCTTGGCCCGGTCGCCTGCGTGGTTCATGCCGCTGCCGTGGGATCTGGAAAGTTCGGCTTCCCCTTCACGAACCTGGAGCCAGCCGACTGGCATCGGGTGCTCCAGGTGAACATCATGGGGCTGGTGCACGTGGCGCAGGCGGTCACCCCCGGAATGGTGCAGCGACGCGAAGGCAGTATCGTGATTTTGGGTTCGGTGGCGGGTCAGATCGGATCCCAGACCGATCCACCTTATTCTGCCAGCAAGGCGGCCAACATCAACTTTGCCCAGGGCCTGGCCAAGGATATGGCGCCGTATGGGGTCCGCGTCAACACGGTGAATCCTGGCATGGTCGAGACTCCCCTGATGCGCCGCGTCTGGGCAGCCTGGCATGAGCAGCAGGAACCGGGAAACCAGAAGACATACGAAGAATGGACGGGCGCGAAGGTTAAAGCGGTCGCGCCCCTTGGCCGCTGGCAGACAGGCGCGGATATCGCCGATATGGTGGCGTTCTTACTGTCCGACCGAGCCAGGCAGGTAACCGGCCAGACCATCAACGTGGATGGCGGCCAGGTCATGCACTGGTAGCGCCTTACTGAACGGTCAGTACCGTCCCTGCCGCAGTTTGTACGCCATTGGTGCGAATCACCAGCGTATTGTCTCCCGAGGCGGCGGTTTGCGGTATCGTGACGTTGAACTGATACGTCCCGGCGCCGATGATGTAGGCGTCAACGGTTTGAGACACGCCACCGATCAGGACGGTCACCTGGTTCACCGTCTTCGCCACCACGCTGACAATCCTGCCGGCCGGAGTTGCGGGACTTGTGGCTCCCAGACCGGTTGCGTAGAGCGCAACGATTTCGCCCTTCTTCGCGGGGCGCGTATTGAACGCGAATTTTCCCGCTGGTCCCAACAGATCGTAGGCACCCGGGGTCCCGGCGTTATAGACGCCGGTCGCTGAAGGAATCACAGCGGCAGGATACTTGCCGTCGAGCGTAAAGATCGCCGGTCCGACCGAAGCCAGCGTCGCCGTGCCAGCGTTGCTGGTCCCGTTCGCGTTGGTGACGGTCACCGTTACCGACCCCGTCGCAGTATCATCGGGAACCTGGAAGTTGAGCTGGCCAGGGCTGATGAAGTACATGTAAGCCGCCTTGCCGTTGACTTTCACACTGACGCCATCGAGCGACGTAGGCAGGTTGTTATTGACGATCTCGCTGTCTTTCCAGACGCGGGTGGCTGCGGCAAGATTTGTGCCATAGATGCTGGCCCAACTGCCGGACTGGAGCGTGCTGGAGGTGGTTCCGAGCGACACGATGCCACCGCTCAGAATCACCGGCGCCGGAACAGTGCTCCCCGGGACCGGGTTGAAGCCAAGCGCGGTCAGCATATTAATTTCGGCGCCGCCATCATTGGTGATATCCATGTTGGCATCGTTCCCCGGGCAGCCTTCAGCATCTTGAATGTGCTGTTTCCCCGGGCATGTGCCAGCCAGGTCGTGATAGTCGCTGCCATTCGAAAGGGTATTGTACGGAACACCGTTCGCCCAATTGTCGCCCCGCCATCATATGAAAAGTACGCGCCGGGAGCGGTGCTCAGCGAATTGATGGCCACAAGCTTTCCAACAGCGGAATAGCGAAAAAGGTCAATCGCAGCCGGAGCACCTTTGTCGCAGGAATTGGTCAGTACCGAACCGGTGGTGTCGATGCACGAACTGACACCAAGAACCTCGTTGGTTTCATGCTGTACGGTGCCGAAGAAGTCGTAGGCATCACGGGGTTCGGTCCCGACCCGGAAGTAGAGAGGCGTGGACTTGTCGTTCGTGATCGTTACGACGGCGTCGTAGCAGCCATTTGTGCCTGGAGTACAGGGCTTGCCGTCGCTTGTGGTGCCGGTCATGCGGCTAAAGCCGAGGCTCCGGCCAAAAGCGGAAGTGATCTCCACATTACCGCCCCGGTATAGAGGCGCGGCGTAGGAATTCAACGCTGTGACTGCGGCCTTCTGTATGGCGTTGTTGCTCGCGTTGGCACGCGTCGTCAAAGCATTGAGGTACTGATCCCAGGTAATGTAATTCAGGTACTGCGAGCTGGAGCCGAGACCGGTGTTACCAAATGTGATAAAGATCTGCGCGTTGGCGTCTGTAAAGGTCTTGCTATAGAGGCTGGCGATTGTCGTGTTGAGCGTATTGCAGAGGCCAGACTGCCGAGCGTCAATGCTGGGATCGCAGGTATAGGTGATGGCTGCCGGCGAAAATCCGGCACACAGCAGGAGCAAGAGCGGGGTCTTAAATCTGGACAAGGGGCCCTCCAATAGGCTTTGTCCAGTTTAATACCCCGCCCGGCGGACGTTGTTATCACAGCTCAGCTTTTGGCCATTTCTGCATTCTCAAATCGGCCGCAGCGGCAGAGAGCTGCACGTCCCCCAGCTCTGGCTGCCACGGATGAATCGCATCAACTGGTGAGGGCCGCTCCCCCGGGACCAGTAATCTCCCGAAGCTGGTGGATGTGGCGCGTGGTGTGCAGGGGGCCGTAGACGAGCCAGTCGAAGGCAGTCAGCGTACCGAAGAAGGCATTCGGCGCCGTATGGTGGTCGAGCGACTCCGTGTTGGTATTGACGAAGAGCTCCATGGCTTCGCGATGTGCACCGAACTTCGCCATGACCTCTGCTTTGGTCCATTCTCCGGTGGGCAGCAGTGTAGTTGGGGCCTGCACACGCCCCTGCCGTCCGGCGACACCCTCGGTGAGGCGGTCCAGCGTGGAAGGGTCACCCAGTACGACGGAAGCCGGGGGCGTGGCGAGCAGCCCCCTGACTTTGCGTAAGAGTGCCGCTTCCACCAGAACGATATGCTCAGCGATCTCGGCGACGGACCAGCGATCCTCAGCTGGCTTTACCTTCCAGCGGTCATCCGGAATGGAGTGGATAATTTCCAGAAACGCGGACGAGGACTCGTCGAGCAAGCGTTGGGTGGTGATCTTCTGTTCAGGAGTCATGGAATCTCCATAATGCCTGATGGAAACAGCGAACCAAAGGTAACGATGCGCGTATGTAAAGAAATGACGAAGATGTGGATTGGTCTGGTTGCACTTGGACTCGCCTTTGGACAGACACCGGAATACGGCTACGAGGTGGCGACGGTTAAGAAAGCTGATCCCGCCGCGCGTGGCAACCGCATCGGGCCAGGCCCGCAGGGCGGTATGCGGACATCGAACACTACGCTCCAGATGCTGATCGCCTTCGTTTACAACGTGCAGGACTACCAGATTGTGGATGCTCCCGCCTGGGTGAAATCGGAGGCCTTCGATGTCAGTTTTACTCCGGATCGACCGGAGGCTATGCCCGGTCCCGGGACTAAGGTCGGAGAGGTTGAGACCTATATCGGACGTCAGCGGCTACGTCTGAAAGCCGTGCTGCGGGACCGGTTTGGCCTGGTTCTGCGGGAAGAGACCCGGCAGCTCCCTGTTTACGTGCTGGTGGTGGCGAAAGGTGGCCACAAACTGAAAACTCCGGATGAGGGTAAGAAGGGGCCCAGCATGAGTACCAACCAGGAGCGCGGAATCATGACCGGCTATGGCATCAACATGGGGCTGCTGACCGGTGCTCTGGCGCGATACCTGAAACGTCCGGTGACGGACGAGACCGGGTTCATGACCCCTTTCGATATGACACTGGAATTCAAACCGGATGCAGTTGCCACTGGGCAAAAGGATGATGCCCTGGCCGCTGATCTTGAAGGGGCATCCATCTTCACCGCCCTGCAGGAACAGTTAGGGCTGAAACTGGAGTCGAAGAAGGGTCCGGTGACTGTTTATGTCGTGGAGAAGGCAGAGCATCCCGGCGAGAACTAACGCCGCTATTTACGGTTGAAGCGGGCGCGGATCCGGCAGGGTATCGGCACAAGCACGGGCTGCGGCGCACCAGTCAGGAAGCTCCAGGTATTACGCAGAACGGTGCGCCAGCAGGTCGGTTCCGGGGACGGCGCGGCATGCTTGCAGACCAGACCCTGGGCTTTCAGATAGTCAATAGAATCATGCCCGGAGTCATCGATCCGGTCGACCCGGCGCAGATCCAGAATGCCCGGAACCCCGCGGAGAGACGTGCTGGCAGTACGGTAAATCTCCAGGAGCTCGGCTCCGGCGCCAGCATCCAGAATCCCGCGGACTTCCAGCCGGAATTCAGTCGAATTGTCATGGATGAAGATGCTCACGGGCGGATATTTGTGAGATGCGACTGAAGCCGGTGTGGTTGCAGGAAGTATCGCGCAAGGCATGCTGTCTATACGTGACTCGCGCGATACTGTATGTTTCACTCATAGGCCTACGGAGCTTTTGGGGCTCGATAAATCGTCTTTCGCCCTGGAACAACGGCAGCAAAGCCTCCCGCAACTGCACCGGGAACCAGAATGAGCACTGCCCGTTGTCCCCCTCGCTCCCCGGCGCTAAGATGATTGCCCCATACACCTTCCAGTACGGCGCCGGCGGCCACTCCGAAGACCGTACCGATGATGACGTTTCGAGCCCGAGCCTTTTCCGAGGGGATCTCGATCTGCTCGATGTTTTCCCTGGGCACCCGAATCTCCTCAACGCCTTTCAGAATCAGCAACGTGTCGGAAGTAAAGCCCTGGAACCGAGCGTCCATCTCGTCGGAACTGGTGTAAGTCAGGTGGATCGGCTGGCCTTTCGGCAGACCGTGGACCAGATCCCAGGATCCCCGCGGCGGAGCACTGGCGTGAAGGGCCGCCGGCACGAGAAGGACGGCGAAACAAGCAGTAAGTACTGGATTGTGCAGGAAACGCATACGGTGGCGACCTCCAATCGCACGCTCTGTATGCTGCAATTGGGCTGCCACCTGACTGGTTGCTCAGATTGCAGTTCGTGACCCACTTTCCGGGGCGATTGCCGCAGGTGAGGGAGGTCGGATGGCGCAAAAACAAAAAGGGCCGATACGCTTTCGCGCGTCGGCCCTTCACCTTTACCTGCGACAGCGCTTAGGAGCAGCCGCTGGTACCGCCACAGTTTTCACACTTGTAGCAGCTGCCATTGGGCGTCATCATGCCACCGCACTCCGCGCACATCGGGGCGTCAGACGCGACCGACTGCGTGAACGGCAGCGACTCCTGCGGACTCGGTTCAGTCGGGCGAAGCGCATTGGTGGCGCCCGCTTCGTTGTTCGCCGCCAGCGCATATTCCGAACCGAGGAACTTCGAGCCGAGCCACCGGAAGATGTAATCCGGAATCGACTTGGCGTACGGAATCTGCGGGTTGCCGGTCCAGCCGCTGGGTTCGAAACGAACATGCCCGAACTTATCGACCAGGAACTTCAGAGGCACACCGTACTGCAGGCAGTAGCTGACCGAAGTGGCAAAACTGTCCATCAGACCCGAGATTGTTGAACCTTCCTTCGCCATGGAGACGAAGATTTCGCCGGGCATCCCGTCCTCGTACATGCCCACCGTGATGTAACCTTCGTGGCCGCCGATGGAGAACTTGTGCGTAATCGACTGGCGTTCGTCGGCGAGCTTACGGCGAACGGGGCGGAAGACCACCTTTTCGGCGACCGCTTCCTTCACGACAGCAACTGCGGTCGAGTTAGCGGCTTTCTTCGCATCACCCTTGGTACCGCCACCGGAGCTCATCGGCTGCTGACCCTTCGAGTTGTCGCGGTAAATCGCGACAGCCTTGAGGCCCAGACGCCAGCTTTCGATGTAGGCCTCCATGATGTCGTCAACAGTGCACTCTTCGGGCATGTTGATGGTCTTGGAGATCGCGCCGGAGACGAAGGGCTGCACCGCGGCCATCATCTTCAGGTGGCCGTTGTAGTGGATGGAACGGGTACCGTTCATCGGGCGGAAGCTGCAGTCGAAAACGGGCAGGTGTTCGGTCTTAAGGCCAGGCGCACCTTCAATCGTGCCGGTGGAATCGATGTGGCTAACGATGGTTTCCATCTGCTCCGGCGAATAGCCGAGCTTGATGAGCGCCTGCGGGACCGTGTTGTTCACGATCTTGATAACCCCGCCGCCAACCAGCTTCTTGGTCTTCACCAGAGCCAGATCGGGTTCGATGCCGGTGGTGTCGCAATCCATCATGAAGCCGATCGTGCCGGTGGGCGCGATCACGGTCATCTGACCATTGCGATAGCCGTTCTGCTTGCCTAGTTCATAGGCTTCTTCCCACGCCTTTTTGGCGTTGGAGAACATTTCGGTCGGGATGTTGCGGTGATTGATGAGATTCACCGAATCACGGTGCATCTTAATCACTTCGAGGAACGGCTCCACGTTCTGCGCGTAGCCGGGGAACGGACCAGTGGTGGCAGAGATACGGGCGGAGGTCAGGTACGCCTGGCCGCACATCATGGCGGAGATGGCACCGGCGGTATCGCGGCCACGGTCGCTGTCATAGGGCACGCCCATCGACATCAGCAGAGCGCCGAGGTTGGCGAAACCGAGACCGAGCGGACGATAATCGTGCGAGTTCTGCGCGATCCTTTCCGTCGGATAGGCGGCATTATCAACCAGAATTTCCTGGGCGACGATCAGCGTATCGACGGCATGGCGGAAGGCTACGGTATCGAACACGCCGCCGGGACCAGAGAACTTCACCAGATTCAGCGAGGACAGGTTGCAGGCCGAATCGTCCAGGAACATGTATTCGGAGCAGGGGTTCGAAGCGTTAATCCGCGAGGTGTTCTTGCAGGGATGCCACCGGTTAATGGTGGTATCGAACTGCATGCCGGGGTCGCCGCACTGCCAGGTCGCTTCAGCAATTTCGCGCATCAGGTCGCGGGCACGGAAACGGTCTTTGGGCTTGCCATCGTTCACCGACTTCGTCCAGAAGTCGCGGTCTTCCACTACGGCCTGCATGAAGTCGTCGGTGGCGCGAACCGAGTTGTTGGCGTTCTGGAAGAAGATGGAGGAGTAGGCGTCGCCATCCAGCGACGGATCGTAACCAGCCGCGATCAGGGTGTGGGCTTTCTTTTCTTCCTTCGCTTTGCAGCCGATGAAACGCGAGATATCCGGGTGCTCGATATTCAGGATTACCATCTTGGCGGCGCGGCGAGTCTTGCCACCCGACTTGATGACACCGGCGAACGCGTCGAAACCCTTCATGAAAGAGAGGGGGCCGGAGGCACGGCCACCACCCGACAGGATGGCGTCTTCTTCACGCAGCGCGGATAGGTTGGAACCCGTGCCGGAACCGAACTTGAACAGCATGCCTTCAGTCTTGGCAAGATCGAGAATCGATTCGAGGGAGTCCTTCACCGAGACGATGAAGCAGGCCGAACACTGGGGCTTGGCCTCGTTGGTCAGCTTGGTGATGTGATCGTGCCTCGCGTCGTAGAACCAGCCGTAGCCGCGCGATTCTTTGACGCCAACATTGAACCAGACAGGCGAGTTGAACGCCGCCTTCTGGTGCAGCATCAGGTGCGCGAGTTCGGCGCGAAAGTTCTCGCCGTCTTCCACGCTGGCGAAATAGCCGTCCTTAAGGCCCCAGTCGGCAATGGTGTCGACCACGCGGTGAACCAGTTCACCAACGCTGCGTTCGCGCTCCGGGGAGCCCATTTTGCCATGAAAGTACTTGCTGGCGACGATATTCGTCGCGGTTTGAGACCAGTCGGCGGGAACTTCAATGTCTCTCTGCTCAAAAACGACCGCACCCTTGTGGTTGCCGATAGTCGCGGTGCGGGTTTCCCAGGATACTTCGTCGTACGGCGTACGCCCATTTTCGAGTTTGGCGGTAAAATGCCGGTTGAAGTGGATTCCTTTGCGGGTCGTCAGACCCCGCGCTTCGGCGCTAAGTTGTTCAATTGATTCTGCGGATGTTTTTGCCATGCTGTGCCTCAGGGTGCTTCGCACGAACGGAAATTCCGAACGGTGACGCATTTGCAATATTGCCCCAACATGTAGGGGCCAGTCAATAGAAAAGTCTATTAGCGGTATAGTTGTTTATCAGATTGCGAACTACAAACGTCTTAGTTGATGATAGGAAAGATGTTTCGCGCAACCCTTGTCACTGTCGCCCTTTTTTCCGCCACCCTGCTGAGCTCCTGCGGGACCTCCAGCGCTGATAGCCGGGAACAGACCCGGACTGGTGTCACCTCCACCGGTTATCCGGGCGGTCAGCCAAAGGACGCCGAATCCCCTGCTCTTGCCAGTTCCACGGAGCAACAGCACTCCGAACCCGGCCCCAAGGTTCCCCCGGCTGAAGGGTCGGAAGGTCACCACGAAGCTGCCAAGGCCGAAAAGACCGAGAAGAAGTAGAGCCTGACTGGCCCAAAAGGCTGGCTTAGTGCGTCATCGCGTATACAACATCATTCACGGTTAGCCGAATCCCCAGCGCCGCGTACTTCTCCGGGTAGCGAGCGTCGTCCGCCCATTCCCACGAATCACCCACGTCGTTATTGAAGGCCATGACGACCATCAGACGACCTTGATCGTCATAGATACCTCGCCAGTGCGGCACGGAGCCGTCATCGCGGAACGTGGTCCCCTGCCGAAGTGCCCACTGTCCAGGAATCTGGTAGCGTTCCTTAATCTCATACACCATTCGGAAGATCGGGTCCTTATCGTCGATCTCCACGATGGGCCGATCCGGGAATACGATCGACATGCTGTCCATGAAGCGATTCCACTCCCGCGTCCCCCAGAAGTCGTCCAGCATCAGGAAGCCACCGCGAAGGAGATACTCTCTCAACTTTGCTGCCTGGGACTGTGTCAGCAGCCAGTCACCCATCTCGCCTGCAACCAGCCAGGGGTAGTTAAAGATGTCATCCTCGTCGTCCGGGTTTACAGGCTGCTCCACAGACCGGGCGTCGATCCGCGTCAGGCGGCGAAGCGCGGAGGCAAAGTGGCGATCGGCCCGGGGGTAGTCCTGGGACCAGCTCGTTCCACCCTCACGCCAGTCACGTCCACCGCCAAAGCCACG
The DNA here is from genome assembly GCA_947467185.1 of Bryobacterales bacterium. Taxonomy (GTDB): domain Bacteria; phylum Acidobacteriota; class Terriglobia; order Bryobacterales; family Bryobacteraceae; genus BOG-234. The sequence goes on from CANIHR010000110.1 coordinate 15,376, forward strand.
GGGACGAGAGAACCGTCCACCCGGGTGCGGCGGATACATCAGACGAGCCTGAATCCACTCGGAAGGAACGGCGAAGTCGGCGGGAAGCTCCACATCGTCGTAGGCTTCCAGACTGCGGTAGACGCGGAAGGGGCGGGGTTTGGCGCGCTCCCGGGCGTCGGAAATGGAATCGGGCGCACCGGATGCGGCCCAGGCGAACACCCCCAGGACTGACAACGCGGCAATCCAGAGTCCTTTGGGGAAACCCATCGCGTGACCTGCCTGTGAGGATAGCACCGGAAACGCACAGGGTAGTTGACTCAGGGCGCGAGGTCTGAAAAACTAGCCAGGAATCCTTACAAGGAGAAATAAAGATTATGAAGATGACAATGTCCCTTCTCGGCGCGCTTGGGTTAGCAGCCGGGTCGATGTTCGCGCAGGCCCCGCCCGCTGCGCCGCCCCAGCCCATGAGCTTTTTCATTTCGAGCGTTGGCCTCGGCAAGGGTGCCGATCTGGGTGGCCTCGCAGGCGCGGATGCGCAGTGCCAGAAGCTGGCCGCAGCGGCCGGGTCCACCAAAACAACCTGGCACGCCTACCTCAGCACCAGCGCGAAGGACGGCAAGCCAGCCGTGAACGCCCGTGACCGCATCGGCGCCGGCCCCTGGTATAACGCCAAGGGCGCGCGCATCGCAAAGGATCTGGCGGACCTCCATGGAGACACGCTGGAAGCGGCACGCCAGGGGAATAATCTGTCGAAGGCCACCGCATTCACGGAAAAGGGTGAGACCGTCAAAGGTTTCGGCGATACCCCGAACCAGCACGATATTCTGACCGGTTCGAAGCCGGACGGCACCGCTTACACGGACGGCGCAGACCACACCTGCAACAACTGGACCTCCAGCGCAGCCGGCACAGCGCAGCTCGGCCACCACGATCGCACGGGTGGCGGGAATACGTCGTGGAATTCGACGCATGCCTCGCGCGGCTGCAGCCAGGAAAACCTGATCAGCACGGGCGGCAACGGCTACCTGTACTGCTTCGCGCAGTAGCTGGCGGCGATCAATTCGGCTATCCCGCTATACTGAAAAAGGCGTGGCGGGGTGGCCGAGCGGTTTAAGGCAGCGGTCTTGAAAA
>CANIHR010000111.1 GCA_947467185.1 Bryobacterales bacterium
TTGCCGAGGAATTCCGACGCGTTAAACGTCCAGTTCCCCTTGTCGTTGCGGGCGATGGCCACGCGCGACGCCGCCCAGTAGACGCGACTGCCGATACTACCCGTACCCTTACGGAAATAGCGGGGATCCTGGTGGAAGGCGGTCGGCAGAATCGCTTCGGTCAGAAAGTTCCCGGCCGCCTGGTCGGCTACCGACACCCCGTAGCGGTGCGCGAAGCCTTTGAAGCCCTGGCCGAACGACGGATTGCTGTTGCCCGCCTGCGAGATGCCGGAGAACATACCGGCGGCGAAATACGACGGCCAGTCCAGCGTGTCCTTGCGAGCGATGGTGAACTTCTGCCCCGGGGTGATGGCTTTGTAGGGGTCGCTCAGTTCGGCGGTACGGTAGTTCGCCAGTACACCATAAGCACGTGCATCCTGAGGTGCTGTGGAGGGGGCAGGCGCAGTATTCGCCGACTGCGCTACCGCGGTACCAAGGGTGGAGCAAAAGAAAATAGTATTTTTCAGTACGGACCAAAGACGCATTGAGCTAATTATCGCGCAGTGCCACGCACCAGGAAAGCGGCGATGCCCTGCACCAGACCTGTAATGCAGACGCCGGTCCAGCCGTACCGGTTCCACGCGAACGCACCGGCAGCCGACCCAATGGAGCCCCCGATGAAGTAGGTCATCATATAGACCGTATTCAGGCGGCTGCGCGCCTGCGGGGCGAGGGGATAGATCCGGGTCTGGTTGGCCACATGGCAGCCCTGCACGCCCAGGTCGAGCAGAATGACTCCGACTACCAGACCAGCCAGCCAGTGTCCGGCGAACAGGAAGACGACCCAGCCGAGGATGGTGAAGCCGATCGTGACGGCGATTGCGGTGGACGGTCCCCGTTTGTCGGTCAGCTTGCCGGCGAGCGGTGCCACGGCGGCCCCCGCTACGCCCACCAGACCAAACAGACCCGCCATGCGGGCCCCATAGTGGTAGGGCGGCGTGGAGAGCAGGAAGATCAGAGTCGCCCAGAAAGAGCAGAACGCGCCGAAGGTGAGGCCCCCGGTTAGAGCCGCAGCCCGCAGGACAGGCTGCGTCCGGGCCAGGTGGAAGATCGACCGCAGCATATCGAAGTAGCCGAGATTGCCCTCCGGCATGTCCTTCGGCAGCCCCACACGAACCCAGATCGCGAGCAGGCCCATCAGCCCGGCAGCCAACCAGTAAACAGCACGCCAGCCGAGCGCTTCACCCACTAATCCGCTGAACACACGCGCCAGCAGGACTCCCGCCAGCAGACCGCTCATGATGTTGCCCAGAACCAGACCCCGGTCGGTCTCACTGGTCAGCTTGGCCGCAAACGGCAGAATCAAATGAGGCACAATCGCAGTCAAACCTGTCGCAAACGCCGCGATACTGGCAACCTGGAGATTCGGCGCCATGGCCATCATGACGGCCGAGACGCTAATCGACAGGCACATGGTGACAATCAGGCCGCGGCGGGGGAAGATGTCGCCCAGGGGCACAAACGAGAACATGCCAAGCGCCGTGCCCGCCTGCGTCCACATGGGCAGGTAGCTGACGGCCTGAGAACTGACGCCGAGCGACCGTGCGATATTCCCCAGCAGCGGCTGGACAAAGTACATATTGCCCACACTGAGTGCGCAGGCGATCGCCATGAGCAGAACAGTGGAGGATTTGATGTGGGGAACCGCGTTAGCGGCCGGTGGGATAGTAGCCTTCACGCGCCTGTACTACGATATCGCGCTGCTTCGCACTGACTTTGATGGTACGGAAGCCGGAAGCCGCGCCGGACGTCGGCGTGTAGCCTAAGCTGTACTGATTCCGGATCTCTTCCTGCAGCCGCTCGTAGATCTGGTCAATCGACTGTTTCTTCGAGACTTCGTAGAAACTCCCGCCGGTTTCCTGCGCCAGACGCTGCAGCGCCCGGCGCCCCTCCGCCGCAGAGCCATTCCCGCCGCCGCGCCCCTGATACGCCTGATCGTCAACAAACAGAATCGAGTAAACCAGAGTGTCGGCACGCTGCGCGTATTCGATGGCACTGCTGAGCGAGGTCTTGCTTCCCATGTCGACTCCATCGGTCAGGAGGATGATCGCCTTGCGCCCCTGCTGCTTCCTGAGAACTTCGTCGGAGGCGAGGTAGACAGCGTCATAGAGCGTGGTGCCCGCCGCCGCTTGTCCCCTGCCCTGCCGGGGGCCGCCACCCTGCGGAGGATAGCCGCCACCACCCCGCTGACCGCGGCCACCACGTCCGCCCGGCATGCCAATGCCGCCAATACCCGGGAGGCTGATGCCGATGCCGCCCATGCCACCACCGCGCTGGCCACCTCCCTGACCGCCCGGATAACCACCACCCCTACCACCACCGCCACCGGGGCCATTCTGACCACCCTGCGACATCTGCCGCTGGTTGGCAGGAATCTCCAGCATGTCGAGTGCCCGCTGCAGGTCCCGCCGCGAGGAAGTCAGATCCTGCAATAACTCCGTTTCGAAATCGAAGTGGATCACGAATGCCTGATCACGATCCGGCTTCAGCACTTTGTCCAGAAACTCAAAGCTGGCAGACCGTTCCTGCGCCAGAACCCGCCGCTGACTCATGCTGGTATCCACAAGAAGGCCGATCGAGAGCGGGAGATCGACCTCACGCGAAAAGTAACGAATCGGCTGCTCCACCCCGTTTTCCAGCAAGGCGAAGTCGTCTTTCGTCAGCGTGGCGACCACCTTGCCTTGCTTATCACGTGCCGTGGCGAAAACGCTCACCACCTTGACGTCAGTTGAGAACGTAGCGTCTTTCTCCTGCGCAGGCAGAAAGGGCACCGAGATGGCAAAGAAGGCAACAAGCAGGGGAAAAGGTACACGCATAGACGTCCTTTCCTGTGATGCACGCCCGCTCCAGACCGTTACACGGGGTTATTTTTTGGGGTAGCGCTTGCGGATAACGGTCGCCAGCTTCAGATTCTTCTCGGCTTCCGGATCACGGCCCATCTGCTTCAGCATGACGGCATGCGCTTCCAGCGTATCTGCCAGACCCGCGCTCATGATTCCCTGCGTTTTCTCGCGAATCTTCTCCGCGAGCTTAAAAGCAGGATCGGCCAGACCGTATTTTCCCTGCATCTGGTAAACGATCGCCAGGCTATGCATCGCGTCGCCCAGGTCTCCGTTGACCATGCCGCCACCTGCCTCACGGATCTGAGCGCAGCGCTTTAGCAGCGGCTCCGCTTCTTTATAGTTCTTCATGCCCCGATACACATCACCGGTCATGCAGAGAACCGCCGCAGTCTTCAGGCTTTCGCCGCCCAGTTGGTGCTCATAAACGCTCTGGCAGTGGCGCAGATAGGTGAGAGCCTGCTCGCCCTTGCCCTGTTCCAGCAGCACCGACGCAATATTGAAGTTGACGTTACCGACGTCAATACTTTCGGGGCCGTAGGCCGTTTCCAGAATACTGAGAGCTTTGCGAAACGAAGCCTCGGCTTCGGGAAACCTGCGGCCGGTCTTGTAAACCAGCCCCAAACTGTTCTGGGTGGTGCCGACGCGGACATCAGTGGGGCCGAAGTGTTCAGCTTCGTGCAGAGCTTTCGTCAGTAATTGCTCCGCTTTTGCGGTGTTGTTCTCGCTGGCCGCATACAGCCCCTGCATCACCAGGTTCTGCCACGCTCCTTCAGCAGCCTGGCCGTAAGCCAATCCGGCAACCAGAAAACCACCTGCGACAATTTGAAGGACCCGCACGCTGAACATCGTCCGTTAGTCCCAGAATAACAGGGGCGCGACCTGGGCCGTTACGGGCTAATATGTTCTTTACCGCCATGAACTTTCGACTTCCCCTGATCACCCTCGCGGCCCTGTTCTGCCTGGCGACGCCCGCACTGCAGGCAGCCACGGCCGAGTATCGCGCCGGAGTCGCCACTGTGGACATCACCCCGCGGGAACCCATCCGGCTGTCGGGCTATGCCAGCCGTACAAAGCCGATGGACGGCGTGCTGACGCCCATTCACACCAAAGCCCTGGCGATCTCGCGCGGCAGGAAGGAACGCGTGCTCATCATCACGACCGACCTGATTGGCCTGCCCCGCACCATCACCGATGTCGTGGCCGCCAGACTGCTGCAAAAGTACGGCCTGGAACGAGCAGAAATTCTGTTCAACTCGTCACATACCCACACCGCACCCTATGTGAAGAGCAATCTGTCGCTGCTGTTCGATTTTCCGCCGGCTGAGCAGGTAACGGTCGACGCCTACGCCGAGCGATTGCAGGATGCGCTGGTGGAAGTGGCGTCACGCTCCCTGCTGGATCTGAGTCCGGCGACGCTCGCCAGCGCCCACGGAGCCGTACATTTCGGCGTCAACCGCCGCAAGCCCGGGCCCAACGGCTTCACCATCGGCGTGAATCCCGATGGCCCCGTGGATAACGATGTCCCGATCCTGCGAGTGACCGGCGCGGACGGCAAGGTCAAAGCCATTCTGTTCGGCTACGCGTGCCACAACACGACCCTCACGGGCGAGAATAACGTGGTCAGTGGCGACTATGCCGGGTTCGCGCAGGAGGCCATCGAGAACGCAAATCCCGGTGCCACCGCTCTTTTCCTGATGCTGTGCGGTGCCGACCAAAACCCGAACCCGCGCGGCACGGGAGCGCTGGCGAAGCAGCATGGCGAAGCCCTGGCAGCCGAGGTCGGCAAGGCGCTGGCGGCGACGACACCGGTACGAGGGACGATCAAAACCGCCTTCCGGCTGGTGGAACTCGAATTCGAAGCCAACGACCGCAGTACGTTTGAGGGTCGGCTAAAGGACAAAAATCCGTATGTCGTCCGTCACGCGAAAGCCATGCTGGCGCGCATGGACAACGGCCAGCCGATTCGTCGCTATGCCTACCCCGTGCAGGCAATGTCGTTCGGCGGAAAATTCACAGTCGTTGCACTGGGAGGTGAAGTGGTCATCGACTATGACCTCGCCATTAAGAAGGCTTACCCGGGCGCCGGTGTGGTTGTAGCCGGGTATTCGAACGACGTGATGGCCTACATCCCGTCACGGCGGGTCCTCAAAGAAGGTGGTTACGAGGCTTGGGACTCCATGCTTTACTACGGACTGCCAGCGTCCTGGGCGCAGAACACCGAAGAGAAGATTATGGCAACGGTCGCCACCGTTATGAAGGCGACCAGGTAGTTGCTCCACATCACCAATGGCGATTCAGTTGTAGCTGGTTTTCGTGCCGCGAGCCTGGCCGGCGAGTTTCTCGCGTGGCGAGACCCGTTGCATGACGGCCCGGTTCCTGCCGCGCCCGACCTGCCTGCACTGTCGGCGATTCGCGCACAGGCGCTGGCAGATTTCGGCTGGGGGACAATGGCAGCGTTATGCGAAGATTTCGCGCAACGGGATGCCACCCTTCTTGCGTTCCGAGAGCATGACGAAGTTGTCCTCTGGTTTGAACATGACCTTTATGACCAGTTGCAGTTGCTCCAGCTCCTGGCTTTTTTTCACAGCGCAGACCGCGGAGATACCCGGCTCTCTCTGATCGAACTCGACCGGCATCCGGAAGTAGTCCCCTTTTATGGCCTGGGACAACTGAACGCGCGGCAGCTGACGGAACTCCTGCCCGGGCGGGTCCCGGTGAGTGACGCCCGGCTCGAACACGCGTCACGTCAATGGCGGGTGTTCACTTCCGATTGCCACACGGAACTGCGTGGTTTCGACCGGCTCCTGGAGGAGTACCCTGGCGTGAATACCGGGCTATCGAGGACCGAGCGGCAGTTGTTGCTGGCCGCAAGGAGTGGCGCGCGAAGCCGCGCAGAATTGTACCGGGAAGCCAACCGCTGCGAGGAAGTGCCGTGGGGAGACTCGTCTGTATTCCTGCGAATGGACGGCCTCAGTTCCGGCCCGGACCCCGCCCTGGTGCAAACAGCAACGGACTCTTTCGCGCTGAGCGCTACTGGTGAGGCAATCCTGGCGGGTGAACGCGACTGGCTAAATGCCCGAGGTGGTGCCGATACCTGGCTCGGAGGGGTCCACCTTACGGGGTTGCAACCGAAGTGGCGGTGGGACTCGCAGGCTTCTCTTCTTCGCCCTCAAACTCAATAGCCGTCTGGACATCCGCTTTGCGGAAGCCGGAGTTCTTTGCGCTGAACGCGATGGTGCGGGCATAGCCGAAGAAGACCCGCAGTTTCATCTCGCCGCCCGATGCCACCGGAAACCAGACACCCTTATCGAACCGCTGGTACGTGATCTTCGCTCCGATGTTGTGGACGTTGATGCCCAGCATGATGGTGACGGCGGTTGGGATCTTGCAGGTCCAGTGGCTGGTGATCAGGACAGGCTGGAACTCATTCTTCTCAATGAGCGCCTCACCCTTCCAGCAATCATCGTCCTCGCCATGCCCATCGAAGTCGATCTTGTAGACATCATAACCGCCGAAGTGCTCTTCGCCCTTGAGGGAAAAGTCGTAGTACTTTCGACGGGCGTCGGTCAGCGGGAACCACGACATCATCGGCCCCATCTCGCCCTTGCGCCACATGGCATCGCGAGCGAAGGAATCGGTGAGAGATCCGTCGATATCCATGTCCTTCGTCTTGTAGCCCGCCTCGGAGTAGGTGGTTTCCTTCTTCCCGTCGAGGATTTTCCCGGCCACGTTGACAAGCTTGCGCTTCGCCCCCGTCGCGCCTGGAGCCACCACGTAATCCCGACTCTCTTCCCGCGCCAGCTTGCCGTTCGCCCTCTTCAGCCGGACGAAGACATTCATGTCGTAGACATAACTGGCCCGCGCTTCCTGCGCCTTTGTCTGGTTCTCGGCCACTCGCCGCATAATTTCATCGGCGGTCAGCGTCTCCGCGGCCAGCGGCGCGGCGAGGATCAGGAAAAAGGCGAGGCTGCAGGTCATTTGGTTTTCGGTGTTTCGGTCTTTACAGCTTCCAGCTTCACGGCCAGAAGGTTCATCCGCACATCGCGTTCGGCGTCTACCGTCACCTTGTCGCCCTCATGAAACGTGGCGGCTTTGGCCGGCTTGCCGTCGCGGACGAACTTCGTGCCCCGCGTCAGATACATCCGCAGAGTCTCGCCGCTCTCCACCTGCACCTCAATGAACTTCCCGTTGCTCACCTTGAAAACACCGTCGAACGTCGCGATGGCGTTCGGAACAGGCTGCAGCAATGAGACCACAGAAAGGAGGAGGGCAGAGAGCGTCATAATCTAATCTTCCTCTTTCGTCTTCGCCGACCCCTTATCGCCCTTTTCGCCCTTATCGCCCTTCTTCAGGTTGCCGAGCTGGCTGCCGATGTCGGGAATCCCCATGCTGCCACTGAGCTTCGCAATATCTTCGGTCCGGAGCGAACCGGCGATATAGACGACCGTGACTTCCTTCGCTTCGGCCGAGACAATAGCCACGCCACCGAGCTTGCCGCCCGGCTGGGGCAGAAGGTAGATCTCAGACAGTTCGTCGTCTTTCTTCGACTCCACCACGCGATTCCATTTGCCCGCCCGCAGGTAAGCACGCAGCGGCTCCAGATCGCCTGCCGAATACATGCCCTTCTGATCAAACTCCCAACTGCGGATATAGACGCCCTTCAGGCTGTCCACCAGCGTCTTCACGTCGGCCGCATCTTTATTGCTGTTGCCGGCTGCGCCCAGAAAGCCCGCCGCCATCTTCAGCATGTCGCCATCGAGGGTCACGTTGGTACGGTTTTTCGAATTCGCCCCCAGCTTGTCGAGGGCCTTAAAGTCAAACCCGTCCTGGGCAGCCAGCGGCAGCGCCAGAAGGGCGAGTGCAAGGAACTTTTTCATAGTGCGTGTTGTTTGCTCGCTTTCTGTAGTCTTTCTTTGGTTTTCTGCAGCTGTACCCGGGTAATGTCGAGAGCGAGCGCCAACTGCCGGCCCGCCTCCATAGCTTTTTCTTCCTGACGATGGCGGTACTCAACCATGCCGACCGGGATCAGGGCAGCCACGGTAATTCCGGCCGCAATCGCCCACGCCGCTGGTCTGCGCCAGACCGGCCTCACAACGACTTTCGGCTTCTGCGCCGCCGCCTTTGCCTGGTCGAGCGCTGCCGCTCGCGCCAGCACCTTCGCCGCAAAGTCGAGCGGAGGCGATTCCCGCCGCAAACTCTTTTTCAGATCGTCTTCAAAGTTATTCATGCCGCCACCTCCTGCTTCCGCAAACGGCCACGCAACAACGTGAGTGACCGGTGCAAATGGCTCTTCACCGTACTAATGGGCATTTCCAGCATTTCTGAAATCTCACTCGGGTCCAGGTCTTCCTGATAGCGCAGCAGGACGACCGCCTTCGCCTTCTCGGGCAGCGACTCCACCATCTTCTTCAGGCGGTCATTCAACAACAAATCCTCGTCCCGCGATTCCGCCACAGGTTCCGGCGCGCTCTCCAGGCCAAGACTCGGCCGCAGCTTCCGCTTCCGAACCTCGTCGATCGAACGGTGGCAAACCGTCCGCCGCAGCCACCAGGTTGCATGCGCCGGAGTCTCGATCCGCCCCAGATTCGTGTAGAGTTGCAGGAAGACATCCTGCGCCAGTTCCTCCGCCACCTCGCGGTTCCGCAGAAAGCGCAGCGCGAGGCTGAACACCATCGCCTGGTTTTCCTTTACGAGAGTGGCGAAATCAACCGTCACACTCGCTATTACGGGTCACCCGTGCCAGAGAATGCAACAAATTACGACAAAGTTCTTCCGCTTCTCAAGACCGAAAACGAAGGGAAAATACTAAAAATGGAAGCGCCCGCATAGGGCTCGCGCTATGTGCTTTGTTTTCAACGCTGAAACCTCCCGTTCCCCGGATTCAAGTGGCATACAACGTGCACCGATAAAGTAAGGGATAGGTGTGCGTGTACACCGGCCCAGAAACGTACCGGCGATGCTTCAGGAACTCAAATTCCAGCTTTCGACCGCGCTGCTCACGGTGATCACCATAGCAGCGGCGATCGCTGCTGCCCTGAACTATGATCAACTCCATCGTTTCCCCCTGCCCGATGACGGCGCCGTGTGGCGTGTCCGGGACGGTCGGGTGCGTGCCGTAAAGGTTCTGGAGAATGGCCCGGCCGACCGCGCCGGTATCCGCGTCAACGATACGCTGCAGTCGATTCAGGGTGTACCCGTCGTCGCCGTGGAAGACGTGACCAGCCGGTTATCGTCTTTTGGCGCCTGGGCGAAGGCTTCCTACGTAGTCCGCCGGTCGGCTGTCAACGATGTCAAGGCAACGGTCATTATCGGCGAGGCCCCCCGCGGCGTCGCGTACACGTATCAATACCTGGTCGGCGCATTCTATCTTGCCATCGGCCTGTTCATCTATTTCCGCCGGGGCTCCGCGCTCAAAGCCCGACACTTCTACATTTTCTGTCTGGTCTCGTTCGTCTTCTGCTGCTTCCACTACACGGGCAAACTGAACGCCTTTGACCAGGTGATGTACTGGGGCAACGTAATTGCGGGCTGGCTGGCCCCGGCCCTTTTCCTGCACTTCTGCCTGACGTTCCCCGAGCCCACACCCTGGTTCCGCCGCTGGATGCGCTTCGCGATCTACAGCCCAGGCGGAGTCGTAACGCTGCTTTATGCCGTCTTCGCCACTGGTCTGCTAGTTTCCGAAGCCTCGCTCCCGGAAGTTCGCGAATTTCTGGACCGGACCTGGATGGGCCTGATCACCGTCACCTGGACGGTCAGTTGCATCGTGCTGCAGAAGGGTTACCGGCAGGCGGAAGACCCCGTCGTGCGCCAGCAGCTGAAGTGGCTGCGCAACGGCATGATCTTCGGCTTCGCGCCGTTCGGCCTGCTCTACGCTGTGCCGTACGTCCTGAACCTGCAGTTCAGCCCGCTCCTGAACTACTCGGTCATCACGCTGCCGCTCATCCCGCTGACCATCGCGTGGGCCATCCTGCGCTACCGTCTGATGGACGTGGACATGATCTTCCGCCGCGGTTACGCCTATACGCTGGCCACTCTCATCATTCTGGCCACGTTCTACGGCATCGTCTTTGCCATCGGCAACCTGATCCAGAAGAGCGTCAAGGATATCTCCAGCTCGCAACTGATCGTGGTGATGCTGATCGCCACCTTCCTGTTCCAGCCCATTCGGAACTGGATTCAGGAAAAGCTGGACCGCCACTTCTACCGCGACGCCTACGATTACCGCAAGACGCTGGTCGATTTCGTCCGGGAACTGAACTCCACCGAAGGCATTGACCACATGCTGCAGTCGGTCGCCGACCGCCTGATGCAGACCATGTCGATCCGGCACGTCGCGTTCTTCTTCAACGAAGAGAACGATACCTGGAAGCTGCGCGCCTCTATGGGTTCCAGCGCGCGTCCCCTCACCGGCCACTCCAGCCTGGATCTTTCTTTCCTCAACTGGGAACGGAAGTCACAGTACGTCTTCTTCGAGCGCACCCGGTACCACCTGGATGCCATCGCCAGCAGCTGGCCGCCCTCAGTCCGGCAGACCATCGCCGACCTCGACCTGAACTACTACCTGCCCTGCATGGTCCGTGGCCGCACCGTGGCCTTCCTGGGCGTCAGCCGAACAGAGTCCGGTGAGTTCCTCTCCACCGACGATCTGGAACTGCTGATGACGCTGGCGAACTACGTTGGCATCGCCATCGAAAACGCGGATCTCTACCGGTCGCTGTCCGAAAAGGCCGGCGAGTATGAACGGCTCAAAGAATTCAGCGAAAATATCGTCGAATCGATCAACGTCGGCATTCTGGCTGTGGGCCTGGACGACCGCGTCGAGAGCTGGAACACGCAGATGGAACGCCTGAGCGGCATTGGCCGTGAGGACGCGACTGGACGGACTCTGGCCGAACTCCTCCCCGCCCCGCTGGTGGAGCAACTGGAACGGACACGTCACGAAGTGAAGATCCACCACCTGGACAAGTTCACGTTCGACGCCGCCGAGGGTGAAGCAACCGTCAACATCGCCATCACACCGCTGGTTTCCCGTGAGATGGAACAAATTGGCCGCCTGGTGATCTTCGACGACATCACGCACCGCGCAGAACTGGAACGCCGTCTGGTGCAGGCCGACAAGCTTTCCAGCATCGGACTGCTGGCAGCCGGCGTCGCGCACGAAGTCAACACGCCGCTCGCCGTCATCTCCACCTATGCCCAGATGCTGGGCCGCCAGGTGGCAGGCGACGAACAGAAGTCGCGCATGCTGGACAAGATCTCCCGCCAGACGTTCCGCGCGAGCGAGATCGTCAATTCGCTGCTCAACTTCTCCCGCGCTTCGGGCACCGACCTGTCCAGCGTTCAGATCAACGGCGTCATCCAGGAAACGCTCTCGCTGCTGGAACACCAGCTTCGCAAGGCCGGCGTGGAAACCGCCGCCACCTTTGCGCCGGACCTGCCGAAGATTCAGGGTAATCCGGGCAAACTACAGCAGGTCTTCCTCAACCTGATCCTGAACGCCCGCGACGCCATGGAGCCAAAGGGCAAGCTGGAGATCGTCACGCGTGCCGCCGGTAACCACGTCCAGATTGAAGTCATGGATTCCGGCCATGGCATCGCCCCCGAACACCTCAGCATGATTTACGACCCCTTCTTCACCACTAAAGGCGCCGGCCGCGGCACCGGCCTCGGTCTCTCCGTCACCTATGGGATCATTCAGGAGCACGGGGGACACATTCAGGCGGTTGCCCGTGAAAATGGCGGTACCTGTTTCCGGCTGCAGTTCCCGGTGACGGAAAAGAAGACGCCGACAGCGGTGGATCAGGTGGTTGTTGCATAAATGGTGGTTTGTATGGTGGTAAAGACATGATGGGGCAGAGTCAGCAACGAGTACCGGGGTCTACGCGCGGGCGTGTCCTGATTATTGACGACGAAGCGGAGATCCGGGAAAGCCTGGAGTTGCTGCTGACGATGGAAGGCTTTGAGGTCGACCTCGCAGAGGACGGCTTTGAAGGCGAAAAGAAGTTCGACCAGCGCGCCTATGACATCGTCCTGCTGGATCTGATGATGCCGGGCAAGTCCGGGATGGAAGTTCTTCGCGACGTCCGCGAGCGCGATCGCCACACGCCCATCTTCATGATTACGGCCTACGGTACGGTGGAAGCCGCCGTTCAGGCCGTGAAGCTGGGTGCGACGGACTATCTTTCGAAGCCCTGGGATAACGACAAGCTGATCATCGAGATTGACCGCGCCATCGCTGGCCAGCGCCTTCTTGACGAAAATACCGAACTCAAGAAAGCCCTGAAGCAGCGCTACAGCTTCCCCAGCATCATCGGCAAGAGCGAGCGGATGCTGCGCGTGCTGGACCTGGTGATGCAGGTGGCCAGCAGCCGGTCCACCATTCTGATCACCGGCGAAACCGGCACCGGCAAGGAACTGATCGCCAAAGCGATCCACGCGAACTCTCCCCGCGCGGACCACTCATTCGTTGCCGTGAATAGTGGGTCCCTGCCCGCCGACCTCCTCGAATCCACCCTTTTCGGCCACGTAAAAGGCGCGTTTACCTCCGCCATCCAGACCAAGAAGGGCGCGTTCGAAGTTGCCAACAAAGGCACGATCTTCTTCGACGAAGTCGGCACCATTGGCGCGGAAACCCAGGCCAAGCTCCTTCGTGTCATTCAGGAGAAAGAATTCACGCCGCTCGGCTCAAACGACGTCAGCCGGGTCGATGTTCGCATTCTGGCCGCCACCAACGCCGACCTTCGCAAGATGGTCGATGAGCGCAAGTTCCGCGAAGACCTCTACTACCGCCTCAACGTCATCAACATCAACCTGCCGCCGCTGCGTGACCGGCGCGAGGATATTCCGCTGCTGATCCAGCACTTCCTGGATAAATTCAGCCGCGAGAATGACAAGTTCCTGGATCCGGGCCAAAACTCGATTCTGCGCTTTGAACCCGACGCACTGCAGATCATGATGGACCACAACTGGCCCGGCAATGTCCGCGAGCTGGAAAACGTGGTGGAGCGCGCCGTGGTGCTGGCGTCGGCTCAGATCATCCCGGTGGACGTGCTGCCGGATTACCTGCTGCACGCCAACGGTATTCGCGTCCGACGCAGTGAAAACGACGCCCTGCCCGCCGATGCCTCGCTCTTCGAAATCGTCGCCGACTTCGAACGCAAGACCATCATGGAGCACCTGGAACGCTTCAGCTGGAGCCAGACGGAAGCCGCCGAAGCCCTGCGAGTGCCGCTCTCCACGCTGAACCAGAAGATCAAGCGGCTCTCGATCGACGTGAAGCGTAAGGGCGACCGCTAAACTAAGATTTGGCTTCCTCTTCTCCGCGTGATTTCGGCCTCCTTTTCTGGACGTTGATCCTCGCGACATTCCTGGGCTTTTTGGGCATGGGCACTGTCCTGCCCCAAATGGCGCCCCATATCCGCCACGATCTGGGCGGCAGTGATCGCACGGTCGGTTTCGTGATTGGCATCTTCTCGTTTGTTGCGCTCGGGGGACGGTTTTTCTCCGGTCCACTGGCCGATAACAAGGGCCGCAAACGCGCCTTCCTCACCGGTCTGGCCAGTTGTGGGATCGCCGGCGCGGCGTATGTCCTGCCGATCGGCATTCCTGGTGCGTATCTGGGCCGGATTCTGCAGGGTTTCGGCGAAGCCTGCCTCTACACCGGCGCCGCAGCCTGGGCCGTCGAACTTGGCGGCGTGGAACGGAGCGGACAGGCTCTCGGCTACGTCTCAACCGGCATCTGGGGCGGCATCGCGGCCGGTCCGGTGGTCGGCCACTGGCTGGGGACCTTCCAGCGTGCGGCCATCATGCAGGCCGTTCTGGCTCTCATCGCTTTTGTGATGTTGACGAAGGTACCCGAAGCCTACAAACCACACCCCAACCCGGGCAAACGGAACTGGCTGCCGGTCAGCATGCTGAAACCGGGCTTCGCCATCGGGTTCATCAACGTCCACTACCCGGTCATTACCGGCTTCCTGATTCTGCACCTCGCAAAGCATGGCAATTCGGGTGGCGCGGCGTTTTCTGCCTACGCCGGCTTCATCCTCGTCTCGCGCTTCTTCCTCGGTGGTTTGCCCGACCGCATCAACCCCGCCATCACCTTCTTCGGCGGCATCGCATGCATGGCGGTCGGCCTCGTTGTCATCGCCAGCGGCCCTGGCCCAATAGTCGCCATCTCCGCCGCCGCACTACTTGGCTTCGGTTTTTCTTTTCCCTGGTCCTCTATCGCCGGAACCGTCCTGCGCCGCACGCCTTCCAATGAACACGGCACTGCGGTCGGTGTCCTCAGCGCGTTCTACGACCTCTTCGTGGGTATGAGTTCCTTCGCCGCCGGCAATATCTCCGAGCGCTACGGCTATTCGGCATCCTTCCTCATGGCCGCCGTTTCGCTGATCGCCGCCGCGACCATCGGCTTCTTCGTCTTCTTCCGGACGCCTCCAGCCATCGCCGATGCCCCACGCGAGGAATACGCCGAAGCCTGCGAACCGTAACCAGTACCCGCACCCGGTGTGGTTTACTGATTTACATGTACAAGTCGTTCGCGCTGGGCCTGGTTGCCCTGCTTCCAGCCTTCAGTCAGGTTGCCGTCAAACAGGGCACCAATCAGATTGCCGTTGAGATCGATGGCAAGCCCTTCACCACCTTTTATTACGGCGCGGAGCAGCCGAAGCCTTATCTGCACCCCCTCCGGGCAGCCTCCGGCGTCGCCGTCACACGCGGCTTCCCCATGGAGAAAAAGGAAGGCGAACTGACCGACCACCCGCACCAGCGTTCCATGTGGTTTGCGCACCAGTCCGTGAACGGCTACGACTACTGGAACAACGAATTCGCGTACGAAAAGGACCCGAAGTATAAGGGCAAGATCGGCCACATTTTCGTGAAGGGCGCGCCCGTCGCGAAGGCCACAGGCAAGACCGGCGAGATCACCTTCACCGCCGAATGGAAGCAGCTCGATGGCGTCGTGGTGCTCAATGAAGATCGCCGCATGACGTTCCACTCCGGCACCGGCAACAACCGCATCGTTGATTTCGACTTCGTCTTAACCGCGAAGGAAACGGTCACGTTCGGCGATGAAAAAGATGGTGTTTTCGGTATTCGCCTCGCCGCAGGCCTCGAAGAACCCGGCACCAAAGCCCCGGCCGAACCGAAGCGCACCGGCATCATGACCAACGCGCAGGGCTGCCGCCTGGAAGCCCAGTGCTGGGGCAAGGCGTCGGAATGGATGGACGTTTCCGGTACCGTGGAAAACCAGCCGCTCGGCGTGGCGATCTTCGATACCCCGGGTAATCCACGCTTCCCCACCTACTGGCACATCCGCGGCTACGGTCTGTTCGCCAACAACATCTTCGGCCTGCACGACTTCCTGAAGAACAAAGACAAGGCCGGCGAACTCACCCTGAAGCCCGGTGAAAAACTGCACTTCAAGTACCGCGTCGTCATCCACCCCGGTGATGCCACCGAAGCGAAGGTCGGTGACCTTTACAAGACCTGGGCCGCCTCAGCGGGCAAATGATAATCCGAAGCCGGTAGTGTACAGGATGTCATTCGACTTCCGCCCCGGCGACGGAGTATTCAAATAACGGTTGCTCAGCGACACGTTCCAGTTCAGCCACTTTGCGATCTTGACGGACGCGCCGGTATCGAAATTCACACGATACTGGCCCGTGTTCGTCAGGTCATTAAACATGCGGGCGGACTGGAACATCGTTGTCACACTGTTCAGCCTGAAATCGAAGTCATCGCCGAAGTAAGCTTCGGCCGACTTCCGGGTGAACGCGGCGAAAGCTGAACGGTTAAAGGCACCGCCGCCAAGCACGTCCAGCTTCATGCGCTTCGTGTTCCGGGCATGGAAACCGAAACCGCCGCCGGCCACGAACCGGAGGTCCAGGTTCTGGAAC
This sequence comes from Bryobacterales bacterium, assembly GCA_947467185.1. GTDB lineage: Bacteria > Acidobacteriota > Terriglobia > Bryobacterales > Bryobacteraceae > BOG-234. Next base: position 15,779 of record CANIHR010000111.1, read on the forward strand.
TTGTCGAATTCGTAGTCGTTAAAGGTGCTGACGAAGAGGCGGGGGCTGAAGTTGTGATCGTACCCGAACCCGCCACGAACCGCTTCCGCGGTCTCTGCGCTCTTGCCGCTGATCAGCGCCGACGCCTTGATGCTGTTGAAGTACAGCGTGGTCTTATCGTGCGACGTAACGCGCGACGCCTTCACACCCGTGGTGAAGGTAAGCGTCTTCGCGTTGCCTGCGCTGCCGGCCCAGCCAACCGTCCCGGTCCCCGCCCAGAGTTGTCCCCAGCCCGGAGCCTGCAGCCGTTCAAACGCCTTCTGCTCATCGGCATTGCGGATGGCATTCACGTCAGCGGCAGGTACCTGCTGACCGGCAATCTGCAGAACCCCGTTCGCGACATTCACCGTCCCCTACTCTGTCTTGCCGTCCTTATTCGTCACGTAGACCGGTGCGGCGCCCTGCACCGACTCGACCTTATCCCAGGCAGTGGTAATCACGCCGAAAAGGTCACTCTTGATGACGAGGTTGCCGCCGTCCTTCTTGATAACCGTGCCGGTGATCCGGTCTCCGTTCTTGAGCACGATCTGGTCGGCAAAGGCCGCAGTGGTGGCGAGCAGCAGAAATGCCGCAAGCTGACGAAATAAACGCATAAATTCTATTTTCCAATGACGGCTGCGACGCCCGCTGGGTTTACGGAAA
>CANIHR010000112.1 GCA_947467185.1 Bryobacterales bacterium
CACGATTCTTGCGGGAGGAACCAGGCGGACGCCAACCGGGCGTAGAATTGGGGGCATGAGCACACCTCGGGGTTTGCAAGCAGCGTCTGCGCCTGAAATTGATGCGCTCACACCAACCCTGTGGTTGATGCCGGTCGCCGCCCTGATTACCGACGCCAGGGGCGGAGTGGTATGGATCAACCGTCGCTTCAGCGAACTGACTGGATGTTCCGAGACTGAAATAGTGGGCCGCCCGTCGTGGTTTCCGGAAGGGGATGCCGGGGCAACTGCGGGGCCGGCGAGGCTGCGCTCAGTGGTTGAGACGGGCGAGACGTGGCGTGGCGAAGTCAGCTGGCACTGCGGACACGAGAGAGACGGCGGGAATGCCTGCCGCCTTGAAGAGACGATTACGCCAATCCGGGACTTACAGGGATCGGTGACACATGCGCTTTGGACACTCCATAACGTCAGCGGCGAGGTCCGTTCGGTGGCCGAACTGGAGGAGGCACAGGAGATCTTTGCGACGGCACAACGTGCCGCGAGGTTTGGAGTCTTTCGATGGGATGTGGGGACGGGACGGTGCCAATGGTCGGACCAAACCTACCAGGTGTACGGTGTACCCTCTTCCACTCGCCCCTCAATTGAAGTGTGGCTGGAAACAGTGCACGCGGACGATCGCGAGAAAATGATGGAGGCGGTGCAGGAGACCCTGACGTCATTTGGCCGGCGGCTGCAGGTGCGATACCGTTCGGCGGATGGAGTGCGGTGGGTCGCCCTGAACGGGCAGGTGTTTCGCGACGCGGACGGCCACCCGGAGTACCTGATCGGCATCAACATGGAGGTCACGGATCAGGTGCAGCTGGAGACAGCGCTGCAGGTGAGCGAGGCGCGACTTGGGCTGGTAATTGACGCGGTCAGCGATGGTATTTGGGACTGGAACACGGAGACGAACAAGGTCTATTTTTCGCCGGTCTGGAAGCGCATCCTGGGGCACGCGGAGGCAGACATTGGCGATAACTTTTCGGAGTGGGACGATCGCCTGCACCCTGAGGACCGGGAGCGCGTGCATGAGACGTTGAACGCACACCTGGAAGGCCTGACACCACAGTACATCTCCGAATTCCGGCTGCGATGCAAAGACGGGAGCTGGAAGTGGATTCTGGCTCGTGGCAGGGTAACGAGTCGCACAGCCGAAGGCAAGCCCGCGCGGGCAGTGGGCACGCATACCGATATCAGCCAGCAGAAGCAGTTACAGGCCGCATTGCGGGAGCGCGAGGAGAAGACGCAGTCACTGTTCGAGAGCATGAACGAGGGTGTTGCCTACTGCAGGATGATCTACAGAGACGGCACTCCGTGCGACTGGATCTACGATGAAGTGAACCCTGCATTCGGGCAGTTAACGGGCCTCCACAGCGTGGAAGGCAAGCTTGTCTCGGAGTTGCTTCCTCGTATCAGGGAGACAAACCCGGAACTAATCGAGACTTATGGCAGAATCGCGTGGACAGGCGTTCCCGAACAATTTGAACAATTCGTGGAACCACTGGGGATCTGGTTCGGCGTTTATGCGTACAGTCCGCGAAAAGAACACTTTGTCGCGGTGATTGAAGACATCACCGCGAGGAAGACGTCCGAACTGGCCATACGGAAGAGCCACGATCTGCTTTCAAATCTGGCGCGGCTGGTTCCGGGGGTGATTTATCAGTACCGATTGTGGCCGGACGGGCGGTCCGCGTTTCCGTATTCGAGTCCGGGAATGTACGAGATTTACGGGGTGACGCCGGAAGAGGTGCGCGAAGACGCGACGCCGGTATTCGGCCGACTGCATCCCGAAGACGTGGCACGGGTATCGGAGGCAATCCTGGAATCGGCGCGAACGCTGAATACTTTCTATAGCGAGTTCCGAGTGGTCTTGCCGGAGCAAGGTTTGCGATGGAGGTGGTCGCAGGCAGTTCCGGAGAGAATGGCGGATGGCGGGACGCTGTGGCACGGGATCATTCTGGACGTAACGGAACGACACAAGGCGGAAGACGAAAAAGCTCGGCTTACATCACAGTTGATTCAGGCGCAGAAGATGGAATCAGTGGGTCGGCTGGCAGGTGGTGTCGCGCATGATTTCAACAATCTGCTGACGGTAATTCTGGGCTACAGCGGGTTCCTGATGGCGAAATTGAAGCCAAATGATCCGCTGCATTTGTATGCCAGGGAGATCGGCCAGGCGGGTAACCGGGCAGCGGGCCTGACGAAGCAGTTACTGGCGTTCAGCCGAAAGCAGGTGATTGAGCCGAAACTGCTGAATCTAAACGCGACGATCCGCGAGTCCGTGCCGATGCTGGAACGGCTGATTGGCGAAGATATCGAGTTCCGGATGCACCTAAAAGCAGATCTGGGGTTCACGATAGCGGATCCGGACCAGATATATCAGGTGATCATGAACCTGGCTGTAAACGCACGGGACGCGATGCCGAATGGCGGAACGCTGGATATCTCGACGGCGAACGTGGAACTAAGCCAGGAAGAAGCGCACGCACTGGACCAGGAAGCTATGGCGGGATCCTATCTGGCAATCGCCGTAGCAGATACCGGGACCGGCATGGACGAAGAGACGCTGCGGCATATATTTGAGCCTTTCTTCACTACGAAAGAGGAAGGGAAAGGCACGGGGCTGGGGCTGGCCACGGTCTTCGGCATCGTGCGGCAGAGCAACGGCTGGATAGAGGTTCGCAGCACACCGGAGGCCGGTACACGGTTCCGAATCTTCCTGCCTCGCATTGACGGCGGTCCGCCGGAGGAGCCAAAGACAGCGGACGAAGTTCCGAAGACCGGGCATGAGACGATTCTGATCGTGGAAGACCAGGAAGGTGTGCGGGCCTTTACGAAAGCGGTGCTGTTGCGTCAGGGCTACGAGGTACTGGAGGCAGCCGGGGGCGAGGAGGCTTTGCTGGTTGCGGGGGCGTATTCGGGCAGGATTCACCTTTTGCTGACGGATGTGGTGCTGCCGGGGATGAATGGCAAGATGGTGTCGGATCGACTGGTGGCGCTGTATCCCGGGATCCGGGTGATTTTCTGCTCCGGCTACACTGCGGACCTGATTCATCAGCGAGGCGTGGCGCAGCACGGCACGTCGTTTCTGCAGAAGCCATTTCGGCCGGAGAACCTGATCGCGAAGGTGCGGGAAGTGCTGGACTCAGCGACCCATCTGCCAAACTGAAGACATGACGGCCACCGAGTCGGGCGAACGCCTGAACTCTGAATGGCGATATGCGCCAACGCCTGGGTTCCACGACGAGATGCTTGTGGAGCCAGGAGTGCCGCGTGCCCACTGGCGGTCGCTGGCCGGACAGCTGAACAGTTTGGGGCCGGCGGGACTCGACGAGCGCTGGACTGAGGGCAAACGCCTGCTGCATGACCATGGCGTGACGTACAACGTCTATGGGGAGCAGTCCGGGGGCAATGATTCGGGGGCGACACGTCCGTGGCCTCTGGATCCGCTGCCATTTCTGATTGATCCCTCCGAGTGGACGGCGATTGAGGCGGCAATTGTGCAGCGGGCGACTCTGCTGGACCGGGTGCTGGCCGATATCTACGGCCCGCAAACGCTGTTGCGGTCGCGAAAGCTACCTCCGGAACTCGTACTGGAGCACCCTGGATTCTTGCGTCCGCTGTGGGGCGCCCAGCCGCCGGAAGGCCGCTGGCTGCACAGTTATTCGGCGGACATCGCGCGGGCTCCGGATGGCAAGTGGTGGGTACTGAGTGACCGGACGCAGGCTCCGTCGGGGGCAGGATATGCTCTGGAAAACCGACTGGTGTCGCTGCGCGTGCTGCCGGATGTTTTCCGCAGCGGCAATGTACGTCGACTGGCGGGCTTCTTCCACGGGTGGCGCGACGCGCTGCGGCGACTGGCACCACGAGCGGAAAATCCACGCATTGTGCTGCTGACCCCGGGGCCGTTGAATGAAACCTGGTTTGAGCATGCGTTTCTGGCCCGGTATCTGGGCTTCACGCTCGTGGAAGGTGGCGATCTGACCGTCCGCAACAACCGCGTGTTCCTGAAGACCCTGGGCGGATTGCTGCCGGTAGACGTGATTGTGCGGCGGCAGGATGATACCTATTGCGATCCACTGGAATTGCGCCCGGATTCCATGCTGGGCGTGGCGGGGCTGGTAGAAGCGGTGCGGGCCGGGAACGTGGCAGTGGCGAACGCACTGGGGTCAGGCGTGGTGGAATCGTCGGCGTATTCGGCCTTCCTCCCGGTGCTTTCACGGCAACTTCTGGGCGAAGAGCTGAAGATGCCGAACATCGCGACGTGGTGGTGTGGCGATGAAGCGGCACGCGAGTGGGTGCTGGAGAATCTGAAGAATCTGGTGATTAAGCCGGCGTCTCCGGCGGTAGCCTTCGAGCCGGTATTCGGCGCGAAGCTGACCGCGAGCGGGCGAGCCGAATTGCTGGGGAAGATGCGACTGAATCCGGGCGCCTACGTGGCCCAGGAGCAGGTGGCTTTATCGACCATACCCGTGGCGCATGACGGCAAGCTGGAGCCAAGGCATCTGGTACTGCGTGTTTTTGCTGCGGCGTCGGCGACGGGCTGGGCTGTGATGCCCGGGGGACTGACGCGATTTACTTCGGGACCGGACAGCCTGGTGGTCTCAATGCAGCGCGGCGGCGGCAGCAAGGATACATGGGTCCTTTCGCATGAGCCGGAGCCATCGTTCAGTCTGCTGCGACCTGCGGGGTCGGGACTGGAAGTCAACCGGGCGACGTTCGATTTGCCGAGCCGGGTGGCCGACAATCTGTTCTGGCTGGGGCGTTATGTGGAACGGTTTGAAATGTCGGTGCGGGCCCTGCGGGCGGCTCCGCCGAGGCTGTATCAGGACGCGGATCCCGCGAGCCGGGCGGCCCTGAACGTGTGCGGCAAGGTGCTGTCGCGCGCTGTACACCTGGAAAACGACGCACTGCCGACGATGCTCACCGAAAAGGACGTCGTACAGTTCGTGGTCGGCGAAGATGACCCGACGTCGCAGAGTAATGGTCTGCGCGCGAGTGTTCGGGAGATCCACCGGATTGCCTGGCTGCTGCGGGATGTGATCTCGACGGACTCCTGGCGTGTGCTGCAACAAATGGATCAGCAGTTTTCACAGCCTCCGGCTTCAGAGGCGTTGCTGATGAACTGGGCGCAGGATTTGCTGGACCGGTCCGTGTTGTCACTGGCAGCATTTTCGGGCCTCGCGACCGAGAACATGACGCGGGGACACGGCTGGCGGTTCCTCGACATGGGCAGACGCATTGAACGCGCGGTACAGACCGTGCAGCTAATCCGGCGTGGACTGGGCTTCGATGCGCGGGAGGCGGAACTGGGCCTGGCGACGGCGCTGGAAATTGCCGATTGCTCCCTGACGTATCGCTCACGGTATCGGAACACGATGCAGGCGGATCTTGTGTTTGATTTGCTGCTGCTGGACGAGGGGAATCCGAGGTCGGCTGCCTGGCAGTTCGCAAAGTTGTTTGAGCATGTGGAGCAGTTGCCGGAAAGCCATCCGCCAGCCGGGCATTCGCGCGAAGCGAAGATTGCGCTGCAGATGCTGACGGCGACGCAACTTGTGGAAGCGGGAACACTGGCGATGGCGGACGCGGATCACCGACTGGCAAAGCTGGATGAGTTCACGTTCCAGTTGCTTTCGAATGTGACGAACCTTTCGGATACCCTGACGCGGGTATATTTCACGCATGCGCCGCAATCGAGGCAGATAAGTCCGCGATGATTTTTACGGCTGAACATGCGACGACGTATCTGTATAGCGGACCGGTTTCGATCTGCCATACGGAAGTACATCTGACGCCCCGCAGCGGACCGACGCAGAGGCTGCTCTCGCACAAACTGGAGATCTCGCCGGAGCCGGCGTATTCGGTGACCCGCGAAGATTATTTCGGGAACGAGATTACCTGCTTTTCAATTCAGGAGTCGCACGAGACGCTGACGGTGATTTCGAAGAGCGAAGTGGAGATGCTGCCGGCGGAGCCGCCCGCGCTGGATTTGACACCGGAATGGGAGCAGGTTCGGGACGAGATCCGCAGCCGCGCGACGGACGAACTGTTCCAGGTGGCGGAGTTTACGGGGCGGTCGCCAATGGTGCGAGTGTCACCGGAGTTCGCGCGGTGGGCAGCGCCTTCGTTTCCGGCGGGACGGCCTGTGGCGGCTGCCTGCATGGATTTGACGCACCGGATTTTTAAGGAATTTCGCTATGATCCGCGAGCGACGACCGTATCGACCCCGGTGGAGGAAGTGCTCAAAATACGGGGTGGCGTGTGTCAGGATTTCGCACACCTGATGATCTCGGGATTACGGTCGATGGGCCTGGCGGCACGGTACGTGAGTGGGTATCTGAAGAGCGGCGAAAAGACCCGGGGCGCGGAAGCGTCGCACGCGTGGTGCGCGGTGTACTGCGGGAAGTTCGGGTGGCTCGAGTTTGACCCGACGAATGATCTGATGCCGTGCGGGGAACATGTGACCGTGGCATACGGGCGGGATTATTCGGATGTGACGCCAGTGAAGGGCGTGGCGATTGGCGGCGGGGAACAGTTGATTAATGTCAGCGTCAGTGTGGGGTAGGTGGGGCTTACCTCAACTACGGGATCGCGCGGCCATCGGGACACGACCGCAAGACTTAGCTCACAGGCAGCGTAAACCTGAGGATTGCGCCTGGATGGGCATTTTCGGCGGTGATGTCACCGTGGTGAACCCGGATCGCGCGCCGTGCAATCGCCAGGCCGAGACCGACGCCACCGGTCGATTCATCCCTCGATGGATCGGCTCGAAAGAAGGGGTCGAAGATTCGGGGGATGAGGTCTTCCGGGATTCCGGGGCCGTGGTCTCGGACCGCCACCTTTGTCTCGCCTCCATTGCGGTAAAGGTGGATATCGACGGTGCCACCCTGCGGTGAATAGCGGATCGCATTTCGGATCACGTTCTCAAACGCCCGGAGCAGCAGTTCGGCATTGCCCTGCACATTGACGGTGGCAGACGAGGTGAAGCGGAGGTGGCACCGGTGCGCTTCGGATTCCACCGCGCAATCGTCGACCAGGTTCTGCAACAGGTCGTTCAGGGCAATGTCTTCCATCTCAACCGTGGCTGGGTCGCCTTCCATGCGCGCCATATCGATGAGGGTGCCAACGAGTTCCGACAGGCGCTCGATCTCACGACGCAGGCGCACAGCGGAGGCGTCGCGGTCATTCGTTTTGCGGACCATCTCGGCTTCGAAGGTCAGGCGGGCGAGGGGTGAACGGAGTTCGTGGGAAACGTCCTGGAGCAACTGGCGTTCGGCGACGAGGAGTGTCTGGATACGCTCAGCCATGGCGTTAAAGGAACGGCCGAGGTTCCCGATCTCGTCCCTGGATTTCGCCGGAGAACGGACGGCAAGATCCCCGCGGCCGAAGCGATCGACAACGCTGGTGAGACGGCGGAGCGGGGAGGCGATGCGGGCGGCGACAAGCCAGTAGAGGGCGGCAACCGTAGCCAGAACGATGAGGTAGAAAGGCGCGAAGGTAAAGGGCGAAAAGGGCTGCCGTACAATGCCGACCCACGCGTAGTGGCCGTCGTCGGAAGTACGGGCATAAATAAACTGGTCGTCCTGGCGGGACATCCAGCGGCGCTGGCCCCCCATGAGGCGGATGATGGCGGAACGATCCTCGCCGGTTTCGAGGTCCCTGCCCTGTGCGTCCGTCAGGTGGTGCTCGGCGGCGCCGGCGCTTTTCAGGTCTCCCAGATATTCGGCCAGCCGCGCAGAGCCACCGGCCTGGTAAGCCTGGCGCGCCTGGAGGAAATGAAAAGTGTTGTAGCGGTCGAGGCTCTCCATCACCGGTCCGCCGATCACGTTACGGGAGACCAGCGTGAAGACAGCGAGGGAAATGACGAGTGCTGCGACCGACCAGAAAATGATCTTGGCGGAGATGGACCTCATTCGGTATCCGGTTTCATCTGATTATCTTCTTCAGCAAGGAGATAACCGACACCGCGCACGGTACGAATCACGATACCTGCACCTTCGGTTTTGCGGCGGAGGCGGCTAATGTGGACTTCGACGGACCGCTCAAACGGCGACGCCTTGCGCTGGTAAAGCATGCCCCAAACGTCGTCGCGAGAGACGACGCGGCCTGCGGCACGGGCGAGGATGTCGAGAATGTCGAATTCGGTGGAAGTAATTTCGATGGGCTGTTCGTTCAACCAGACGCGGCGGGTGGCGGCAGAGAGACGGAGCCTGCCCACGGAGGTAGTATCGGGTTTACTGGTGAGCGTGTGGCGGGAGCGGCGGAGGACAGCAGCTATGCGGGCGGCGAGTTCGTCGGGGCCGAACGGCTTGGACAGATAGTCGTCTGCGCCCGAATTTAGCCCGAGAATGCGGTCGTTCTGTGCGCCCCGGGCGGTGAGCATGATGACGGGAACAGCGGAGCGGCGTCGAAGCTGGGTGAGGACTTCGAAGCCGTCGAGGCCGGGGAGCATGACATCGAGCAGGATGAGGTCGAACGGTTCTTCGAGGGCGCGAGCGAGACCGGTGGTGCCATCGTGGACCGCATGGATCGTGTAGCCGGTGCCCGCGAAAAACTCAGCGATGAGCTGGCAGAGACGGACATCGTCATCAATGACGAGAATGGAGGCCGACTGGGGATTTTCCTGTTCCACGCTGTTTCTGTTCTACCGCAGGTGACATTGCGGATGGGACCCATTAACAATTCTTGAGGGTGGAGACGTAGTCCTTTCGGAGTAGTGGGGAGGTCTGAAATTGGTAGTATGCTTGGGTCATGAGAACTGGGTCCATGCGGTATTCGGCTGGTGTGATGGTTTTGGGGGCGATGCTGGTCTGGAGCGGCTGCGGCAAGCCCGCTGGCTCCGAGATTGGCCCGACCGCGACGGTCACTCTGACAGACGGGTCAAAGTTCACCGGTGAGGTGACGAAGACCGACGTTTCCGAAATAACCCTGAAGGCTCCGGGTGGCGAGACGCGGACGTATCCGATGACGCAGGTTTCCGGCGTGCAGTATGCGCCCGTGGGCGGGCCACCGGCGACTGCTGTGACCAGCGACACGAAGGTGACAACGTCGAAGCCGATGGGTTCCGGCACCAGTATCACGCCCCATGCGCCGATGGCACAGAATGCGCCTCCGGCGCCAGTCCAGGAGATTCGTACGATTCCCTCGGGCTCAACGATTCGGATTCGCAATAACGAAGCCATCAATTCCCAGACGGCCCAGGCCGGGCAGATTTTCTCCGCAGTGGTCGCGGAGGACGTTCGGGATGCCGATGGGGAAATAGCGATTCCAAAGGGTTCCGACGCGGCTTTGGTGGTGAGATCGGCAGAGGACCAGGGGAAGATGCAGGGGAGGTCGGAACTGGTGCTGGATGTGGACTCGGTGATGGTCAACGGACGGAAGTACCAACTGGAGACCGGTAACCTTGTGACGAGAGGTAAAGAGGGCGTCGGAACCAACAAACGGACGGCGATTTATGCCGGTGGTGGATCGGCTCTGGGCGGGATCATTGGCGCGATTGCAGGCGGGGGTAAGGGCGCGGCAATCGGGGCGCTGTCAGGGGCGGGGGCCGGTACCGCGGCGCAGGCTGTCACACGGGGCAAGGCCGTGAGGGTCCCTTCGGAGACGGTACTGACCTTCAGGCTGGAAGCGCCGGTTCGGATTCGGGAACTGCGGTAGAGGGCATTTCCGCGCCGATTGGTACGATGGTAACTGCATGGCAGATATCGCACGGCGCAAATCAGTAACAGTCGAAATCGGCAACGTGAAGGTGGGTGGGACGAATCCCATCGTCGTTCAGTCGATGACGAATACGGATACGGCAGATGTCACGTCGACCGTGAATCAGGTGATGGCTTTGGCGAAGGCCGGGTCGGAACTGGTTCGGGTGACAGTGAACACGGAAGCCGCGGCTGCCGCAGTGCCGAAGATTGTGGCCACGCTGGCGATGTTCGGGGTCCGGGTTCCCATCATTGGCGATTTCCACTACAACGGGCATTTGCTGCTGAAGAAGTATCCGGATTGCGCCCGGGCGCTGGCGAAGTACCGGATCAACCCGGGCAACGTCAACATCGGCAAGAAGCATGACGACAATTTCCGCACGATGATTGAAGCGGCCATTGAATTCGGCAAGCCGGTGCGCATTGGAGTGAACTGGGGGTCGCTGGATGGCGCCCTGTTGACCAGGATGATGGACGAGAACAACCTGCTGCCGGAGCCGAAGGACGCGCGGAGCGTCACGCTGGATGCAATTGTCGCGAGCGCGCTGCTCTCTGCCGAGGCTGCCGAGAGTTACGGCCTGCCCCGCAACCGAATCATTCTGAGTGCCAAGGTGAGCGGTGTACAGGATCTGATTGATGTTTACCGTGCACTGGCGCGGCAGTCAGACCACGCGTTGCATCTGGGGCTGACGGAAGCTGGCCTGGGTGCCAAGGGTATTGTGGCGACGACGGCGGGTCTGGCGGTGCTGTTGCAGGAAGGAATTGGCGACACGATTCGTGCGTCGCTGACACCGCTGCCGAATGGCGACCGGACGGAAGAAGTCATCGTCAGCCAGCAGATTCTGCAGTCGATGGGCATTCGGAGTTTCACGCCGCAGGTGACGGCGTGCCCAGGGTGTGGCCGAACAACGAGTACGTTCTTCCAGGACATGGCAGACCAGATTCAGACGTACCTGCGGGAGCAGATGCCGGTCTGGAAGGGGCAGTATGTGGGTGTGGAAGAGATGAAGGTGGCCGTGATGGGCTGCATCGTGAATGGGCCCGGGGAATCGAAGCACGCCAACCTGGGGATCTCGCTGCCCGGCACGTTTGAGGAGCCCGTGGCGCCGGTGTATGTGGACGGCAAACTGGCGAAGACGCTGCGCGGCGATGCCATTGTGGCGGAGTTCATCGAGATGCTGAATGTGTATGTGGCCTCGCATTACGCGGCGGCTGCGGAACCCGTGCTCGCTTAGATGGCTCGCTACTTCACGCTGGAAGAGGCGCGGCGCCTGCTGCCGTTTGCCGGACGGTCGATTCGGGAAGCGGTAGAATCGCAGACCCGCGCCGAAGAGGCGGAAACCTGGCTGAGAGATTTATCGCAGCGGATTCTGATGTCGGGCGGGATGGCTGTCGATACAGCGGCGGTGGAGTCGTGGAAGGCGCAGTATGACTCCAGTTCTCAGGGTCTGAAGCGGGCGATGGAAGGTTTGGAAGAGGCGGGCATTCAGGTGAAGGATCTGAATGTTGGGCTGGTGGACTTCCCTTCCCTGTACCGCGGCGAAGAGGTGTGCATTTGCTGGCGGATGGATGAGGACGATATCCGGTACTGGCATGGCATGACGGAAGGGTTCGCCGGGCGTAAGGAAATCGATGAGGATTTCGTCCGGAATCACCGCGGCCAGACGCTGAGTTAGGTCTGGCTGGATTTTGGAAAATCTGGTATTGTGATGTTGAGGAGGCCAGTGGCTCGTGACCACCAGCCTCCTTCGGTTAAGGATTAGAACCAGAAATCGATTTTGATCCCCAGCCGTCTTGGCCTGCGTAGCAGGTTTGTAAGAAACAACATCAAGAAGCCCAACGCCTTTCTATTCCGTATTTCGCTGACCCCGCCCCGCAGGCGGGGTTTTGCGTTATGGAGCTCGAGTTCTCCCGTAAACCACGACTCAGCGAATCTCAAAGCAGAAACAACGTTTGCATCTTAGCCGAAAGTGGTATTCCGGCGATATTCTTCCGACCCAAGCTCAGGTAGTATTACCGTTCAGACACAGGGGATAACATCGACTTCTTCCCCCGCGATGAAGACCCGCCGGACCCGCAGGTTCCTGTCCAGAATCACGATGTCGGCACGTTTGCCGGGTTCCAGGCTGCCAACCTGCCTTGCGATTCCGGTACGCTCCGCAGGAGTGAGCGTCGCCATACGAATGACGTCCTGCAACGGCGCGCCCGTCGCCGCAGCCATATTGCGAATCATGGTGTCGAGAGCGACAACCGAGCTGGCCAGTGAGCCATTGGGGGCGAGACCGACAGTACCATCGCTCTCGAACCAGGACCCGTCGTCCTCGGGGCCAAAACGATAGCGCCCCGGGGGCATACCGAGCGCCCGGTTGGCGTCGGTGACAAGACACAAACGACGCGGCCCCTTCATTCGATACGCAAAGTTCAAGAGCTCCGGTGCCAGGTGCCGGCCGTCTGCAATGACCTCGGTACTCATCGCCTCATGAGCCAGAACAAATTGCTCCATACTCGCCTGCATGGGAGTGCCGTGGAGCGCCCGCAGGGACGCCACCGAACTCATCGCGCACCAGAAGTGATCGACATGGCGCATACCGGCGGCGAAGGCACGATCCATGTCCGTCCATGTCGCGTTCGAATGTCCGCAGGTGATCAGACAGCGGCGACTGTGGGCTGCACGGTAAAAGGCCTCAGCGCCCGGTAGTTCCGCGGCACAGGTGGCAATCCGGATAAGACCACTGGCGAAGTAATGATTGAAGTCGTCAGGCGTGGGGTCGCGGCGCCCGGCAACGGAGTGGCAGCCGACCTTGTCTTCCGCGAAGTACGGACCGTAAAGATGAACGCCACCGATTCGGGCACCCGCTCCGGCTGGCTTCCACGACCTCTTTACCGCCCCACAGGCGTTCAGCATCCGTGAAATCTGAGCAGGAGAACCGGTGGTCGTCGTTGGAAACAACGTCGTCGTCCCCCGAGCAGCGTGCGCCCGGTTTGCCACGCGGATGGCCTCGGGGTCGCCGTCCATATAGTCGGCCCCGCCTCCACCGTGCACGTGGATATCAATGTAGCCGGGGACGATGTAGCCGTCTTCCGCATCGACCTCGGCAGCTCCAGCCTGGCGGCGGATGGCATAGATGCGGCCATCGCGTACTTCCAGCAACCCTCGGGATACGATACGGTCGGGTAAAACGAGGCGGCCACGGAATCGCATGTTCATTAAATAGCAAAAGGGCCTGCGTTGCCGCAGGCCCTTTCGGTTGGGTTGAGTTGTAAAGCCGGACTTAGAACCGCAGGCGCAACGCCATCTGCATCAGGCGGGGCGTATTCTGCTGTGTCGTGATCTGGCCGAACAGGTTGTTCGCGGCGGTCGTCTGGCCCAGGTTCGGGCTGCCAAACTGCACGCGGTTCATGATGTTGAAAGCTTCAGCGCGGAATTCCATCTTGATCTTTTCAGTCACCTGAGTGTTCTTGAAGATCGAGAAGTCATAGTTAGCGGTACCGGGTCCGCGAAGATCCGGATCGGTACGGCCTTCGTTGCCAAAGGTGTAGATTGCGGGAGCCGTGAAGCAGGCGGTATTAAACCAGCCGGTGATTCTCTGCTGGGCAGTACCACTGACTTCCTTGTTGCAACCGCCCACCACGTTGGGACGAAGCCCGGTGTTGAAGCCCGTGTTGTTCGGAGTTGCCGTGATGCCGAGCGGGAAACCGCGCTGGAAGGTGGTGACACCGTTGATGCCCCAGCCGGAAACGATTTTATCGGCAAAGCCGGAGGCGGAGCCCATAAACGAGTGGCCCTTGCCCATCGGCAGATCGTAAACGTAGCTGACGGTCAGACGCTGACGGGAGTCAAAGCTCGACAGAGCCTTTTCATTCCGCATGTCGTACACGTTCTGGTAGCCCGCAACACCCGTGGCGGAATCCAGCCAGCTGGTGAGGGTTTCCACGTTCGCGAGGATCTTGGAGAAGGTGTAAGAACCGAGCAGCGTGCCGCCCGACTTAAACCGCTTCTCCGCCTTCATCTGGAGGGCGTGGTAGGTGCTGTCGCCCATGTAGTTGGCGGGGTCAGACAGCGACTGATACTGCGGGAAGGGCAGGAACAGCTGGCCAGCCTGCACGGTCTTGGCGGAAAGCGTACCGAGCGCAATCGTGCCATAGAAGGGGTTCGCTACCTGATTGCGAAGTGCCGCACCCTGGGCGAGGTACTTCGGATCAATCTGGTTCAACTGCAGACCCAGCGGGAGGTGCATGCCACGGAGGCCGGCATACCCGACTTCGAGAGCAAGGTCACCCTTGAACTGGTGCTGCACGGTGAAGTTCCACTGCTCCGTGTAACCGGCGTTCTGCACGCGGAGTTGGCCCTTACCGCCCAGGTTGCCACCGAGGAGGTTGGTCTGGTAGTTGGGGTTGCGTCCGGCGGCAGCGATCAGGCCGTTCGGGAACGGATTGCTGAGCGTCGTCGCGTAGGTCACGTAGTTGTCGATGGTGGCGTTCTGCGCGTTGTTGTAGTAGTCAACCGCGTTGCCGTAGGGACCCTGCGAGAACTGCACGTTCGCCGGGATGAAGAACAGACCACCGCCGGTGCGGATGACCGTCTTATCAGTCAGGCGGTAGGCGAGACCGATACGAGGAGCAAACAGACCGTAGTGTTCCGGGTTCAGGGTCTTTTCCGGGTGAGCCGGCGTGCCGACCAGATCGTAGGTGCCAACAATCGGCTTACCGTTGATGAGCGTACCCTTCAGAGCAGGGTTCTCAGCGGTGGGATTGAAGACAGCCTGGCGGTCGAACTTCTCCAGGTACTTTCCGGGGATTTCCCAGCGGAGACCAGCGGTGACGGTCAGCTTGCTGGTCGCCTGCCAGGTATCCGTGAAGAAGTAGCCCTGATAGTACAGGCGAGCGCCGGTGAAGAACGACGTCTGAACGAGGCTGTTGTTGTTGGAGAGGCCGAGCAGGAACGAGGCCATACCGCTGCCTGACGCGCCGCCCGTGTTGGCAGCTGCGGTGAACAGGTTGTCAAACGAGAACGTACCGCCAGGGCTGTTGTTCTGGAAGTAGTTCATGTCGTTGCGGTGGAATTCCGCGCCAATCTTCATGGCATGACGACCCTTGATCCATGTGAAGGTCGGCGTGATCGCATAGGTCATATCGCGATCGAGCAGCAGGCCCGTGTTGATGGTGTTGAGCGTCGGCGACGAGATTCCGATGTTCGGAATGGTGGTCGACGGCGTCAGCCCGTTGAGGGTCGCAATGTTCGAGAAGTACGACGGGAAACCCAGCTTCGCGTTATCCGTGCCGAGCGAACCCGGGATACGGGTGTAGAACCAGCGGGTCACACCGAGACGAAGGTCGAAGATCTGGTTCGGATTCAGAACCCAGGTATCGGCCAAAACAGCCTGCGAGGTAACGAAGTGCTCCGGAGAGTACGGGTCACCATTGCGCATGCCGTTGCCGTAAACGTCAACAGGCAGGTTGGACGAGCTCCAGCGGGTAAAGCGGCCCAGCAGGCGTTGCTTTTCCGTCAGCTGGTGGTCGCCACGGATGTTCATCTGGTCGTTGTCACCGCCGGTGGAGGCGTTCTTATTGAAGTTCAGGTTGTGGGTGTTCACCGCACCGTTGTCCGTCGGCTTCGCGTACAGCGGGAAGGCGAGCAGGTTCTTCGCGACCGGATTGATGCGGCTCGACGGGATCACGTTACCCGGGAACTGGGTACGCTGCGTGGAACCGCAGGCGGGGTTGCTGTAAGCGCCGCACTGGGTGTTGGGGTCATAGACCGGAATCACGGCGCCGGAACCATTCTTGTAGCCGGAGAAGTCACCGTTGTACTGTTCAGGCAGCGGCACGGTACGTGTGAAGAGCGCGCCTTCACGCGCGCGGTAGGCTTCGTAGTTAAAGAAGAAGAAGGTCTTGTCCTTGCGAATAGGACCACCGACTGCGCCACCGAACTGGTTCTGCACAAATGGCGGTTTGCCGGCACCCGACTTGTTCGCGAAGAAATCGGTCGCGTTCAGTGCCTTGTTGCGGAGGAATTCAAAGACGGTGCCATGGAATTCGTTCGTGCCGCCCTTGGAAGCGATGTTGATAACGCCACCGGTGTAACGGCCGTATTCAGCGGTGTTGTTGCTGGTCTGCACACGGAATTCGGCGACAGCGTCGGGGCTGGGAGTCAGCGCCGTCACGTTGCCATAAGTGATGTTGACCGGAACGCCGTCAAAGAACGTGGCGCTCTGGTTCGCGGTGCCGCCCCCAATCTGGTAGTTACCGGCGGCAAACACGTTCTTACCCGTCAGCGAACCGCTGGAGGAACCCTGCGGCACCACACCGGGAACGAGGTTGACCAGGTTCAGAATGTTGCGGCCATTCATCGGCAGCTGTTCAACGGAACGCTGACTGACGACCTGGCTGAGCGAGGCGTTTTCTGTCTGCAGCAGCGGGGCCGAAGCCTCCACTTCGACGGACTGAGTCACGTCGCCGATCTGCATGGTGGAATCGAGACGAACCACGGATTCAACCTGGACCCCGACATTGTCGCGAGTCAGGCGCTTGAAGCCAGCCTTTTCGATCTCTACTTTATAAGACCCAGGAACCAGGTTCACGATACGGTATTCGCCACTGGCGGACGACTGGGCCGCATTGCGAGTGCCGGTTCCAATATTAGTTACAGTGACGCTTGCGCCTTCCATCGGTGCACCCGTAGCATCCACGACGGTGCCGACGATGGACCCATAGAA
>CANIHR010000113.1 GCA_947467185.1 Bryobacterales bacterium
CCCGGCCCCTTCACCCCTCACCACCAGCCCTCTTTGGAAGAACTTCGCCGCGACTGATGTCGAGGTTCTGGTTGGCACCCCTCTCTTTTTCCGCAACAACCGGGGCTTCGAACGATCCTTCAGCCTCAACTTCCCCGAAGACCTCCCCCAGGCCGAGAAGCAACTCGGAAACTGGCCCGCCCATCCTTATTGGGACATCTGGGCCCCGTTTCAAAGCGTAGGAGCCTCCGTGTCGCTCGCACAGGCCCTCAGTCGACTGGACACCAAAACCACCTTCCGTTCCGCACGCGACCGCTCCATCGGAACTCTGGCGGGCAGAAAAACCATCATCATCGGGCACCCCCGCTTCGCGCCGCTCCTGGCAGACTTACTGGTAAACGAAATTTTCCGGACCGCCAACAGAGTCACCGGCGGGACCTTCGGGGGCTTCATCAACACGGCCCGCAAGCCCGGAGAGGCCCCCAGTTACGCGACGCCCGAAACCACCCTCGAACAGCGCAGCGATGAAAGCATGCCCGACTACGCCCTCATCTCCAGCCAGATTCTCCCCGATGGCGGCGAGGTCCTCAGCATTTTCGGGGACCGCGTCCAGACCGCCGGCTTCCTCGTGAACGCCCTTCTCGAAAAGCCGCTCCTCGATCAACTCAACGAAAAGGTCTTCGCTGGCCGTCAGAAATACCAGACTGCCCAGATCGTCCTTCGCGTCGACTACAGCAAGCGCGAACCCATCGGCGCCGTGTACGTGACCCACCGTTTCCGCTAAACCGGCCGTCGGTCTAGTGGAAATCTGTTATGGAGCGCACTAGTCCTTCCAGACTACTTTTGATAGATGTCCGGATTCATCCGTCTTGCCCTTGTTGGTGTCGCCACACTGCTGCCGCTCCTCGGCCAGCAACCCGCCCCCACTCCAGTTAAAGTAGGCACCTGGACCCTCACTGGCAGCATTCGCAGCCGC
This sequence comes from Bryobacterales bacterium, assembly GCA_947467185.1. GTDB lineage: Bacteria > Acidobacteriota > Terriglobia > Bryobacterales > Bryobacteraceae > BOG-234. Next base: position 956 of record CANIHR010000113.1, read on the forward strand.
GTCGAAAACTGGGAGTGGTTCACCCCCAACACGGGTGACCCCGGCTACACCTTCCTCGGCAACCACCTCCGCCTCGGTCTCGCGAAGCAGGGCAAGAAGCTCGACTGGGTCTTCGAAATCGAATCCCCCATCCTGCTGAACCTCCCCGATAACGCTGTCGCCACCGGTGTCCAGGGCCAGCTTGGCCTCGGCGCGGGCTATTACGTCGCGAACGACAAGCAGCAGAATGTCGCCGGGCTCTTCCCCAAACAGGTCTACGCTAAGGTCAACAATCTCTTCGGCAGCAAGTACGCCAGCGTCCGCATCGGCCGCTTTGAATTCCAGGACGGCAGCGAAGTCACCGCAAAGAACGCCACCCTCGGCACCGTCAAACGCGACCGCGTCCACCAGCGCCTCATCGGACCCTTCGTCTTCACCCACGTGATGCGCAGCTTTGACGGCTTCCACTACGTCTACAACAAGCCGAAAATCAACTACACGCTCATCGGCGCCGCTCCCACCCGCGGCGTCCTGCAGGTCGACGGCTGGGGCTGGATGAAAACCGCCTTCGCCTACGCCTCAGCCACCGGCCAGGTCACGCCCAACAAGACCGTCAACGCGGAATGGCGTCTCTTCGGTATCTATTACGATGACTGGCGTCAGATCCTGAAGGCCGACAACCGTTCCGCCGCCGCCCGCACCGCCGACCACGGCAACGTCCGCATTTGGACCCTGGGCGGTAACTACACCCACGTGCAGGAAACCTCCGCCGGCCCTCTCGACTTCCTCGCCTTCGGCGCCGGCCAGTTCGGCAAATGGGGTGTCCTCGACCAGCGCTCCGGCATGATTGACCTGGAAGCCGGCTGGCAGCCCAAAGTCCTGCCCAAACTGAAGCCCTGGCTGCGTGGTGGCTACTATTACGGCTCGGGCGATGGCAACCCGAACGACAACAAACATTCGACTTTCTTCCAGATCCTGCCGACCGCGCGCCCCTTCGCACGCTTCCCGTTCTTCGACATGATGAACAACGAAGACCGCTTCGGCATGCTCACCATCCGCCCCCACAAGAAGCTGACCCTGAAATCTGAAGTCCACGCCCTGCGCCTGGCAAACCACAACGACCTCTGGTATCAGGGCGGCGGCGCCTACCAGCCCTGGACCTTCGGCTACCAGGCCCGCGCCACCAGTGGAGCAAGAGGCCTCGCCAACCTCTACGACGGCAGCGCCGACTTCTTCCTGAACGCCCACTACTCCGCAACACTTTATTACGGCTATGCGCAGGGCAAGTCCGTCATCCAGGCTATCTACCCGAAGGGCACCACCGGCCACCTCGGGTACGCCGAAATCACCTACCGCTTCTGAGTTAGCTGATTATCGCCGCGGTAACCGCTGCGTCCTGCTGAGCCAGCAGTGGAACGTAAAGCGCCAGCACCAGCAGTAGAGACAAAATCCGCGGCTCAGGTTGCGCGTGCCCGTCCAGGTACACGAAAGTGTCGCCGCCCTTCACCTCGGTATGCAGGACTCGCCTGCCATCCCGGCTCACCGTCCATTTCGGATGAAACCACCCCGTCGCAGAGACCTCATAGTGAGCATCTCCGCAAAGGAACTCACCCCTCCGCCCCAGGCCGGTTTGAATATACCCGTGCTTTCCTCGGAGCCGGCGGGGCGGACAGTCACGCGGGGCGATAAGAATCCCTGCCGCTTCAGCGTCCACACGCCATGGGCGGTTTCGGCAGTGGCAAGAGAACCGCAGCCCCCGGCGAACCGCACAATCCCGCAGACTTCATCCCCCGCTCTCAATTCGTAACAGCGGTCCGGGGACACACGCGTTGACCAGCGGTACTCGTTCGCATTTGCCGGGAGAGTCTTCATAACCAGTAATACGAGTCCAGTGACTCGGGAAGTTCCGGCGGGTCTGCCACCCGATTCTCGTCGGTCAGTTACCCTTTCGGCACCATCGCCGCCAGCACGTCGTTCAGAGGCACGGTCGCGAACCCGGTCGCGTGGTCCGCCAGACCATACGGAATTATCAAAATCCCATCGTGCACCAATGACCCGCAGCTGTAGACTACGTTCGGGACATACCCCTCCCGCTCGCTCTGATTCGGCTCAATCAGAGGCTCCCGCAGCCGCCCGATCACTTTCGACGGGTCGTCCCTGTCCAGCAGAAACGCGCCAATGCAGTAGCGCCGCATCGGCCCCACCCCATGGCTCAACACCAGCCACCCGGCCTCCGTCTCAATCGGCGACCCACAGTTCCCAATTTGCACCAACTCCCACGGGAACTCCGGTTCCATCAGGATCTGGCTCTCATTCCAGAGGTGAACGCTGTCGGAATACATGATCGAGATGTTCTCGTTGTCCTGCCGCGACAACATGGCGAAGCGACCGTTGATCTTCCGGGGAAACAGCGCCATCCCCTTGTTCCGAATCGCCGTACCCTCCAGCATAATGAACCGGAAGCGTAGAAAATCGGCGGTTTCCAGCATCTCGGGCATAATCGCCCGCCCGTCATACGCCGTGAAGGTCGCATAGTACGTACACGGCGACTCCCCCTCACGAAAACAGACAAACCGCGCATCTTCAATACCGTTCCGCTGCGACAGAGTCGCTGGAAACAGAACTCGCTCCGACAAATGCTGTTCCGGCTGAAACTGTACCTCGTAGTTCGATGTCGGAGGTATTTCCGGCTCCCCCTCGGGTTCCCGAGGACTCAAAATCGGCTTCGGCTCTGTCAAAACCCCTGTCGGCGGGAAGACTTCAATCCGCTGATCCGCATGAATCACGCCCAGCCGGAACGTAATCGACGAAATGTGGCCTTCACCCGTCGCCCGCAAGCTCAGAACGAAGCGCAGCGCCCCCGGGTGCAGCCCGGTCTGATCCGGATGCGGCACAATTGACGGGTTAAACAACGCAGCCGATTCCAGCGAATACTCCGCCAGAAAATACGACCCAATCAGCAACCGCCGCTCCTCCGTGATTTCGTGGGCGGCCGGCATCATGTACTTCACCTGGCCGTATCGCTCCAGAAATCGGTTCCGGATCGCGTCGTGCCGTTGCGAAAACTCCACCGAGGTATGCTCCAGCAAAAGATGAACCCGTTCCTCCGGCAGCGCTAAAATCCGCTCGATGATACGCGTCCCCTTCTTCACATCTCCCGGAATAAATGGCCGAAGCAAGACACGTTTCTGGTCCGGACAAAGCACAACTCGGGTACGGCTAACGTTCGGCTGTTTGATTTCCACTAGTCCCCACTCCCCACGGGCTCGCGAAAGCTCGTCACCATGTTCTGCGCCATGCGCATCTCCGACAACGCCATCAGGAACGCCAGCGTCGACTCCGCACCCTGATTGCCATTCACACGATCCACGTGCAATCCGTCGCTGCATCCGCCGCTTTCGGCGTTGTAAAGCTCCTGCCCCAGATCGTTCCATCCCGCAAACCAGTCAAAAGCCGTCTGCGCCTGGTCGTACCACCAGAAATCGGCGGTGGACCGGAATGCCTCAAGACACGCCGAGACCGTCGCCTGCGATTCAATAGGCTGCTGGTCGAAGTCCGCCCTCGCCTCACCCCGCTTATAGAACCCGTTACTGCCGATCGGCCGAAAATGCCCTTCGTCGGAAAGTTGGATGCCATTGAGCCACCGCAACGCTTCTAACCCGCACTCGTATACTTCGTTGTTCCCCGACGCCCGCCCGCTCAGAATCATGGCGTGCGCCAGTTTTGCGTTGTCATACGAAAGCTCGGCCTCAAACCAGTTCCAGCCCGGAGTGGAAACCTCGCGGTACAAGTCCAGCAACCGCTGGCACAACGTGTCCCGCACCTGCGTCACAAACGTGTCGCCGCCCAGTCGCCGCAGGTATTCATGGATACCGATCAGCGTAAATGCCCACGCCCGGGGAGACGTGAATTCGAGGACGGTCGGTAGCGACTGCGCGAACAGCTGGCCCGAGAGCATCTGGAAACTCCGCACCGGCGACCGCCCTACACCCATCCCCAGGGCCCACAGTGTCCGTCCGTGCGAATCCTCAGAGCCCTGCGGATCCAGCCACTGCCGGTCGTAACTCATGTGGTTGTGGAAACGCCGCACCTTTGGCATATAGGCATGCTGCATGAATGCAATGTAGGTTGTCGCCAGACCCCTCAGTTTCTCCGCGTCCTGGCCCACTTCACCCAGCATTACCGCCAGAATGAACGCCCGCGCATTATCGTCAATGCAGTAGCCTTCCCCAAAATTTGGCACCGCGAACGTCGCGTGCTGAAAGATCCCCGTCCCGTCCGTCATCCGCCGCAGGTGATTCAGCCGCATCTCGGGCAGCACGCGCGGCCGCCGGTCCAGTGTCTTCATCACCAGCGACTTGTTCGCCACCGCCACACCCTGCATCCGCGATCTTTCGAACGCACGCATATACTGCTGCGCCACGTTGCTCCAGATCATCTCCCGACCCATCCGGTACGCATTCTTCCGCATTGCATGCCGCCGCGTATCGTCCCGCAGCAACTCAATCACGGCCGTCGCGATGGCCCTCGAATCCGCAAACGGCACAAGCACGCCCCGATCGTCCGCCAGCAACTCCGCCGCATGCCAGTATGGTGTCGAAACCACTGCCTTGCCTGACCCAAAAGCGTACGCCAGCGTTCCCGACGTAATCTGCGCTTCAAACAGGTAGGGCGTAATGTACAGATCCGCCGCCCCGATAAACTCTTTCAGATTGTCGATATCCACGAACTCGTTGTAGAAGATGACATTCTTCTCCACCTTGTTTTTGCGCGCCAAAATCTCCAGCCCTAGCCGGTACGCCTCCCCGTGGTTGCGAACCTCGTTCGGATGCGTCGCCCCCAGCACGATGTACACAACATCGGGGAACTCCGCCACAATCTCTGGCAGCGCGTTCAGAACCTCTTCGATCCCCTTGTTCGGCGAAAGCAGGCCAAACGTCAGCAGCACCACCTTGCCTTCCACCCCAAACTGATCTTTGAAGTAGGTTGGGTCCACAAACCCCATATCGGGAATCCCGTGAGAGATCACATCGATCTTGTCCGCCGGCGCACCATAGATGTCTTCCAGCATCTTTCGACCACATTCGGTCATTACGACAACACGCGCCGACAGCGAAATCAGCTCTTCCATCACCCGCCGCTGGTCCGGACGCGGGTCGCGGAGCACCGTATGCAGTGTCGTCACCACTGGCATTCGCAACTCCCGCAGGAAAGCCAGAATGTGCCCGCCCGCCGCGCCGCCATAAATCCCGAACTCATGCTGCAGACTCACAATGTCCACGTTGCTGATGTTCAGAAAATCGGCCGCTCGCAGGTACGAAGACAAATCCTGCTCTTCCACCTCAAAGCGAACCACCTCGGGGTAGTCGTACGCCCCCTTGATATCATTCACCGCCACCGAGATGCAGCGGCTTTTCGGATGCGCGGCGGCTACCGCGGAGAGCAGATCCGACGTAAACGTCGCAATCCCGCATTTACGGGGCAAATGGTCGCCAACGAAGGCAATATTACGAACTTTGGAAATATGTGGCACAGGGAACTCCTTTCAGTTCCAGGATCCCCGTGTCCTTGCGGATCAGGAGGTGGCCTTCGGTGTCTCGTCAGGTACAAAGTGCAGCGGGTCCCGCAGATTCTGCAGTTCCCGGTAGTAATACAGGGCCGTCGGGCGCCTGTTCTTGAACTTGAGAGACTTCAAAAAAGCAATCTCTTCATCGCTGGCGTCATCGCTCAGCGCGCGATCGCGTAGAAACTGTTCCAATGCAGGTTCAGTGCCAAACGCACCCAGCGGTTGTTGCTCCACAAACTCAAACCGCTTCAGGCTCCCCGGTCCCAGTTGCCGGTTCAGTACAACTTCCATTCCGAACGTCTTCACGTCGATGTCCCAGGAGTCAATCATCGGGTTCAGAAACGCCACGCAGTTCTCAATCGAGATCGTGAAAACGTCGCTGTCCAGGAACTCCAGCATCGCCACCCGCATCTGCTCGTAGCTCCGGCTACTCAGTTGCGCCATCAGCCGGAGCCACTCTTCACTCCCCAGCTCATCCCGTGCCACACCCTGCGCCGCGTCCAGAAGCTTCTGCGTCACCAACCGCTCCAGTTCCCCAAACGGCTCCTTCTCAAAGATCCGGCGCACTTCCATCTGCCGCTCCGGCTCGCACTTCCGCAGGACAAGGTCCCGGCATTCCTTGAAAAGAGGTCTCGGCGGCTCTACCACCCTCTTCTTCAGCTCTTCCTGCCGCTGCACTTCCGCCAGCCGCGACAAGTCCCCCGCCGGAAGTTTTAGAAACTCACCAATTCTGTCGTATATGTCGGTGCGGCCCGGTGCCGGGGGCGCTTTCTTCCTCGTCAGCAACTGTGAGACGTACGACTCCGTCACCTGACAGGCACTCGCCAGATCCCGCTGATCCAGACCAAGCTCACTCAACCGTTGTTTGATTACCAGGGCGACGTCCAAGCAGCTAACTCCTTAACTTCACTAAAAACAGTGAATCGCTGCCCCAATGGTGGCACGGGTCCGGTTTGACAAGCAAGAAAACTTAACCGATAATAGTAAATGTCTGGGCGCCGCCGCCCACCGCAGTTCGTCCGAACTAAGTCGGTCGCCCTGACCCCTGCCCTTAGCCCCTAACCAGATCAGGAGTTGCAATGTTTTCTGCAACGGTGGCAACGGTTTCATTGCTGTTAGCTCTCAGCCCGCTCGCGGCGGCCGATTTTTCCACGTACCGGGGTCTCACCCTGGGCATCTCCGTCGCAGCAGCCGCTAAAGTCGCGGGAACGGTCCCCGGCGAAGCCATTGTTGTCCACAAGCGCCCCGCCCTCCTGCAGGAAATGCACTGGCGTCCCGGCTCAACCTCCAATGATTCCGTACAGGACGCCCTGCTCAGCTTCTATAACGGCGAACTCACCCGCATTGTCATCACCTATGACCGGTACCGCGTTGAGGGCATGACCACGAAAGACATGGTCGACGGCATCTCCAAAATCTACGGCGCTGCCACCGTTACCGGCACCGCCATCCCGTTCCACTCCATCTACGGCGAGACCGCCGCTGTTTTGGCCCGCTGGCAGGAAGGCGACAGCGCCTGGAACCTGGTCCGAACCGGCGATGGTGCCAGCTACGCCCTGGTCGGCTTCTCTGTGAAGCGTGACGCCCTGTCGTTCGCCGCTGAAATTGAGGCTACCCGCCTCGAAACCGAGGAAGCCCCCCAGCGCGAGGCCGCCCGCCAGAAACAGCGCGACTCCGACGAAAGCACGGCCATGGATAAGGCCCGTGCGACGAACAAACCGGCTTTCAAACCTTAGGCCAGCTATGACACCCCTCACCGCCGGCTCCATTCTCGTCGACACCACCACCCGCCTCCCCTCGCCGTTTCCGGTCGAGGCTTTTGAGGAAACCGGCTGGTCCCGCATCGCGGGTAATGCCGACATCAAACAGTTCGAAACAGCCCTGACCGCCGCGGGGTGGAACTTCTTCTATACCGCCGGGGCCATTCGGGCTACCACCATCGGGTTCACCCCGCAGGATCGGCTCGACGACGCCTTCCGCCGTCTCCTCCGCACGGCGAAGGAGCAGGGCGGCAACTGCCTCCAGATCGATTCCGTCGCAACCGGCACTTCCTGGGGTCTGCCCTGTGTCCGAGTCTCCGGCCACTCCCGCCAGATCCAGAAGAGCAACCTGTTCGTCATGGGAGACAACCGTTGACCGGTACTCCGAATCAGATCGAGATGGCCGAGCAGATTCGCCCCCAGGTGGCGGCTGAGTTTGATCGTGTCGCGGCCGCGTTCCAGCTCGTCGCCCTCAGTCAGCAAGGTGAGGTGCAGGCCGAAACCGCCGGAATTCTCGGCATCCTGGCGCAAAAGCGCAGCCAGACACTCGCGAACACCAGCGCCGGCTACTACATCACCACTTGGCGCGAGCTCAACGATCAGGTTCGTCAGTTGATCTTCGCCGACCCTGCCTACAAAATCATCCAGCGCGCCCGCCAGAAAAGAGCCGAGATCTCCGAATGACCAGCATCAGCGTAAAGCTCACCGCCAAAGAACTCGACCTCCTCAGCAGCCTGGCCGCCGACCAGCTCTTCCAGCGCGAGTTCGTCGATGCCCGCTTCCCGGGCCACAAGACCAACCATGCCGACCTCAACCTCGGCAAGCAGCTGATCGAACGCCTCAAGATCCTTACCGCCAAAGCCAACGGAAACCCTGTGCCGAAAAAGCTCGGGACCACAAACTAACCAAACCAGGAGAAACGCATATGGAATTTCTGCTCACCGGTTTCACTTCCGAAAAAGACTGCCGCGTCTACGCCTTCGAATGCATGAACGTCGACCGTTCCTGGTCGAAATGCAGCGTTCGAGCCGATCTGTCGCTGGCCCGCAAGTACGGCATCCCGATGCAGGAACTGCCGTTGCTCTGCCGCGGCCTGCTGGACCGACGCGATCTAAGTACCGCCGAACTGATCTTCACCGAAGACGACATCCGGACGCTGGCCAGTGACCGCGCCGCCGCCCGTGCTGCCATTCCGAAGCGCAAAGCCCCCGTCAGACCCGCCGGTGAACAACTCGGTGCCGCCTGGCGCGAACAGCATCCCCCGGCAACCCTGTAATATGCACCACCGACGCTGTCCCAACTGCGGTTCCGTCGAGTTTCGCGGCGTCGGAACCCGCAACGGCCTGGAACGCGCCTTCTCCTGGCTCGTCTCCCCCTACCGCTGCGGTCTCTGCGGTCGCCATTTCTTCCTTTACCGCTGGCTGGCGCCCCTCACCGGCACCGACTAGAAGGTAAAGTCGAGTCATGCTCGGCATTCTGGTCCACGGCGACAACCACTTCATCGTTCGCGGCCCAAAGCCCGACATCGCCACAGCGGCAGCACTCGTGCACCACTGGTCTCTGATTCAGATCGGCGCGGTCACACCCCCGGAACTTGCCGCCTGGACCATCTCAACGAAGGAATTCCGCGAAAACCTCCAGTGGGCAGTTTCAGTCGCCGGCGAAGGCGAGCTCAACCCGGCCGTCTCCCAATTACTGGAGGAGCTTTCTTTGCGCGGTATTCTCGTGTCGTGAAGGTTGCTCTGCTTTTATTAACCGCGCTGCCGCTATGCGCGCAATCCACCCTCTATATATGTGCCGGGGCGGCGAAAGAATACGTGGTCGGCGCGAAGCTCGCCGCCAGCGGTTTGTTCCGTCAGACTCCCGGCAACACCTGGGAACACCTCGGCTACAGCATTCCCTTCATCTTCGGAGTCGATTCCGACCCCGCTGACCCCTCCATCATTTTTATGGCGGCCGGAAACGGCCTCATCCGCGGCCTGAATGGCGGCAAAGACTGGACCATCGTTACCGGCAGCGACATCACCGAACTTCGCGATCTCGCTGTCACCCCCACCGCCATCTACATCGCGCACAGCCGCGGCATCCGCGTTTCGAAGGACAAGGGCAAGACCTGGACTGAGCTCAGCGGCCCCCTCCATCGTAAGTACACCGAAGCCGTCCGCGTGGATCGCGCCAACCCGAATACCCTGCTGATTGGTGGCGAAGAAGGTGTCTACCGGAGTGAAGACGCCGGCAAAACCTGGAAACCGGCTGGTGCCGGCACCTACCAGATCATGCATCTGGAGCAATCACCCCACGACCCCGCCGTTTGGCTCGCCGGCACCCAGGGCGGTGGTTTATACATCTCCCGCGATGGCGGCAAGACATTCGAATCGCCATCCGAAGCCCCCGGTTTTGGTCGCAACATCTACGATGTCGCGTTTGACCCCACCACGCCCACCCGCATGGCCATCGGCGGCTGGGGCCCCGGCGTAACCGTCTCCGAAGACGGCGGTAAGACCTGGCAGGCGCGAAACGCGGGACTCCCCCGCCCGGATGTCTCTGCCATTGTGTTTGACCCCGCCAAACCGGGTCGCATCTACGCCAGCGTTCACGAGGAGGCGGTTTACGTCTCGGACAATGCTGGTAAGACCTGGACCTCCGCCGGCATGGAAGGCCGAGTCGCCAGCCGCATGAAATTCATCGGAGCCTCAAAGTGAAGCGCCTTCTCCTCCTCATTCTTTCGGCGCTGCCCCTGGCCGCCCAGACCGCCCCTGCTTTTGAAGCCCGCAAGCTGGCCATGATCGACGCCTATGCCCACTACCCAGGTCCGGGTGATGCCGGTTTTGGCCAGATCGCGGCTCGCCTCTGGAAGCACGAAGACCCCGCGTGGTGCTCGAAGAAGCTCGAAGATCTCCTCGCCGCCGGTCCCAGTGGCGATATGTTCTGGATGTATCCTGTCACCGCGATCGCGCACCTCGACCAGGGCCAACTGACACCCTCGGCACGTAAAGCTCTCCGCTCCGCCTGGAAGACCTACATGCCGTACCGGGGTGATACCGAGAACCACTTCCTCCTCTATTACTCGTCGCTCTACCTGATGTCGCAGCTTTACCCCAACGAGCCGGGCTCCACCTGGTACACCGGCAAGTCGTCGGAAGAGAACCTGGAAGAGGCTCGCCAGTGGATCGAAAACTGGGTAAAGCTCACCACCACCCGGGGTCAGGGCGAATACGATTCACCCCACTACATGGGCGTCTATCTGCTGCCCATCTCGTACCTCGCCGCCTGGGCGAAGGACCCGGCCATGAAGAAGCGGGCCACTATGATGCTCGACTACCTGATCGCCGACTACGCCCCCGAAAACCTCGATGGCCTCTACGTCGGGGCCCATGCGCGCGTTTATGAGGACCAGCTCGTCGAAAAGTGGAAGGGCGTTTCCAGCGACTTCGGTTACCTCTGGTTCGGCGTGGGGCGCCCGATGCCGTTCCCCAACAACTACACGCTCTATTACGCGGTGGCCAGCGGCTATGAGCCGCCCGAGGTGCTGAAGCGGATCGCGACCGACCGTTCGAAACCTTACACCCACTTCGAAAAGAAGCGTACCCGCAACCGCTGGCGGTTTAATGACGACCTGCATGGTCCTGTCTACAAGACCACCTACGTCCGGAAGGAATACGCCGTCAGTTCCGATCAGGGTGGCATCCTGCAGCCGATCCAGGAACACTCCTGGGACGTGACCTGGTCGGTGCCCGACGCTCGTGGCATCCAGAACACGCTGTTCTTCACCCACCCATTTTCGTCCGTGCACGAACTGCAGACCTACTTCGTTTTCGGTCCGGACAGCGGCATTGAGGGCGTGGTCCGCTCCAAGAAGACCTACGATTCGCCCGACAAGATCCTCGGCGGCTCACCTTATGAGAAGGTCTTCCAGGACGAGGATACCCTGATCGCGCTCTACAGCATTGCGCCGGGTGCCCGCTTCCCGCACATCAACGGTTTCTTCTCAAAGGACACCGGCGAAGTGAAGGAAGACCCGAGCGGCTGGATCTTCCTGAAGGGCGGCAATTCCACTTATCTCGCCATTCGGCCCCTGCAGCCTTACAGTTGGAAACCGATCGCCGATGGCGGAAAAAGACTCTTCAGCCCGTACCTGAACAACGGTGTGATCGTCCAGGCGGCGGCGATTTCGGAATACCAAAACCTGGAGGCCTTCTCTATGGCAATCAGGAAGCTCCCCCTGGAGGTCCACCTGGATCCGGTGCCTTCGGTGCGGTTTCGGTCCCTCCGCGGCAGGCAGCTGGAGTTCACTTACGGGAACAACCCGACAGTCAATTCTAAGGCTTTGGACTACACAAAATGGCCTCTTTTTGGGGGTCCGTTTCTGCAGGCGGAGGTCGATTCCGAACGCCTGGTGATCCGGCACGATAATCTCAGGCGAACATTGGATTTCCGCAACCTGACTTCCGTCGATTCCGGGCGCTAAAATCCCATAAATTGTAGTGTCCCAATTGCCTTGACTTTGGCGCGAAAAACCCCCTAACCTACGCTGGAAAGGGTCCACGCCATGTCAGCAACAACTGCGCCCAAGCGGGCGCTCAGTTTTCTCGCACATTCCATCGCGCTTTTAGCCTTTGGCAGTGCCATGCTCTTCGGCCAGTCTCAGACCGGTTCGCTCTCGGGCGACGTCCTCGACGCCAACAAAGCAGCAGTTCCCGGTGCCGCCATTGAGGCCACCAACACAGCAACCGGAGTCAAGCTCCACACGGTTTCATCCGAAGCCGGCGTCTATGTATTCCCCAACGTGCCCACGGGCATCTGGACGGTCACGGCCGAAAAGGCTGGCTTCAAAAAGCTCGTCCGGTCGGAAATTCAGATCTTCATCGCTCAGCGTCAGGCACTCGACCTGCAGCTCGAAATCGGCGACGTGAAGCAGAGCGTCGAAGTTGTTGCCAGCCAAACGCTGCTGGAAACCGAAAACGCGATGCGCGGCCAGTCTTTGACCCCGAAGATGTATCGCACCCTGCCGATGTGGACTGCTGGTTTGCAGAATCCTTCGGCGTTCCTCGGCTTCATGGCCGGTGTGAACTCGGGTGGCGAAACCTCGATCGCCGGCTCCACGGGCCGTTCCCGCGAACAGCTGATTGACGGCACCAGCAACGTGATCCCGGAATCGGGTGGCACGGTGTTCAATCCGCCTTCCGCCGAGTCCATGAGCGAAGTGAAGCTCCTCGTCGGCACCTACACGGCGGAATATGGCCGCGTTGGCGGTGGTATCGAAATCTTCACCACCAAGTCGGGTACGAACGAACTGCACGGCACCTGGTCTTACAGCATGCGCCGCGACATCTGGAATGCCGCTGGCTGGAACGTGAACCAGAACCGGAACAACGCCCCGGGCTTCCGCCCGAAGGAACGGTTCAACGCGACCGGTGGCGGCGTCGGCGCCCCCATCTACATCCCGAAGATCTACAACGGCCGCAACAAGACGTTCTTCTACTTCTCGAACGACAACGATCTTCGCCCGGTTGGCCCCTCTTCCATCGTCAACACGGTGCAGTCGGCCGCGATGCTGGCTGGTAACTTCAGCGGCATTTCGCAGGTGATCTACGATCCGGCGACCACGATCGGCACCGGCCCCTCGGCGACGCGTACCCCGTTCCCGGGCAACACGATCCCGTCCAGCCGCTTCAGCAAGATCTCGTCGGCGATCATCCCCTTCATCAACGCCCCGACCAACGGCAACGCGACCCAGAATCACGCGTTCGTGAACACGTCGCAGGTTACGGACCACGTTTGGGCCATCAAGCTCGACCACAACTTCAACGACAAGAGCCGCCTCGCCTTCTTCATGTCGCGTGACAGCCAGCTGACGCATGCCGTCAGCGACTTCACCGGTCCGCTGGGCACCGCGCTTGGCGATCAGTACCAGAAGCCGCACATCTACCGCATCAACCACGACCAGACCTTCTCCCCGACCGTCCTGCTGCACTCCACGTTCGGTTACTCGACGACGGTTCAGCAGTGGTTCCTGCCGGCGCAGACCGGTTTCGCTTCCAAGGTTGGCTTCCCCGGCATCACCGGTGACAGCGACGTGACACCGTACATCACGTTTGCCGGCGCCGACGGTTACACCGCGTGGGGCATGAGCCAGGGCAAGGTCAACAACGGCGGGCAGAACAACTACACTCCGCAGGTTGACCAGACGCTGACCGTGATCCGTGGTAAGCACGAATTCAAGATGGGCTGGGGCTATCGCCGTCCGTTCACCTTCGGACACGATCTGGCCACCACCAACGGCACCTACAACTTCGCACGCACGCAGACCGCAAACCCGGCCGCGACGGCCACCAGCGGCAACTCGTTCGCCAGCTTCCTGCTCGGTTCGCCCGACAGCGCCAGCGCCGCCGCGACGCCCGTGCAGGACGTCAACATCGTTTACCAGTACTACAACGGGTTCTTCCAGGACAACTGGCGCGTTCGCCCGAACCTGACCGTGAACCTGGGCCTCCGCTATGAAGTGCCGCTCAACTGGACCGCACCCACCATGGGTTCGATTAGCCTGACGACGCCGAATCCGGCCGCCAACAATGCTCCGGGCGCTTATGTGTTCCCCGGCAGCGGTCCGAACCGCCTGGGCGTGAAGCGCTTCTGGCCGACCGACCGTACCAACTTTGGCCCCACCGCCGGCTTCTCGTGGGCGGTTTCCCCGAAGACTGTTGTCCGCGGCGGCTTCGGTATCTTCTACCAGGCCACCAGCAATGGCGGTTGCGGTTGCACCACCGGCGCCAATGGCTCCTTCTCACAGACCTCCCCCGACGGTGTCGGCGCGGCGTTCGCGTGGGACGGCGGCATTCCGAAGCCGGCTGGTTATCAGCCTCCCCCCTTCCTCGGCCCCAGCGTGGGTAACGGCCTCGCGGTCGACTACCTCGGACCGACCTTCGGCAACGCTCCCCGTATCTACAACTGGAGCGCTGAAGTGCAGCGCGAAATCCACGGCTTCCTGATCGAAGTCGGCTACGCGGGCAACCGTGGTCACGGTCTGAACTCGACGATCGATCTCAACCAGGTCAACCCGTCGTACCTGACCCCGGCCAACATCCCGCTCCTCGGCCGTGCGATCACCGATCCGCTGGTTGTAGCCGCTGGCTTCAAGAAGCCGTACGCCAACTTCCCGGACAGCGGCAGCCTCGGCACGCTGGCTCAGTCGCTCCGCCCGTATCCGCAGTTCCAGAACGTCTGGTCGCGGAACAGCGGTCAGGGCAAGACCTGGTATGAATCGGCCTCCATTAAGGTTTCCCGCCGGTTCGGTAACTGGCAGTTCCAGTCGTCTTATGTTCGTTCGAAGACGCTCGGCCTGCTGACCTACCGCCAGATCTTCTCGCAGAATCAGGTTTATCCGCAGGACATGTACAACCTGCAGCAGCCGAAGAGCTACCTGCCCTTCGATCTGCCGAACGTGTTCAACCTGCTGAGCAGCTATGACCTGCCCTTCGGTAAGGGTCAGAAGTTCCTCAACACCAACAACCGCTGGATCAACTCGATCGTCGGTGGCTGGACGGTGTCCGACACGCACAACTACCGCAGCGGCGCGCTGATCGCTCTGAACTGCGCGAACACCCTGGGCAGCGGCGTGCTCTTCACGAGCGCCCGTATGTGCAACGCCAATGGCGGCGCAATTCTGACCGGCCAGGACCGTGGCACGCTCGATCCGAACAACCCCGGCAGCCTGTACTTCAACGCAGCTCCGTTCTCGATCCCGTCGCAGTTCAGCTTCGGAACTTCCTCGCAGTACAACAGCAAGTTCCGTCAGCCGCCCGTGCTTCAGGACAACATCGCGATCGTGAAGCAGGTTGGTGTTTGGGTGAAGGGTGATGGCACCCGCGTCCGCATGCAGTTTGCCGCGAACGCGTACAACGCCTTCAACCGCACGAACTTTGCAGTGAACGGCACGGTTGGCAACGTCAACTTTGGCCGCGCCACTGGTCCGCAGTACGGTCCGCGAGTCATCACCATGGTGCTCCGCCTGTACTTCTAAACCACAACGCAACAAGCAACAGCTAAGC
>CANIHR010000114.1 GCA_947467185.1 Bryobacterales bacterium
CGCGTGGTTATTCGCCCCGAAGAGAACGTAGTGCCCCCAAAGCGCGCCGGCATTGCCGTCGTTGAGATAGGTAACCGGCTTCCCGAGCCGGGATTCCAGGCCAGCGCGAATATCGAAGCCGCTCCAGGCAGCATGGACAAAGTTCGTGGAGCCTTTGGCACTCAAAACACCAGTCGCGCTGGCAGGTCCGGGGGTGTCGAGACCGATAACCAGGAGATCCGCCACGTTGATACCGGCGAGCTCCGCCGCAATGGCCAAGCCGTCTTCAATCTGCTTCAGGCAGACATCGGGGCCTTCCCGGGAGAGGGCCGGATGTTCGCAAAGTCCTTCAATAAGGAACCGTTCCCCGTCAGCATTGCTGGCAAGGAAAGTGTAGTTAACGGCGGTGCCGCCGAGATCGATACCTGCAACGACTGTCATCGCCCCAGCGTAACAGGCCGGGCTGAAAACGGCTAAGCGTTGGGGTCGAGAATGCAGACTTCACGCAGATTGCGGTATCGCTCCGCATAGTCGAGGCCGTAGCCGACCACGAATTCATCCGGGATGCGGAAGCCAACGTACGCAACGTCCACATGGCGGCGACGGCGATCCGGCTTATCAAGCAGCGCAGCGATCCGCACCGACCGGGGCCGGCGGGCCAGGAGCAGGTTCGTCAGATAGTCGAGCGTCATCCCGCTGTCGATGATGTCTTCAACGATGATGACGTCGGCGCCTTCGAGTGAGATGTCGATGTCTTTGATGATGCGGACTTCGCCCGACGAGGTCTTCTCCGCCCCGTAGCTGGAGATCGCCATAAAGTCCAGGAAGGCGTCGCGCTCAATGGCGCGGGCCAGGTCGGAAAGGAAGAAGCATGCGCCTTTTAGGATGCCGATCAGGTAAAGAGTCCCGTCGGGATAATCCTGGGTGATCTGAGCGCCGATTTCGCGGACGCGATTCTGAATTTGTTCTTCGCTGATCAGTGTTGTCAGAGACATAAGAGCTTAGAGTCGTACCAGCATCTTTCCAAAATTGCGGCCCTTGAGCACGCCAAACAGCGCCTCGGGAGCGTTTTCGAGGCCGTCCACGATGTCTTCGCGGTAATGAATGCGACCGTCGCGCAACCAACCCGACATGTCGCGGAGGAAGTCCGCCATCTGGCTGACGTAGTCCATCACGATGAAACCCTGCATGTGGATGCGTTTGGTGAGGACGGCGCGCATCAGAACGGCGCTGCGATCCGGTCCCGGCGGCAATTCGCTCAGGTTGTACTGGGAAATCAGGCCGCAGACAGGCATCCGGCTGAAGTCGTTCATACGGGGCAGGACGCATTCCAGCACCTTGCCACCTACGTTTTCAAAGTAGACATCAACGCCGGCCTGGCAGGCGGCTTTCAAGTCGTCATAAAGAGTGGGGCTGCGGTGATCAACGCAGGCGTCAAAGCCGAGCGTTTCCACCACATAACGGCATTTTTCAGGACCGCCGGCAATCCCGACCACATGGCAGCCTTTGATTTTTGCGATTTGGCCAACAAGCGAACCAACTGCACCGGCGGCCGCCGAAACCACCACCGTTTCGCCGGGCTTGGGAGCGCCAATATTGAGGAGGCCGGTGTAAGCGGTCAGGCCGGGCATGCCCAAAACACTCAACGCCAGCGAGACCGGGCCTTTCTCGGGATCGAGCTTCCGTAATCCCTTGCCAGGGACCACCGCGTATTCCTGCCAACCGCTAAACGCTCCGACGAAATCTCCCACCTGCAAGCCCGGGAAGCTGGATTCCGTCACTTCGCAGACCGTGCCCCCCACCATGACTTCACCAATACCGACCGGCGCGGCATAAGATGGTCCGTCGCTCATCCGGCCACGCATGTACGGGTCAATCGAAAGAAAACGGGTCTGGAGCAGGACTTCGCCGTCTTTCAGAGGAGCAGTTTCGGTCGTTTCGAGGCGAAAATTCGAAGCCGAGGGTTCGCCTTCCGGCCGGGAGGCGAGGACAATTCGACGATTCGTCATGGTCCTTTCATGAGACCACACCTTCCGATGACGCGGCGGAAGACGCGGACTCCGACGTGGTCCGTAGCGGTCCTGTGGTCCCGATTCCCTCGGTGCCATTGCAGGGCGACGAATGTTAACGCATGATGAAAAGGTTTGGTTATTCTCCTCTTTGGCCCCCCAGGTTGCGGAAAAGGCACCCAGGGGCGCATGATCATAGACTGGTTGCCGAGTCCAATACCGTCGATTTCCACTGGCGAAATGCTGCGTGGCGAAATCGCGGCTGGTACTGCGTTGGGGCTGGAAACCAAGTCGATTATCGCGTCAGGCGGGCTGGTTGGCGACGATATCATCAACCGGATTGTTCGGCAGCGCATCGGAAAACCTGACTGTAGCGACGGGTTTATGCTGGACGGCTACCCCAGAACCATTCAGCAGGCGGAGTTCCTGGATGGCGAACTTGCCGAACGTGGCCAACCCGAACCAGTGGTCGTCCACCTGGATGTTCCCACAGAAGTGCTGGTCAGCCGAATCGTCTGTCGGCGCCAATGTCAGGGCTGTGGCGCGATGTTTAACATACTTTCGAAGCGCCCGCACACACCCGGCCGTTGCGACGACTGCGGCGAAGCGCTGGTTGTCCGGTATGACGACCGCGAGGAAGTGATCCGGGAGCGACTGCGAGCCTACGACGCGCAGACCCGACCCGTGCTTGCCCACTACTACAATGGTAATTATTGTCATATCCCTGGCGACCGGTCACCCATGTATATCTTTGAGGCAATCACGAGTTTCCTGGAGCCATTCGTGGCAACGGGCGCAGTCAGCAGGAACGGTCGGCATTGAGCAGCGAGCTCGCGACCTATCTTTCCGACGCATCGGGCTATAAGGGCCATGCGGAGCGGCTTTTTGTCCCGGCAGATGAACTCGAACTTTCGAACATCCTTCGCGATGCAAGCCAGCAGCACATACCGGTAACTATTTCCGGTGCCGGTACGGGCCTGGCCGGGGGCCGGGTGGCGCAGGGCGGCTGGGTGATCTCGATGGAGAAGTTCCGGAAGCTGGAAATTCACCGGGGGTGGGCGCGTGCCGGAGCGGCAGTCTCGCTGCTGACGCTGCGCGACACGGCACTGCCTTCCAAACAGTTTTACGCCCCGGACCCGACTGAAATCACAGCTTCCGTGGGCGGCACCATTTCCACCAACGCCAGCGGATCACGCAGCTTCCGCTTCGGAAGCACGCGCCGCCACATAAACGCGCTGCGGGTTGCGTTCGTCGATGGCAGGATCGCAGAATTCCGAAAGGGCGACAAGGTGGACTTCAATGTGCCCCATGTCCCGCTGCCCAATACGAAGAAATGCACTGCCGGGTACCGCTTGGAGCCGGGCATGGACTGGATCGACCTGATTTGCGGCTCGGAAGGAACCCTGGCGGTGGTTATCGAAGCGGAACTGCAGTTGCTTCCCCTGCCCGCTGAGATCTTCGGTGGAATCGTGTTTTTCGCATCGGATGAAGAAGCGCTGAACGCCGTTGACACCTGGCGGGAAACCGGCAACCTTCGGATGCTGGAGTACGTGGGCAAGAGCGCGCTGGATTTCCTGCGTGCGCGGTTCCCGGAAATCCCCGCGACTGCTGCCGGAGCGCTGCTGATCGAAGGCGAGGATCTGGACGGCTGGGATGACCGACTGGAAGCCGCGAACGCGATGTCGGAAGCATCGTGGTTTTCTACCGAACCCCGTGACCGCGAACGATTCCGCAAGTTCCGTCACTCCCTGCCGGAGCTGGTCATCGAATTCGTCACCCGCCACGGCTTCATGAAGATGGGCACCGACTACGCGGTCCCCGTCCCCCGCAACCGCGACATGCTGCGTTACTACCAGCAACGTCTGGAAAAAGAACTGCCGGGCCATTACGTCGTTTACGGCCACATCGGCGATGCGCATGTCCACGTAAACATGTTGCCGGCGAGCGGTGCACAGGCAGAAACCGCCTCCGCGCTGCTGAAAGAGTTCGCAGCGAAGGCCGTCGAAATGGGCGGAACAGTCTCAGCGGAGCACGGTCTGGGTAAGCGGAAAGCCGGGATGCTGGCGCTGCAGTACCCGCCCGAACACGTGGCGGCGATGAGGGCCGTAAAGCGGCACCTCGATCCAAAGTGGCTGCTGGGGCGCGGCAATCTCTTCCCCTCCGACGCCGCTTAGACGCCTGAAATATGATGGTTCGGACACTGTGCAGCCGAACAAAGTAAAAGCCAAACTCAAAGCCGGGGGAACCGTCAACGGGAGCTATATCCGGCATCCGGATTGCGGCCTTGCCGAAACTCTCTGCCACCTGGGCTACGACTATCTCCTGTTCGATGGGGAGCACGCGCCGATCGGTGACAAAGAATGTGAAAACCTGGCGCGTGTGTGCGAACTGACGGGCGTCACACCCATCTCCCGCGTTCCCGCGAACCAGACCTGGATGATCAGCCGCCGCCTGGACACGGGCATGCAGGGCGTACAGATCCCCATGGTGAATTCCGCAGCGGAAGCCGAGGCGGCGGTTCGCGCCGCCAAATACGCACCGGAAGGTATTCGCGGCCTTGCCGGTTCCCGCGCGGCCAACTACGGGCAGAAGATCGGCTTCAATTACCCCGATCACGTCCGGTTCTGCAACGAAGAGACGATGGTGATCGTGCAGGTGGAGACGCCGCAGAGCATCGCCGCACTGCCGGAGATCGTGAAAGTCCCGGGCATCGACGTGATCTTCATCGGCCCCACGGACCTGTCCCTTTCAATGGGGCATCCGGGCAACTTGCAGCATCCCGACGTGCAGGATGCCCTCAGCCGCATCACCGATATTGTGCTGCCGACCGACAAGGCCCTCGGCATTTTGGCCGTGACCGCAGAGGCGACCATCGAGTGGCAGAACCGAGGCGCGCGCTACATTCTTTCGGTTTTTGAAGCGTTGATGGCCCCCGCGGTGCGCAACTATCTGAAAACCGTTCGGGGAGAGTAGTGACAGCCAGCCCGGAAATTGCAGAGCGCGTCCGTCGCCGGGTCACCCGGCGTTTGATGCCATTCCTGATTCTGGTTTACATTACAGCGTTTCTGGATCGCGCCAATGTTGGAGTGGCGAAGCTCGGGATGCAGGGTGCCCTGGGCTTCAACGAAGAGATTATCGGGTTCGGCGCCGGCGTGTTTTTCGCTGGCTACTTCCTGCTGGAGATTCCAGGGTCGCTGATTGTGGAACGCTGGAGCGCCCGGCGCTGGCTGGCACGAATTATGGTGACGTGGGGTCTGATGGCGACGCTCACTGGTTTCGCCGGCTTGCTACCCGGTGGCGGCAGCCCGAAGCTACAGTTCTACGGCCTGCGTTTCTTACTGGGCGCGGCCGAAGCAGGCTTCTTCCCTGGCGTTCTGGTTTACCTGACCCACTGGTTCCGTCAGGAGGACCGTTCCCGCGCGAAAGCCTGGTTCATGCTGGCACAGCCGCTCGCCATCGTTATCGGAACGCCGGTTTCACGCTGGATTCTGGAGAGCGTGCACTGGTATGGCCTCGCCAGCTGGCGTTGGGTCTTCATCCTCGAGGGCCTCCCGCCGTTTTTGATGGGCTTTGTCACGCTCTGGTTCCTGCCAGACCGTCCGGCGGATGCGAAATGGCTGCCGGACGACGAAAGGCAGTGGCTGGAAACAGAACTGGCGCAGGAGCGTCGTACCCGCGAGGCGGCAGGAAGTACCAGCATCATGGCCGCCCTCCGCGAGCCACGCACCACGTTGCTTGCCATCGCGTTCTTCCTCATCGTAACGGGCAATCAGGCGATTCTATTCTTCCTGCCCACCATCACGAACAACATGAAGACCATCTCCGTCACCTGGCGGACGGTGGTGGCGACCGCGCCCTATATCTTCAGTATTTTCGGCATACTGCTGAATGGCTACTGGGCTCACAAGACAGGGAAACGCCGTCTGCACACTGCGGTTCCCATGTTTTTGACCGCATGCAGTCTGGCCATGACAATTCTCTCGGGTAATAACCTGGCGATGGTGATCACGTTCTTCTGCCTGCTTGGCCTGACTTTCCAGGCGTATCTACCGGTCTTTTGGAGCCTGCCGCCCGCGTTTCTGGGCAAGTCCGGGGCGGCGGCGGCTATCGGCATCATCAATTCGGTGGGTAATCTGGGCGGTTTTGTTGGCCCCTACCTGTTCGGCTACCTGCGGGACAAAACCGGCAGTTTTGAAGCGGGAATGTGGTGTCTGGTGGGTTCCATGGTGCTGGCCGGAATCTTCGCTTCGGCGGTGAAAGTGGGCGAAAGCGTGAGAAAATGAAGACCCACCATGTTGCGCAACTCCCTGCTCCTGGCGATGGCCGCCACCACCCTTCTAACCGCAGCGGCGCCTGAGACGATCCCCTTCCCCGCGGACTACCGCGAATGGGTGTTCCTGAGTTCGGGTCTCGGCATGACCTATGGTCCGCTGGCAACGCCGCCGGAAAACCCGTCTTTCGACAATGTGTTCGTGAAACAGGCGGCCTACAGAGCATTCCTGCAGACTGGTCAGTGGCCGGACGGCACCATGTTCGTCCTGGAAGTGAGGGGGTCCACCTCAAAGGGGTCCATCAACAAGGGCGGACATTTTCAGACCGAGGCCGTGGTCGGCCGGGAAGCGGAGGTGAAGCAGAATGGCCAGTGGAGCTTTTACGGCTTTGGCACAGAAGAAAAGCCCGGCAAGCTGTTCCCCCGGAATGCTGCCTGTTACGCTTGCCACTCCACGAACGGCGCGGTGGACAACACCTTTGTCCAGTTCTACCCAACGCTGCTGCCCATCGCCCGAGCTAAGGGGAAATTGAAGGCCGAAGGGCCTCGCTTTGCCGAACACACCATCACGGCGGACCTGAAGGGCGGTTACCAAACCGTAGTAGCCGACCTCAACAAAGACGGTAAACCCGACATCATCGCGCTGGCGTCTGGCCTGACCGAACTCGCCTGGTACGAAAATCCAACCTGGGAGCGCCATGTTCTGGCCTCCAATCTCCCCCGCGCTATCAACTGCGCCGCCGAAGACGTGGATGGCGATGGGATTCCGGAGATCGTGGTGGCGTGGGCATTTGAGAACGATCCATCGAAAAGTTCGGGGAAAGTCGGCGTTTTGACCCATGGAACCGACCCGCGGCAGCCGTGGTCCCTGAAGGAAATCGACGCCATTCCCTCCTCGCACCGGATTCGCTGGGCCGATATCGACAGTTCCGGAAAGAAAGTGGCGATCAACGCGCCGCTCGCCGGAGTGAAGGCGGGTCCGCCGAACTACACGCAGGACCAGGCACCCCTGGTGTTTTATCGACCCGGAGAATGGAAGCGGGAGAGTATCCAGGCGACGAACTTTGGGGTCCAGCACGGTATTTTTGTGACCCGGTGGAACCCGGACGATAAGCGGGACAGCCTTCTCACGTCCAGCTTTTCGGGCCTGGACCTCTACCAGCACACGAAAAATGGTGCCTGGACCCGCACCGAGATAGCAAAGGGAGATCCCTCCGCATGTCCGAAATGTGGTTCCAGCGATGCGGCCGTTGGGTACCTCGGACATGATAGATTCATCGCCGCCATCGAACCGTGGCATGGTACGCAGGTAGTGACCTACACGCAAAAGGGGAAAAACTGGGAGCGGCAGGTGATTGATGATTCTTTGACCGACGGCCACACGATTACGGCGGCAGATCTGGACGGGGATGGGCGCGACGAAGTCATCGTTAGCTACCGGCAGGGGACAAAGAGCGTCCTGATATTTACTGCTACTGCAAACGGGTGGAAAAAACAGGTTCTGGACGACAAAATGGGGGCGGCGGCATGCAGCGTGGTGGACCTCAACGCTGACCATGCCCCCGACATCACCTGTATCTCAGGAACCGCCTTAAAGTGGTACCAAAACCTGGGTCCTGCCGCCGTAAAATCCGGGCAGCACTCCAGCAAACAATGAACCCACAATCTTTGCCTGTTTTGAAGCGGACGGCCTCCGAGTTCCGGCCGCTTCCAGGTCTGTTATTCCTCCGAAAACCAAGAACCTCCGAGCCCTGCTTTGGCCGGACAACCCCTCCGCACTCTGGTTTGTCCGGTCCGTTATTCGTTCAATCTTTTAACTGAGTGTAGTGTGGCAAGTTTCATTTGGATAGAGCGTTAGTCCCGCAGTACGCAGAATGAATTACCCCTGGTTATAGAACCCCATGTCGAATCTGTTTAAACTCGAAGTCGCCTACTCGCCGAAGGGCGACCAAAAGACCGCAATTGAAGAATTGGCAAGAGGTCTGGAGGAGGGAGAGAAACATCAGGTATTGCTTGGGGTGACGGGTTCGGGCAAGACGTTCACGATGGCGAAGCTGATTGAACGGCTGGAGAAACCTACCCTGGTGCTGGCGCATAACAAGACCCTTGCGGCGCAGCTTTACGGAGAGTTTAAGTCTTTTTTCCCGTCAAATGCCGTCGAGTACTTCGTCAGTTACTACGATTACTATCAGCCGGAGGCCTACATCGCGTCGAGCGACGTATACATCGAAAAAGAAGCCACCATCAATGACGAACTGGACCGGATGCGCCTTTCAGCAACCCGGTCGCTCTTCGAACGCCGGGACTGCATCATTGTCGCGTCGGTCAGCTGCATCTATGGCCTTGGTTCGCCGGAAGCCTACTACGGCATGTTGCTCATGCTGGAGCGCGGGCAGCACATTACACGGAAAGAGATCCTCTCGAAGCTGGTGGAGATCCTCTACGACCGCAATGATGGCGACTTCCGCCGCGGCACGTTCCGGGTAAGGGGCGATGTGATTGAAGTCTTCCCCACCTACGACGAAAATGCCTATCGAATCGAAATGTGGGGCGACGAAGTGGAGTCGCTCTCGCAGATCGACCCTTTGCTGGGCGAGGTGAAGAAGACGTACGAACGCCTACCGATCTACCCGAAGACGCACTATGTGATGTCGCCCCTCACCAAAGAGGCTGCAATCATTTCCATCAAAGCCGAATTGGAGCAGTGGCGACCGCAACTGGAAGCCCAGGGCAAGATCGTCGAGGCCCAGCGCCTCCACCAGCGCACCATGTTCGATCTGGAAATGATGAAGGAGATCGGGTACTGCCACGGCATCGAGAACTACTCGCGGCACTTTTCCGGACGCCTGCCAGGGGAGGCGCCCCCAACCCTGCTGGATTACCTCCCGGCCGACTCCCTCCTCTTCCTGGACGAAAGCCACCAGACAATCCCACAATTGCACGGGATGTATCACGGTGACCGATCCCGCAAGGAGATCCTGGTCGCCCACGGGTTCCGGCTGCCCAGCGCGCTCGACAACCGCCCCCTCACGTTTGAAGAGTTCGAGCACCGGGTAAACCAGTCCCTCTACGTTTCGGCGACTCCCGGACCATGGGAACTCACGCAGGCTGGCGGTGTTGTTGTGGAACAGATCATCCGGCCCACCGGCCTCGTCGATCCTGAGATCGAAATCCGACCAATTCGGGGCCAGGTGGACGACCTGCTCAACGAGATCCGCAAGCGTGTGGAGTTGAATCAGCGAGTGCTGGTAACGACGCTCACAAAGCGAATGGCCGAGGATTTGTCGGAGTATTACTCCGAAGTCGGCGTGAAGTGCAACTATTTACACTCCGAAGTGAGCGCGCTGGACCGTGTTAAGATCCTGCGGGATCTTCGAATGGGCACCTTCGACGTCCTCATCGGAATCAATCTGCTGCGTGAGGGCCTCGATCTTCCGGAGGTCTCACTGGTGGCAATTCTGGACGCCGACAAGGAAGGCTTTCTTCGCTCCACAGGCTCGCTGATTCAGACCATTGGCCGCGCGGCACGCCACCTGGAAGGCCGCGCCATCCTCTACGCCGACGTGATGACGGACAGCATGAAGCGGGCAATTGACGAGACCAATCGCCGCCGCACCGTACAGGTTCAGTACAACCTGGACAACAACATCACCCCGCAGTCGATCATCAAACCCATCGACATGAACCTGATCCGCATTGCCGAAGGCGACTACGTAACAGTGCCTGCCGAGAAGGAAGAAGACGACTCGGAGATGACACCACCTCAACGTGAAAAATACATCTCACAATTAGAGGAACGGATGCGCGACGCGGCTCGTAAATTTGAGTTTGAAAATGCAGCGAAGATTCGAGATAAAATCAAACAACTTCGCCTCAAAGATGTCGCGGGAATCGGAATCACCGGATGAATTTGCGTTGGTCGGCGCGGGTCCCGCGGCGGCCAGCCTCGCGGCGGCGCTCGCCCGCAATCCGGGGAAGCTGGGACCCGTTGTCGGCGTGTCGTATCGGGTGGCGAGCCGCATCGCCAACAGTCTCGGCCTCGGCACGCCGGCGCGTGACGTTTCGGCCCTGCGCGCTATTGACCTGATCCTGTTTCATGCACCGATGCAGCAGATGCGAATTCTGGCGTCGCAGTTTCAGGAGGCGGGCCTGGACTGGAGCCGCAAGAATCTGGTGTTCGTCGACTGCGATGCCGGACCGATGCGCGAAGGTCCAATGGCAGCTGCGGCTTCTGCGTGGATTACCCGATGCCCCATACCCGGCAAACTGGCCGTTGGCGGCCATGGCACCGCGCTAACGGCAGCCATTCGACTGGCTTCGAGACACGATCGCCGTCCGCTGATTGTGCCGTCGACGGCAAAACATCGCTTTGATGCGGCCATGCTTCTGGGCGGGGCAGCCATCACGCCTCTGATTGATGCAGTTGCGCATATTTTGCGCGGCACCGGGCTGGTTGACAAGGAAGCAACGCAAATGGCGGTGATGCTTTTCCAGACCACCATCCAGGCGTACGGGCGCTCCGGGCGACAAAGTTGGGAATGGCATGTGCAGGAACCGGACAGGGAAAAGGTGGAGAGCCAGATCGCCGCGCTTGCCGAACGGGAGGCAGGCGTGCTGCGCGACCTCCTGTTGCTGGGCTTTGAGCGGTTCCAGCGCCACGAGGAAGTCGCCGCAGTATTGCGTCATCCACCCGATCAGGAAACAAAGTATGCTGAAGCAGGAACATGAAGAAATCCTGCCGGACTGCGGTCGCAGTCGCGTTTATCTCGTGCGTTTCAGCAACCGCGCAAACCGCGGTTCTGGCAGAGGTGTCGGGTATCGTTTCGGTAAAACGTGCGGATGGCAGCCTGTCGGCCGGTAACGTCGGCATGTCGCTGCAGGCAGGGGATTTTGTCACGGCCGAAGCCGGATCCCGCGCGGTGGTAACCAGCGCCGGCTCCGTCCTGAGGCTCAACTGGGATACGACGCTGGAATTGCTCCCGCTTCGCAAAGTCCGAGTTCGTAAAGGCTCGGTAGCGGCGGAGATTGCCGAAACTTCCGGCACCGGCTGGGTTTTCGAAAGCCCGGCGGGGCCCCTCCATATCGACGCCCCAGGCACGTACCGCATTGACGCCGACCGGGTTCGGAATTCTGTTCGTCTGAGCGTACAGACGGGGCAAGTGCACATGGGGGGCCAGTGGGTTGGGCCGGGGCAGTGCAGCGAAATGGCGGAGTCAGGGATTGCCGACCTGCGAGAAACAGTGGGGCGGGAAGGGTTCAACTCCGCGGCCTGGGTTTGGCCGACACCAGGACGCATCCTGAATGTCGTCGCCACGCATGACTCGAACGCGAATCGAGCGAATGAGATGGTCCGCCAGGCGAATCATCCGGGCGAAGCGCCGGAACGGTTTTTGGCCCCCACCCACCAGATGATTTCGCCGCCCATTGTGGGGCCACACGCGACCGTTCCCATTGGCCTCCCGCATTCGGGCGTTACCGTCGTCAAATAGTCAACGTCTGATAACCATGACCTCTGCACGGCCAACACTGTTCCTCAGTCCGCCGTCCTTTAACGGGTTCGATGGCGGCGCTGGTGCCCGATATCAGGCGAAGCGAGAGGTAACGTCCTACTGGTTTCCCACCTGGCTGGCGCAACCGGCTGCGCTGGTGCCCGGCAGCAAACTGATGGACGGTCCGGCACACGGACACTCGATGGAAGAAGTTCTGGCACTGGCGAATCAGTACGAACTCTTCATTCTCCACACCAGCACCCCGTCGTTGATGAACGACGTGGCCTGCGCTGAGGCGATCAAAGCGCGGAATCCCCACGCGCAGATTGGATTGATTGGGGCCCATGTTGCGGTCCTGCCCGGCGAGACACTGAAACGGGCCCCCGCCATCGACTTCGTCTGCCGGAATGAATTCGACTACACCTGTCTGGAGGTTGCCCAGGGCAAGCCACTGTCCGAAGTGACCGGCCTGAGCTGGCGGGGGGCCGATGGCAAAATCCAGCACAATCCCGAACGCGCCCTGATCCACGACTGGGACGCCATGCCCAGTGTCCTGCCTGTCTACCACCGCGATCTGGAGATCGAGCGCTACTTCATCGGCTACCTGCAACACCCGTACGTGTCGTTCTACACGGGCCGCGGCTGTCCCGCCAAGTGCAGCTTTTGCCTGTGGCCGCAGACCATCGGAGGACACCAGTACCGGGCCAAATCACCGGCGGCGGTTCTGCGGGAAATGGAACTCGGCAAGGAACTGTTCGGCGACCGCGTCCGCGAGTGGATGTTCGACGACGATACATTCACTATCGACAAAGCCCGCGCCGTCGAAATCGCGAAGGGCATGAAGAAACTGGGGCTGACCTGGTCCTGCAATGCCAGGGCAAATCTGGACTACGACACGTTGAAGGCCCTGCGCGACAACGGTTTGCGTCTGCTGCTGGTCGGCTTCGAATCCGGCAATCAGGAAATCCTGAATCGGATGAAGAAGGGCCTGCGCCTCGAAACCGCGCGGGATTTCATGCGAAACTGCCGGAAACTCGGCATTCGGGTCCACGGGACGTTCATGATTGGGCTCCCGATTGAGACGCAGGAGACCATCGAAGAGACCATCCGGTTCGCGGAAGAGATTGATCCGTTCTCGATTCAGGTGTCGATCGCGGCGCCCTACCCCGGCACCGAACTCTACCGGGACGCCACTCAAAATGGCTGGCTGGACGCAAGCGCCATGGTGTCCGGCAACGGTCTGCAGATCTCCACGCTGCGCTACGGCCACCTCAGTTCGGACGAGATTGAAGATGCCGTAGAGCGCATGTACCGCAGCTTTTACTTCCGCCATAAGCCCATCCTGCGCTTCGTCCGCGAGATGGCGACGGACCGCCAGATGCTGGTCCGGCGGCTGCGGGAAGGGTCGGAATTCTTCGGCTACCTCCGAGAACGCCGCCAAATGGTGCGAAATCGCTGTCTGGAAACTCAGGTATGATCAGGGTAGTGCGCCGCAAAATCATCGTACCTTTGCTTGCAATCGGTGCATTTTTTGCGCCATCGGTTGTGCTGACTCCAAGGCATGCGGTTGAGCAGATTTCCGGTGACGAAGTAAGGGCTCTCACTCAAAGTGCGCCCTGCTTACCTGCCTCAGCCAGCGCGATCCCGCAGCCTGCCGCCTCCGCTGACGCGGTAGTGCACCTTAGTCAACCGGACGACCAGGCACAGGCACGGTTGCCATACCCCTCGAATTCGATACCAGTGCTCCCCCTCGCGCCCGAAACAAAGAGTGGAAGTTACGAGTTCGAGACTCATTTGGCCCCGGTGCATTCAATGCCGCCGCCCGCTCCCTCATCGCTCCAACCCGGACTGCAGGACCTGATTCCCACACCAGTGACGGGACGTTCCGAAGGAATTGCCATTGGCTTACCGTACTCAGGTCTCGGCCTCGTGCAGTAGCTCATTCCGACGCCTGTTAACATAACGTTTTCCATCCAAAATCATGACTCCGCGCGTCCTGTCGGGCATTCAGCCGTCCGGCAACCTCCATATCGGTAACTATCTCGGTGCTCTCGGCAACTGGGTCAAAATGCAACACGACTACGAGAGCATCTTCTGCATCGTCGACCTGCATGCCATCACGGTCTACCAGAAGCCGGAAGAACTGCGCGCCAAAGTTCGCGAAATCGCCGCTTTGTTCCTCGCGGCAGGCATTGACCCGCAGCATTCGCGCATTGTGGTGCAATCCACCGTCGCTGCGCACTCCGAACTCGCCTGGCTGCTGACCTGCGTGACGCCGATGGGCTGGCTGGAGCGTATGACCCAGTTCAAGGCCAAGGCAGCTGCGCAGGAATCGGTCGGCGATGGCCTCTTCCAGTACCCCGTGCTGATGGCAGCAGACATTCTGCTCTACCAGGCGAACATTGTGCCAGTAGGCGAAGACCAGATGCAGCACCTGGAGTTGGCTCGTGACATTGCACAGCGCTTCAATTCACTGTACGGCGAGACATTCACCATGCCGGCGACCCGGTTGCCGTTGGTGGGTGCCCGCGTGATGGGTCTGGATGATCCGACCGCCAAGATGAGCAAATCCGCCACTGGTTCCGGCCATGCGGTGGCGCTGCTCGATCCGCCCGCAACGATCAAGAAGACCATCATGCGCGCGACGACCGATTCCAACCCGGGCGTCGATTTCGAAACCATGGGACCAGGTGTGCAAAATCTGCTGAACATCTTCCAGGCGTTCTCCGACTGGACGAACGACCAGATGAAGGCCCACTTCACCGGCATGCGCTACGGCGACCTGAAGAAACAGGTGACCGAGATGACGATTTCGAAGCTGGAACCGATCCAGAAGCGGTACGCCGAAATCGTGGCGGACCCCGGTTATCTGGAAGGAATCATCCGCGCCGGGGCCGATGCCGTGCGCCCCACAGCCGATGCCACGGTGCGTCTGGTGAAGGAACGCATGGGCATCTACACGGAAACCGCCTAAACTGGTAACTATGACGCCGGAAGCCAAACAGGAAAAGCTGCTCGGATTGCTGCGCGAGATGGGGGACGTGATCGTCGCCTACTCCGGGGGCACGGATTCGGCTTATCTGGCGTGGGCCGCGCAGCAGGCGCTGGGCGACCGCGCCGTTGCCATTACGGCCGATTCTGCCTCGATTCCCGCGTCCCACAAAGCCGATGCCGAAGCGTTCGCGCTGCAGTTCGGTATCCGCCACGAATACGTCGAGACCCGCGAATTCGATAATCCGGACTACATCCGCAACGACGCCAACCGCTGCTTCCACTGCAAGGACGAGTTGTTCACCGTCCTCGAACAGGTGGGGCAGGAGCGCGGCATGGCGAATATCGTCTATGGCGTGAACAAGGACGACCTGGGCGACTACCGCCCCGGCCAGCGTGCGGCGAAGCTGCATTCCGTGAAAGCCCCCCTGGTGGATGCGGAACTAACCAAGGCCGAAATCCGAGAGCTGTCCCGTCAGGCGGGCCTCCCCACCTGGGATCGCCCGGCGGCCGCCTGCCTCAGTTCGCGGATTCCTTACGGTACCCCTGTCACGATCCAGAACATCCGGACGGTTGAAGTGGGCGAAGAGGAAGTAAAGGCACTCGGGTTCCGTCAGTTCCGGACACGCTTCCACGGTGAACTGGTGCGGATTGAGATCGCACGGGAAGAACTGCCGAAGGCGATGACTCTGGAAATGGGCGCGAAGCTGACGGCCATCTTCAAGAAACTGGGCTACAAGTACGTGACGCTCGACCTGGAAGGCTACCGGCAGGGTTCACTAAACGAAGTCCTGCCGATTCTGAACAATGCGTCCGCCAGCGTTATGCAGGCTTCGCAATAAGCACTTCAGAAATCCAGCGCTTGCACATCGAAAAATCCGACGGGCTGAGTTCGTGCCCGGTTTCGGCAACGGCATAGTCCACATCCGCGCCAACGTGCGACAGCAGCCGGGCGAGTTGCTCGGATTCGCCGGGGGGCATGGTCGCATCGCCTTCCCCACCCGCCACCAGAATCGGCAGATTCGCGATCTTCGGCAGCGGCTTCGGTTCAATCACGCGGCGCGGACGAAGCAGAATCGCCCCGGCAAGCAGCCCCGGGTGGAGCAATATCAGTGCTGAAGCCAGGTTCGCCCCGTCACCATATCCCAACGCGTAGATCCGGGCCGGGTCCAGCGAATACTCTTCCACGGCGTGACCCAGCCAGTGAGCGAACGCGGAG
>CANIHR010000115.1 GCA_947467185.1 Bryobacterales bacterium
CAGCAGCAGCCCCATCATGCGGGTGAAGATCGCAATCCCCGTGCGGTGCAGGTGAGAACTCACCCAGTCAGCAGCAGCCAGAACCAGCAGCGCGATCACAGCTGTCAGGCCAATCGCCCCCAGAATCACCCCGCGATGGACCCAGTCCGCATTCTGTGCCATCAGCACCATCACGGATGAGATCGCGCCAGGCCCGGCCAGCATCGGCACCCCCAGCGGCACAATCCCGACGTCTTCCTTCTCGGCGCCCTCGCGCGTTTCCCCCGGAGTTTCCTGCGTGGGCGAACGGCGCGCCTGCAGCATATCCAGACCAATCAGCCCCAGGATGATCCCGCCCGCAATTTTGAACGCTGGCATCGTGATGCCGAACAGCCGAAAAATTGCAGGCCCCGCCAGGGCAAACAAAGTCAGAATCGCGAAGCAGGTGATCGATGCGCGCACCGCCATGTGCCGCCGCCGCGCCCGGTCGCAATGTCCGGTCATCGCCAAAAACGCGGGGACGGACGCAATCGGATCCACCAGCACAAACACCGACGTAAACGCGATTAAGAAAAACTGCGCCAGATCCGCCTCCCCAGGCCAATGTAGCAGTTATTCGTAGCGAAGGCAGACAATCGGGTCCAGATTGGCCGCCCGATTCGCCGGATAGAAGCCGAAAAACAACCCCACGCTGACCGAGATCGAAACACCCAGCACAACCCACAGCAGCGAAACATGCGCGGGCACAGCCGGAATAATCGTCCGAACGGCGAACGCAATCAGCGCCCCGGCCACAATGCCCAGCACCCCGCCAATCCCCGACAGCGTAATCGCCTCAATCAGGAACTGCACGCGGATATCCGCCTTCCTCGCCCCCATCGCCTTGCGAACACCGATCTCGCTCGTACGTTCCGTCACCGAAATCAGCATGATGTTCATAACCCCGATCCCGCCCACCAGCAGCCCGATCGAACTGATGATCCCGGTCAGCAATACCAGCGCCCCGGTCAGCTGATCCCACAGCGCGCTCAGAAAATCCGGGCTCGAAATCTCGAAATCATTCTCCGCATTGTGTTTCACATGCCGCTTCCGCCGCAGAGCCTCTTCCACTTGCCCCTGCACGTAATTCATCGGCACTTCATCCCGGCCCGCCACCGCGATAAACCGCTCTTTGATCTCCGGAAATGTCTTGCGAAAATTCGTCATCGGAATGCACACAAACTGATCGACGCCAAACGACGAGAACAGCCCCTGATCCGGCTCAAACACCCCGATCACTTCATACCACCGGCCATCCAGACGCACCTCTTTCCCCAGTGGGTCCGTGGTCGGAAACAGGGAATCCGCAATCGACCGCCCGATCACCACAACGGCCCGCGCATGTTCCTCGTCATACGCCGAAATAAACCGACCTTCCCCAATAGCGAACAGCGGCAGAGCTTTCGCATACTCCGGTTGCACACCGCGCAGAAAAAACCGCTCCACGTGCGCATCGCCATACCGGATCTCATCGGCCTGCTCACCGAAGTTAATCCGGTTCGCAAACACCGTCGCGTACGACACCCCGTCGCAGCTCTCTTCCAGATATTGCGCGTCGCCATCTTCCAGATACTTCCGGATACGAATCTTCTCCGGCAACCGCCCGGGCCCCTGCCCCGTCGGCATCCGCGTCACGAACAGCGTGTTCGATCCCAGCCGCGACACACGATCTTTCACCACACCGTTCAGGCCGTCGATAATCGCCGCCACGGTGATGACACTGGTCACGCCAATCACAATCCCCAGAATCGTCAGCGCCGACCGTGCCTTCCGTGCCCGCAGCGTATCCAGCGCGACCCGAAAATTCACCAGAACTTCATTGCGGGTCATGGCTCTATCCGCCCTCCGACCGCAACGCATTCACCGGATCCAGCCGCGCCGCTTTCCGCGCCGGATAGATCCCGAAAAACAGACCAATGATCGTGCTCAGCACCACGCCCAGCGCCGCCACCCACAGCTTCACCGACGCCGGGAATCCCGTCAGATTCCGCAGCGCCTCCGCGCACCCAAAGCCAATGGCAATACCAATCGCGCCGCCAATCAGACACTGGATCACACTCTCCGTCAGGAACTGATTCAGCACGTCACCCTGCGTCGCGCCCAGCGCCCGCCGCACGCCAATCTCCCGCGTGCGTTCCGTAACGCTCACCAGCATCACGTTCATGATGACGATGCCGCCCACAATCGCGGCAATCGAACTCACCATTACGAACACCGCGAAGAACGACCCACTGATGCTCTCCCAAAGCGAGATGTAACTCTGCGCCGTCCCGATGAAAAACGAATCATCTTTCCCCGGGCCATCATGTCGCCGCGTCCGCAGAATCGACCGGACTTCATCCTGCGCCGCATGGAACTTTTCCTCGCCACCCGAAGCCTTCACCTCCAGCGTCAGCGACGACCGCGTCCCGCGCACCTTCAGCCACGTCGTCAGCGGCACAATTACAAAATTGTCCTGATCCTGTCCCAGCACCGACCCCAGCTTTTCGAACGTCCCGATCACCGTGAACTCCAGGCTCCCGGTCCGAAGGGTCTTGCCGATCGGATTGACCGCCGGGAACAGCTTATCCACCACCGACGCCCCAATCAGGCAAACATACGCCGCATGCCGATCCTCCGTCTCTGTGAAGTATCGCCCCAGATCCAGCGTCCGTGTATCAACGTCCACCATGTTCGGCGTATAACCGATAATGCTCGCGTCGTCCGCCTGTTTGTTCCCCGCCAGCAGGGAAAGCGTTGCGGAGGCAGACGCCCCCACCTGGCCGCACGAGACACACAACTCCCGAACGGCGGTCAAATCCTCATACTTCAGGGTCTTGTTCTTCAGTGCCTTTACCACCACAGTGAAATCGACCACGGCAAACGGCGTACGCGCCACCCGGAACACGTTCGTCCCCAGGTTCGCAATCTTCTGCTCCACGTAGACATTGGCGCCCTGCACCAGCGTCATAACCGTCATCAGCGTCGCCACGCCCATCGTCAAACCCAGAATCGTCAGTGAAGCCCGAAGTTTGTGCGCACGAATGGCGTCGGCAGCAAGGCGGAGATTGTCAGAAAGGCCAACCAAAGCTGTTCTTATTGTTGCGCGTCCTTTTTCCCGCTCCGAGTTGTCACCCCGGTCGGCAAACTGCATCATGGTTTGCAGAAGGAAGAGACGAGTCCACTCATGCGAAGTTTCTGCATTTTTCTGCTGGCATTACCGGCCCTGGCCCAACAGCCACTTTCACTCCATGATGCCGTCCAGCTGGCGCTCAAAGAAAACCGTGCGATCGCAGCCAGCGGAGCCGGCACCCGCGCAGCCACGGAACGTATCAACCAGGCAAAGAGCGGCATGCTGCCAAAGGTCAACGTCTCGGAATCGGTCATGCGCGGCAATAACCCGGTCTACGTTTTCAGTTCCCTGCTGACCCAGCACCAGTTCGGCCCCGGCAACTTCAACATCGGCCCCCTGAACCGTCCCGACGCCCTCACCAACTTCCAGACCCAACTCACCGTGGACCAGCCCCTCTACGACGCCCGCCATACCCGGAACGCCACCACTGCCGCCCAGCTCGGCGGCAAAATGGCGGCCGAAGACGAGCGCCGCGTCCGCATGGAGACCATCGCCCGCGTGGCCCAGACCTACTACGGAGCCGCCCTCGCCGCCGAGAACCTCAAAACTGCCGTCCAGGCCGTCCGTTCCGCCGAAGCCGACCTCCGCCGCGCCGAAGATGTCCGCACCGCCGGCATGTCCACCGACGCCGATGTGCTCTCCATCAAGGTTCACCTCGCCGCGGTCAACGAACAGCGAATCACGCGACAGGCGCAACTTGACGTGGCGAAAGCCGCGCTCAACGACGCGCTCGGTCTGCCCCTCGAAACCGAACACGCCCTCACCACCGCGCTTTCCCCCGCCACCCTCGGTGAAACCACCATAGCGGCGCTGGAGAAGGAAGCCGGCGACGCCCGTCCCGAAGCCCGCCAGAGCAAGCTCGCTACCAGCCTGGCCGGCGCGCAGGACAAAGCAGCCCACGATTCCTGGCTCCCTCAGGTTGGTGTCCGCGCCGCCTTCGAAACCGACGCCCAGCGCTTCGCCACTCGCGGCGGAGCGAACTGGATGGCCGGAGTCACCGTCCGCTGGAACGTCTTCAACGGCTTTGCCGACCGTTCCCGGATGGCCGAAACCAGCAGCCTTCTGGAACGCGCCCATGCCGACGAACAGCGCGCCACCTCCGGCGTGAAACTGCAGGTCCGGCAAGCGTACGCCGGTCTCCAGGCCGCATCACAGAGAATTCAGGTGGCCACCGCCTCCGTCTCCGCTGCCGAAGAAAGTCTCCGCATCACGCAGAATCGCTACGAGGCGGGTCTCGCCACCGTCACGGACCTGCTCCGCACCGAGACCGCTCTTCTCGAAACCCGCACCCGTTATCTCGCCGCGCTGCACGATGAGCGCGTAGCCGCCACTATGGTCGAATTCGCCGCCGGTCGCCTGACCGCGGACTCCGGAGTCCTGAACTAATGAAACGCATCGCAGCAACTGGCATCAGCCTCCTTCTCCTCGCGTCCTGCGGCAAGGAAGAAGCGAAACGCCCCACCCCCGCCGCCACCGCCCCCGTCGCCGTCCAGGCCGTTACCGTCACCGAACAGGACTGGCCTTCGGGCTTCGAAGCCACCGGCACGGTTCGCGCCCGAACCTCAGCCGGGATCTCCAGCAAAGTCATGGGCTACGTCCAGCAGGTCTCGGTCCGCGTCGGCGACCATGTCCGCGCAGGGCAGACGCTCATTACCCTCGAAGTTCGCGACCTCGATTCCGCCGTGCGTAGCGCGGAGGCCGGTAAGGCCGAAGTCCAGGCCGCCATCCCGGAAGCCGAAAGCGGCATCGCCGCCGCACAGGCCAGCCTCAATCTCGCCCGCGCCACCTTCCGCCGTATGGAAGACCTTTTCGCGAAGAAGTCGATCTCGAACCAGGAATTCGACGAAGCTACCGCACGCCTCAAAGCCGCCGAAGCCGCCTTCGAAATGGCCCGCGCCCGCCGCACCCAGATCGACTCCCGCCTCGCCCAGGCTGAGCAGGGCATCCGCTCCGCCTCTGTCATGCGCGACTACTCGAAGCTCACCGCTCCCTTCGCCGGAGTCATCACCGCCCGCACCGTGGAACCCGGCAACCTTGCCGCCCCCGGTGTCCCCCTCCTCACGCTCGAACAGGAAGGAACTCTCCGCCTCGAAGCCTCGCTGGATGAATCAAAACTCGGCTCCGTGAAGCCAGGCCAGACCGTCGAACTCACCCTCGAAGCCCTCGATCGCAAGCTCACCGCGAAGGTCTCGGAAATCGAACCCTCCGTCGATGCCGCCTCCCGCTCGTATATCGCAAAAATTGATCTGCCGGCCATACCCCAGTTGCGTTCCGGCATGTTTGGCCGCGCCCTGTTTGGCACCGGCAGCCGCAAGGTTCTCACCATTCCGGCCGCCGCCTTCCAGGAGCGCGGCCAGTTGCAATCCGTCTTCGCCGTGGAAGACGGTACCGCCCATACGCGCCTCGTCACCACAGGCGACCACGGCACCTCCGGCATTGAAGTCCTCTCTGGCCTCAGCGCCGGTGAACGCATTGTCAGCCCCATCCCCGCCGGCCTCACAGACGGTGCGAAGGTCGAGGTGCGCCCGTGAGCACTTCCAAAAAGCTCGGGCCAGCCGGGCGCTTTGCCGCGGTCTGGATCTCCTCCAAACTGACCCCGCTCCTCATCACGGCTTCGCTCCTGATCGGTGGTTTCGCCGTCTGGAAGCTGCCCCGCGAAGAAGAGCCACAAATCATCGTCCCCATGGTGGACGTGATGGTGCAGATGCCCGGTGCTTCCGCCCGCGAAGTGGAAGAGCGCGTCACGAAGCCGATGGAGAAACTCCTCTGGGAAATCCCCGGCGTCGAGTACGTCTACTCCACCTCCAGCCCCGGCCAGTCGCTCGCCATCGTCCGCTTCCTCGTCGGCCAGGATGAAGAACGCAGCATCGTCCGCCTGAACCAGAAGCTCAGCGCGAACTTCGATGTCATCCCCAAAGGAGCGTCGATGCCCCTCGTCAAGCCGCGCTCTATTGACGACGTCCCGGTCCTCGCCATCACCCTTTCCAGCAGCCGCTACGACGACTTCCAGTTACGCCGCATCGCCGCCCAGTTGCACGACGCCGTCAAGCAGGTCCCGGACGTCTCCGCGGTCACCATCCTTGGTGGTCAGCGCCGGGAAATCCGCATCACGCTCGATGAAGCGCGCCTCTCCGGCTACGGCCTCGCACCGCTCCAGGTCGCCGCCGCTATAGGTGCCGCCAACCAGCAAATCCCCGCCGGACAGTTCGCCACCGGCCAGAAAGAGTACATCCTGCAGGCTGGGGAATTCCTCCGGACAGCCGAAGATGTTCGCCGCGTTGTCGTAGGCGTTTCGAACAACAAACCCGTCTTCCTCAGCAGCGTGGCCACCGTCACCGATGGCGGCGAAGAACCCGCCAGCTACGTCCGTATGGCCACCGCCGGCAGCCGCGAATTTCGCCCCGCCGTCACCCTCGCTATCTCCAAACGCAAAGGCACCAACGCCGTCGCCGTCGCGGAGAACGTCCTGCACCGTATTGACCCCCTCAAAGGCACGGTCGTCCCCGGTGACGTTCAACTCGACCTCACCCGGAACTACGGCGACACTGCGGCCGACAAATCCAACGAACTGTTGTTCCACATGCTGATCGCCGTCGTCTCCGTCAGCATCCTGGTCGCCATCACCCTGGGCCTGCGCGAATCGCTCATCGTCTTCATCGCCATCCCCGTCACCCTTGCGCTCACTCTCGCCGTCTTCTACCTCTACGGCTACACGCTGAACCGCATCACGCTCTTCGCGCTCATCTTCTCCATCGGCATTCTGGTGGACGACGCCATCGTCGTCGTCGAAAACATCGTCCGACACTGGCGCATGCCCGCCAATCAGGCGCGCCCCTCGTACGAGGTCGCCATCGAAGCCGTCGATGAAGTCGGCAACCCCACCATCCTCGCCACGCTCACCGTCGTCGCCGCGATTCTGCCGATGGCCTTCGTCGGCGGCCTGATGGGTCCGTACATGCGCCCCATCCCGATCGGCGCTTCCGCCGCCATGGTCTTCTCGCTGCTCGTGGCCCTCATCGTGACCCCCTGGGCCGCGGTCCGCATCCTCAAGGCCACCCACGCGGGCGACGACCACGAACGCGAAGACATCGTCACCCGCTGGTATCGCCGCTTCATGGGAGCCATCCTCCACAAAGCCCCGCTGCGCTTTGGCTTTCTCGCGCTCGTCGCCGTTCTGCTGCTCGGCTCCTGCTCTCTCTTCTACTTCCAGGTAGTGAAGGTGAAGATGCTGCCCTTCGACAATAAGAGCGAATTCCAGGTCATCATCGACATGCCCAACGGCACCACGCTGGAAGACACCGCCCGCGCCGCCAATGCTCTCGGCCGCGCCGCCCTGGAACAGCCCGAAGTCGTCAATCTGCAGACCTACACCGGCACCGCGTCGCCCTTCAACTTCAATGGTCTGGTCCGCCATTACTACCTCCGCAGCGGCTCGAATGTAGCCGATATCCAGGTCAACCTCCAGCCCAAAGACGCACGCAAACTGCAGAGCCACGAGATCGCCAAACAGATGCGCGCCCGCCTTCTCCCCGTCGCCGCAAAGTACGGTGCGCGGATCAAAGTCGCCGAAGTTCCTCCCGGCCCGCCCGTTCTCCAAACCCTCGTCGCCGAGGTCTACGGACCCTCGCAGGACGAACGCATGGCCGTCGCCAAACGCATCCGCGATCTCTGGCGGAACACTGACGGCGTCGTCGATGTCGACTGGTATGTCGAAGACGATCAGCCCAAATACCGCATCGTGGTCGATCAGGAAAAGGCCGCCCTCAACGGCATCTCCGAAGAGGCCATCGCCCGCACGCTCTCCGTCGCCGCAGCAGGCTTTGATGCCGGTCTCCTCCACGTCGCCAGCGAGAAGGAAGACATCGCTCTCCGCGTCCGCATGGACCGTGCCACACGTTCCGATCTCGACCAGCTCCGCAACCTGAAAATCGCGGGCCGCAACGGTCAGTTAGTCGCCATCTCCGAACTCGTCCATACTGTTCTCACTACCGAAGACAAGAGCATCTATCACAAGAATCTGATGCCCGTGACCTACGTGACTGGTGACGTTGCCGGAGCCATGGAAAGCCCTGTCTACGCTGTCCTGAAACTCGGCCCCGAGATGGATAAATTCAAAGCCCCCGGAGGCTACGCCATCGAACAACACATGGCCGCGCTCCCCACCGACGCCGAAACTTACTCCATGAAATGGGACGGTGAATGGCACATCACCTACGAAGTCTTCCGCGACCTCGGCCTGGCCTTCGCCGCCGTCCTCATCCTGATCTACGCCCTGGTCGTCGGATGGTTCCAGAGCTTCATCACGCCGCTGGTCATCATGGCCGCCATCCCGTTCTCGCTCGTCGGCATCATCCCCGCCCACGGCCTGATGGGCGCGTTCTTCACGGCCACGTCCATGATCGGGTTCATCGCCGGAGCCGGCATCGTGGTCCGCAATTCCATCATCCTGGTCGATTTCGTCGAACTCCGCCTCGCCGAAGGCATGCCTCTCGATGATGCAGTCATTGACGCCGGAGCCGTCCGCTTCCGTCCCATGATGCTCACAGCCACAGCCGTCGTCGCCGGTGCCGCCATCATCCTCTTCGACCCCATTTTTCAGGGCCTCGCCATCGCCCTCATGGCCGGCGAACTGGCCTCGCTCGCACTCTCGCGCATGACCGTCCCCATCGTCTACTTCATGGTGAATCACCGCTCGATCAATCAAAGGAAAAACATATGACCGTCGAACGTTACCTCCGCCTCATCGCTGGCTTCTTCGTCATGCTGAGCCTGGTGCTCGGCATCTGGGTCAACCCCAACTGGTTCTGGTTCACAGGCTTCGTCGGCCTGAACCTCTTCCAGTCCGGCATCACCAACTGGTGCCCCGCCATGACCATTCTAAAGAAGCTCGGCGTTCGCAGCCAATAAAAAGAGGCGCATGGCGATGCCCGCCATGCGCCGACCTGCGCAACCTACTTCCGAAGGGCTTCGAATATCTTGGCCGGATCGATCGTAAAACCGATCTGACCTCGAACATCTTTCTCCTGAATCAGGTCCTTCTTAGTCGCGTATGTGAACGACATAGGCAACTCAAAGCCAGCCCGCAGAGGGATAGTGAGTTTAGCCTGCGCAACGTAGATGGGCTTCGAGTTGGTCATCCAGTTTCCCTCTCCGGAGAACGACAGAACAACCGGTGCAGCCCCGGTGATCGGATCATTGCCGGACAGAGCCTGGCGAAGTTCAAGAGCCGCCCGGCCACCCCGCGTATCGGCCCCGATCTTAGTGAAGTCTTTGTAGTTGAAGTCGACATTCGCCACCACGAACGTATCGCTGGCCAGACCACGGTCGAAGATAACCCCGACGCGATAATCATTACCCGCATCCAGCGTCCGGCGCTTCGTGGTGAAGGCCAGTGACAACTGAGGCCTGTTCCGCACCTCAGTTACCCAGGCGCGAAGCTTTCCTCGGAGCTTGATCATGTTGGGAGAAGCGACCTCGATCTTTTGAAGCAACTGTTCTCGCTGGGTGTCCGTCAAAGACCGGAAAGTCTCTTGCCACTTTTCGCCGAGTTGATTGAGGATGAAATCCGCCTCTTCCCTCGGTGCAGGAACCCGCTTCTCGAGCTGAACAAACAGCCAGTCGATGATGGGCTTCTGATTCGTGATGTCCTTTGCACTCTCGGCAATTAGGCTATTGATTTCCTTTGCAAAATCGTTCTCTGCTTCAAATGGAGCCTTCATGCTGTGGACTTCACGAGAGCCAGCCAGCAGGTACTTGAATCCGTATACATTGCTCTTAACGCCGTCCGGTTTCTTCGCATCGTCCGGCACGGAACTGCCGAGTGAGAACGAGATTCGGCGTAACCGCTCGTTTTTCTCGTAGACCTCCGGCTTCAGAGCATCGAGCCCGCGACTGGCAGCTACCACCGAGTACGCTGTCGCCGAGACCACAACGCCCTGGGATTGAGAACTTCCTCGCGCCGGATCAACCAGATCCAGAGCGACGCCAAAAAGGTCCGGAGCCTTGCTCTGATCCACCAGCGTTGTCGAATTGGTTGCTAAGGACGGAGCCTCTCTCTGCTTTCCTGGAGCATTTTTGGCCGCCTTGTCGAAGTTGGCCGCCTTTGAATCAACAACACACTGAACGAACCGGAAGAAAGTTCCTTGATCATCGCAACGATCCGCAAGAAGCGGCATGACAGCGAGGATCGAAATAGATATCAGCCGTAGTGGTTTCATGTTCGCCTCAGACCACAAAGACCCGAATGGTATCGACGTACATATCCGCAGGCTCGGTCGTTGCAATACTGAAGTCCTTCAAAATCAGGATCGTCGTGCCGTTCGCTGCGAGGTGTTTCACATTAAGCTGGTATTCCACAGCCCCGGTAGCAAAGAAGAACTGCAGGCCCGCCATATCGTCAGCCGTCGGCATGTCGTGGATCCGCACAGTCCACGTGACGAACGCAGTCGCCTCATTGACTCGGCGAACCACCTTGTCCCCCAGTGAGAACGCAAAATCCGCGATTGCACCGCGCGTAGTAACCGAATATTCGAGGTAGTCCTGCTGTGCGTGATCAAGCACGACAGCGCCGCGGTCTGGCCCGGCGCTTACCGTGCCCCCGTCTCCAAACTTTCCTGCAATAGCCATGTGGGTGTGTTCCTTTCCTTTGAGCGTTCCTCGCTCATAAGATGAAGCGAACTTTCTCGGATAGGGAGGACATCTTCTCCCCCTCTTTTTCGAGCTCACCCAATTCGACTCTGACCGGAGCAGCGCCGCTTACTTCTATCGGTAATTCAAAGGAGGCTTCGCCCCCTCCGGAATTACCGACTTATAAGCTTTACCCTGCATCTGTTTCGCAAAGTCGGCTTTGGCATCGGCCACCAACTGCGGCTTCGCAAACAGTTCCTGCGCCATCGAGGCCATCGCTTTGGCTGCCACCACCATGCCCTTCTGCCCGATGGTCATCCCCGCGCAGGCCGCCGCCTGCCACGTATGCGCGCCAACTCCCGGCACAAACGTCGCGCCGCTGAACCCAATGGTCGGCACATTCCAGCTCACATCGCCCACGTCCGTCGAAGCCGAAGGCGTATTCGGATCCGGCCGCCGGAACGGAGCCACCACCGCCGTTGACTCCAGCGCTCCCGCCGCTTCCGCCGGCAGACTCTTCTGCAAATCCTCTGCAAAGTGCCGCTCCTCGGCCGTGTATCGAAAGCCGCCCACTTCTTCCAGAATCTTCTGTGCGGCAGGAGCCAGCGCATCGTTCGGAACAATATTCGCGCTGCCGCTCAGGCCGCGGATTTCCACTGTTGTGTCCGTCATCATAGCTGCACCGTTGGCAACCTTGAGGATGCGATCCCACACACCATTGAGCGCATTCAGCGTCGGGTTCCGGGCGTAGAGATACAACTCAGCCGAATCGGGCACGATGTTGGGCGCGGCGCCGCCATTGGTGATCGTGTAGTGAACCCGCGAATTCGCCGGAATATGCTCCCGTAAAAACTCCAGCCCGTTCCCCATCAGCATCACCGCATCCAGCGCTGACCGCCCCCGCTCCGGTGCCAGCGCCGCGTGCGATGCCGTCCCCCGAAAAAAGAACTTCGCGGTATTGATCGCCAGCGCCCCCCCGCTGCTGACCGAGTTGTCCGACGAAGGATGCCACTGCATCATCACATCCACATCCCGAAACAGCCCGGCCCGGATCATGTAGACCTTCCCCGCCCCGCCCTCTTCGGCAGGTGTTCCGTAATACCGCAGCGTACCGGCGACATGGTTCTTCTCCATGTATTCTTTGATCGCCACCGCGGCCAGAGCGGAACCCGCCCCCAGCAGATTATGTCCGCACGCATGCCCCGCGCCACCCTGCACGACCGGACTCCGGTCCGGACGCGCCGCCTGCGACAAACCCGGCAGCGCATCAAACTCGCCCATCAAACCAATCACCGGCTTACCCGACCCAAACGTCGCCACAAACGCCGTCGGCTCCTCCGCCACACCAGCCTGTACGCGGAATCCGGCAGCCTGCAGTTCCTTCTGCAGCAGCGCCGAACTCTTGTCTTCGTGATATCCCGTCTCCGCGTATTCCCAAATGGTGCGGGACACCGCGGCAAAGTGCGCCGCACGCTGTTCCACACCCTGAATCACCTGCTGGTGCTGAGCAAACACCACAACCGGAAGTACCAACAGCGCAAAGGCAGGTTTCATCAGTCCAGCGTACTGCACAATGCCTACTACACAATAGAAGACATGCGCTGGCTTTATCGCACCGCCGCGGCCCTCGGCTTCCTGGTGATCCTCGTCACCGTGACGCCCGTCCTCCGCTGGTGGACCGCCGCGCTCTCCAGCCATTGGGGTCCCAATACCGGCGAGTTCCTCGTCATCCCCGGCGCCGAAATGCTCGCGCCCGATACCCTCGGCCTCAGTTCCTACTGGCGCAGCTTCTATGGATCTCTCGAGTGGCGCGAAGGCCACTACGGCCACATCATAGTCGCCGGCCGTGACGCCGCCCCCCTCATGGCCGA
The DNA here is from genome assembly GCA_947467185.1 of Bryobacterales bacterium. GTDB lineage: Bacteria > Acidobacteriota > Terriglobia > Bryobacterales > Bryobacteraceae > BOG-234. Next base: position 12,628 of record CANIHR010000115.1, read on the forward strand.
TTTCCTGGTCAACCATGGAGTCCCCCGCGAAGCCATCACGACCGAAACCGCCTCAGACTCCACCCGCGAAAACGCAGCCAACGTCGCCAAACTCCTCGGCCCACACCCCGGTCGAGTCATCCTGCTCACCAGCGACTACCACTCTGCCCGAGCCCTCCGCGCCTTCCGCAAAGCAGGCATAAACGCAACGGCCCTTCCATACCCCGATGCCAACAAACGCATCAACTCATGGAAGGACCGCTGGTCTGTCTTTCTCTTACTCGCCGAAGAGACCGTGAAAACGGCCTGGTACTACTACAGGTAGAAGTTCCGGTCCCACGCGTGCGAATGCAGCACTGCCAGGTCCGCCGCACTCAACACACCCGCATCCGAAGCCGCCAGATTCGACTGCACGCTCGACATGGAACGCATGCCCGGAATCACCGTCGAAACCGCCGGGTGCGAAATGCAGAACCGCAACGCCGTCGAAGCCATCTCCGACCGCCCTGCACGCCCCAGATCCTTCAGGATCGAATCCACCTTCTCCGCAATCTGCTTCTTCCGGTCACCCCGGAAATAGAACGCGCGGAAGTCCCCTTCCGGGAACACGGTCGATTCATCAATGCGCCCCGTCAGCCCGCCCTCATCGAACGGAACACGAGCCAGCACGCCAATATTGTGCTCAATACAGGCCGGGAACAGATTCTTCTCGGGTGACTGATCGAACACGTTGTAAATCACCTGCACCGTATCAATCAGGCCGGTCTTGATAATGCCCAGCGCGGAATCCGGCTGGTGGTCATTGATCGAGATTCCAACGTACTTCGCATACCCCTTCGCCTTGATCGTCTCGAACGCCCGCTTCCACTCGTCCTGCTCCAGCCACTCGGGATTCCACACGTGCAACTGCTGCAGATCCACCTGCTCCATGCCAAGATTCCGCAGGCTGGTCTCGGTCGCTTCAATCACATAGTCATACGGGAAAACTTCGTCGATCCCGATGCCAGGCTGTGCCGGCCAGCGGCGATTCTTTGGCGGAACCTTCGTCGCCACATAAACCTTCCGGCTCGATTCCTTTACCGCCCGGCCAACAAGCTGTTCGCTCTTCCCCTCGCCGTAAGCCAGCGCCGTATCGATGAAATTCAATCCGCCGTCAATCGCCGCGTGCAGCGCCTTCAGCGAGTCATCGTCCTGCGCACCAATCCACTGCGCGCCGCTGATGCCCCACGCACCGTAACCGACATCGCTGACTTCGAGGCCCGTACGGCCCAGTTTTCTGTAGTTCATGTGAACTCCATTATAGAAACCGCCTAAACTGTAGGCAGGTCCCAACATGCGCCGAGCCATCGCGATTCTCCTGCTTCTCACCGCCTCTCTCGCGGCCGCAAATCTCAAGCTCTACATGGCCGACGGCACCTTCCAGATCGTCCGCGAATACATGGTCACCGAAGACCGCGTCCGCTACTACAGCGTGGAACGGAGCGACTGGGAGGAAGTCCCCGTCACCCTGGTCGACCTGAAAAAGACCGACGCCGAAGCCCAGTCCCGCAAAGAGGCCCTCGAAAAACAGACGAAGGAAGTCCTCGAAGAAGAGACCGCCATGAAGCAGGAGCGGTCCGAAATCCGCTCCATCCCCATGGACCCCGGCGTCTACATGCTGGAAAACGGCAAACTCCGTATCTTCAAGCTGGCCGACTGGGCCATGCGCAACCCAAAAACCAAAGCCCTCCTGAAGCTCGTCACACCTGTCCCCACCTCGTCCATCTCGTACATGGAACTGCCCGGCGAAAGTTCGCCCAACGTGCTCCCCAGCGGCACCCCCGAAATCTACCTCCAGCTTTCACTCGAAGACAGCTTCGGCATCGTCAAACTCACCCCCGGCAAGGGCATCCGCCAGGTGGAGCGCGTCACCGTGGAAGCCGTCACCAAAGAAGTCAGTGAAGAGCGCGAAACCATCAAGGTTTTCTCGAAGCAGCTCGCCGAAAGCGGCCTCTACAAAATCTGGCCCCAGATGCCCCTCGCGAAGGGCGAATACGCCGTCATTGAGTACACCGAAGGCAAGCTCGACACCCGCCTCTGGGATTTCCGCATCGAGTAGGGAAACCCAAATGCGAAACTCGTAGTAAATGAGCCAACACAGCCGCAAACCGGTGCGCGTGCGCCGGGTCGATCAGGTCTCGACCGTCCACGAAATCTTCGAACACTGCCTCCCCGCCTTCGGCGGCGCCATTCTGCGCCGGGTCTACAGCATCCTCGACCGCGCCATCGAACAGGGCTGCCCCATCACCCTCTCCATCGCCGGCCCCGTCACCGTCTCCGGCCAGCACCAGGCCTGGCTCATCCCCCTCCTCGAAACCGGCTGGGTCGCCTACATCTCCACCACCGACGCCGTCTGCTATCACGACGGCCACCGCAGCCTGAACGCCCACACCAAAGACGCCATCTACGAAGTGCCGATCTGGGGCGACGACGGCGCCCTCCGCGACGAAAAAGTCATCCGCGTCACCGACATGGGCTTCGATGAGGAAGTCCTCCTCGACCAGGATAAATTCCTCTCCGCCATGCTCCGCCGGCCCGAGTTCCAGAAGCGCATGACCGGCACCGAACTCCGCAACCGCCTGGGCGCTTTCTACGGCGCACAGGAAGCCCGCAACGGCGTGGAACCCGGCCTCCTCGCCACCTGCCACAAACTCGGCATCCCGGTGTTCGTCGGCGCGCCGTCCGATGGCAGCGTCTTCCTCAACTCCATGAAGCTCTGGGCCATGAAACACGCCGGCCTGATCGACAATTACGACTTCGACCTCGACCTCCACGCCGAAGTTTTCGAAGCCTGCGCCTACCACTACTGGGGCCTCTTCGAAAGCGACGCCAAGGCGATCGCGACCCTCATCCTCGGCGGCGGCGTCCCCAAGAACTTCAACCTCCAGCCCGAACCGGCCCTCGGTCAGGTCCTCGGCCTCCCCGACGTCCGCGGCTACGAGTTCGACGTCCAGATCACCACCGCGCCCGTCACCGATGGCTCCCTCTCCTCCTGCCCCCCAGCCGAGGCCGTCACCTGGGGCAAGGTCGATAAGGACACCTACCTCCAGTCCACCGAAAGCCTCCCCGGCGACTACTCGATGATGATGCCCTTCATCGTCAAGGCGCTCCTCGAAAAGCACGGCCCGCGCACCGCCCCCAGACTCTACGAGCAGCGTGAGCGCCTCGTCGAAAACCTCCGCCAGGCCGTGAAAGAAAACGGAGAATGGCTGATGGATTCTCTTAAATACCGGTAACCACAAGTGAGCCGCCCCACCGTCATAGCCCTGTTAGCCTTCTGCGCCCTG
>CANIHR010000116.1 GCA_947467185.1 Bryobacterales bacterium
AAACCCGCCCCCACTGCCAGCGCCAGTTCCCTGTGCCACGGTGTCGCCGCGCCGAAAATAGGCACCAGATACCGCAACGAATCCACCGGCCACCCGAAATCCGGAAACAGCCGGATCGCCTCCGCCGCCAGATCCAGATTCCGCATCCCCGTGGCAAACGCCAGTGCTTCCACTTTCACCCGGTCCAGCCCACTCCCCGCCTTCGTCTGCCACTCCACCGGCAAATTCACAAACCGGTTCAGCCGCCCCCCCAGATAGGGAGCCCCAACCGGCACGGGCGTCGGATAATTCACGTCGTATGGCCAAAGCAACTCCAGCTTCGCGGCCGGATAAGCCCCCCGAACGTCCGAAACCAGCGCCGCCACATGATCCCGCAACCGGTTCCGCAGAAACACCGCATCCGCTCCCCCGTTCACTCCCGGATCATCATTCGCCGACCCAAACACGTGCAGCGGACGCCCCAGCGCAGTACTCGCCGCCGCCAGCGTCTCGTCGTCATAGAATCCCATTCCGCCCGGTCCTGCAAAGAACCACCACAAAAACTCCCCAAACTGCAAATTCGGGGTCAGCCCCGCTGCCGTCTGCAGCGCCGCCACATTCCGGTAGACCGCCTTCTGATACGCGATCATCCCCGAATTCCCCAGCGCACAGTGCGTCGAAGACAATGACCCGAAACCCGTCGCGGTCGTGACCGCCGTCCGCGCCTCATCCGGATACCGCGCCTCAAAACTCGCCGGAGGATGCACCAGTTCCATCGAACACGCCGTCGTCACTTCGCGCGACCGCGCCGCACACAATCCATAAAAATCCGTGTGCCAGTCCCGCGCCGCCCGATTCAGCGGCGGCGTAGCCGCCGCATCCACCACCCACGTCCCATACTCCCCCGCCCCCGGAGCCACCGTCACCGCCGCCGCCCCACCTGACGAAGACGTCGAAACCGACACCGCCACCGTATACGCCGGAGCCGGCGACCGCCCGTAAATCGTCAGCGTCCCCCCCGAAGCCTCCGCCCGCGACCCCACAAACGCCCCGTTAATCCAAAGCGCAAAATGGCTCGCAATCGTCGCCACGGTATCCGCCGGAAACACCGCCTTCCCCAAAGTCGACCCGTTCAGCGTCAGAAAGACCGTATCGCCGTCCACAAACGTTCCGGTAAAATCCACCTGAGCCGTCGAAAGCGACCCGCCCTCCAGCACCCGCTCATTCCACCAGAACACCCCCAGATATTCATTCATCGGCCCCGCATATCCCAGTTGATCCATGCTCCACATCAGCCGAGCCGCAGGCAATTTATACGTGTGATCCGTATCGAAATCCAGCGCCGGGGAAATCCCTGGCCGTGCCGCCAGAGCCGCCGGGATATCCGACACCACCGCCGCCTCCAGAAAATCGAAGTAAAACACCCCCGCGTCCAGAATCCGGAACGTCACCGTATGCCGGCCCGCCGCCACCCCCGCCCGCAACCGCCGCCGCGTCACCACCGCCGACCCCGTGGATAACCGGCAATTCAGCGACGTCTCCGCATCCCCGTCCACCCGAACCCCCGCAATCGCCCGGTCCGAATACAGCGACGTCCCTATGTAAAGGTCATGCGCAAACTGACACGTGTAGCTCAACGTCAGCGTCGCCGCCCCGTCGTTCGTCGCCTTCGCGAAATACCGCGAATAGAACCCCGACTCCACATTCCACGTCCCCGTGTACTTGCACGCCGCGTCCGTCTCCTCCAGCCGCACCGACCCCGGCCCCGCCACCTTCAGCAGCCGCTTCTCCGCAGGCCCCGACACCGCCCAGTTCGAAAACTTCGCGTCCCATTCCGTCGCCGCCATCGGGCCGTCCTGCAAAGCCGGAGCCAGCGTCAGCCAAAGCTGTCGCAGCGAAGTAAGCCCCAGCTCCGCAAAATCGAACGTACACGCCCACGTCGCCGCCGAACTCCCCCCACTCAAGTGGATCTCCGCCGCATCCAGCAGCAGAGTCCCGGTCTTGTGAATCTCGTACAGCGACAGCAGATTCCCGTCCACCCCGCCCCGCGCAGCCAGGTACGCCACCGCGCTCTGCACCCCCGCATCCCCGCTCAGCGTTAGCCGCGTGGGCGATTCCACACTTGCCACCGCGTACGCCACGCCATTGATCCGAATCACATTCCCCGCCACCAGCCCCGGAAACCGAGTCCCCGCCGACCACGTCACCTGCGACCCGTTCGTATCCACCCGCCCGTACCGCGCCGCCGTCAAGGTAATCTGCGCCCCTGACGCCTCCGCCAGCAACCCATGTGTCGGATTCGCCCCGATCCAGTCCGTCCCGTTCACCTGCGCCGCCAGATCCGCCGCCACCAGCGTCGGCGTCGTCAGCCGCATATTCACCGGAGCATTCCCGTCCGAAGCCGACACCGGAATCCCCACTCCCGCCCGCGATGTCCGCACCGTCAGCAACACCACATGCGCCGCCGACCCCGTCGCCGCCGTCACATCCGGGTCCGGTCCCGCATTTATCGCAGCAATCAGCGCATCCGCCTGGTCCGCCGAACTCTCGCCCCCCGTCTCCGTATACGAGTACGTCCGCCCGTTCACGGTAATCGAGTGCGTCATCCCCGCCCCGCCCGCGAAAAACGCAAACTCCGCCGTCGTATGACCCTCGGGAGCAATGTAATCAAACGCCAGATTCTGGAACCACAGCGTCGTCCGGTCAAACGCCTGAATCCCCGTCCCCGACGTCGTCACATTCACCGTCGCCGAAGCCGCACTGAAGCTCCCGCCAGCCAGCATCGCGTTGTCCCACAACGACACCTTCGCCGGAGTATTGTCCGCCCGCAGACAATCCAGCGTCGCCCAGTCAATCCAGTTGTATTTCGGAGAATCAATTGGCTGCAGCCCTGCCGAGTAATTTAGATGGAACGACAATGTCAGGCCGTCAAAGTCAAAATCCGGCAGATACCGCAGTGAAGGATGCTCATAGAAATTGTCCGCATCATAAAGGACCGCCACCGCAAAATCCGCCGGGTCCCGAAACGTACCACTGGCATGAAAGCCCGTCGGCGTGGCCGAATGAAGAGTCGCCGCAGCGGCGAAAGTGTCGAAGCCTCGCAGGTGCAGCGTGCGATCCGGCTGAAGTTTGAAAATCGTCTCTGACATGTGTATCGTCCCGGCTCGATTCTGCCACCGGCCCAATACAAAACAACCCCTCGTCAGCCCACTTCCCCGGAAATTACCTACCTGAAATCAACACGTTACAGTCCGCAAAAAATATTTCCAACGCGCGTGACTCCCGAAAACCTCAGTTCTCCCCAGGTTTCTCCGCCTTCACCACCACCCACACCGGAGCCGACCCTTTCCGACCCGTCAGCCGCAACCCCAGCTGCTCCTTCACCGCCGTAAACAGCGCCGGAAACTCCGTCACATCCTTCGGCGCCGCGCCTCCTTCCGGAGTCTCCATATCCAGCGAATAACGCAGCTCCAGATCAAACGCCCCCGCCAGACCCGTCTCATCCAGCACCGGCCGCTTCGCCACCCCACTCAGTGTCTCCGCCAGCCGCGCCATCGTCATGCCCTTGCCCGTCAGCGTCGACCCCGCCGCCCCGCCGTTCATATTCGTATTCCCCAGCGGTTCCGCGCTCTTCATCTTGCTCCCGCCTTTATCCACGCCCAGCGAGTAAACCGGCATCTCCCGCTCTTCCTGGCGCAACTCCAGGCCGAAACGCTCCACCAGCAATTGCATTACCCGCTCCCGAATCCGCAGGATCCGCTCCTTCTGGTCCTTCGTGTCTCCCTCGGCCCGTTCAAAACTCGCCACAATATCCCACCGGGCATCCCGAATCCAACCCGGCCCGCCCACCACCTGGAAATCCTGCGCCGGCAGTGCAAACGCAATCAACCGCGCCAGCGTCGTGTTCTCCGTCTGAAACCGCCCCGGATTGTTCATGATGCTTGACCCATTCCGCGTACTCTGGCTCGCCTTCACCGAAGCCACGTCAAACACCGGAGCCTGGGCCCAAAGCCCCGCCGCAACCAACACCAAACACACAAGCTTCATACAAACCTCATACTCTCCAGCAGCCCGCTGGTTACGTTCCCCACTCACCCCGGGTTGTAAAATTCAGGTCATGACGGCGATGAGTCCTGAAGACCAGCGAGCATACGACAGTCTCGAACTCCGCATCCAAACCATCCTCCCCGAGCAATATCAGGACTGCTACGACGAAGTCGAACCCGTCTCCATGGGCTCCGCCGGCCTCAAATACGGCAAGGACGGCAAAGTCGCCTGGCAGGACATCTGGAAACACTTCTGCGACCTGGCCATGGCCGGAGGCCCGCCGCACAAAGGTAAACTCCTCCTCCCCGCCACCCCCCTCGAAATTCAGGCCGACCCCGACCGCTACACCCAGGTCGTCGAAGAAATCTGTCGAGGCATCAAATTGGTGACCTTCCTCGAATCCGCCCCCGCCGAAGCTCCAGGCTGGATCCGAGTCGAATGTACTACCGAAGGTGCTGCTGGCTGGCTCGCCCGGGCCATCGTGATGGAGAACGTCTCCGCCCGCTGCGAAGGCACCGGTTTATACGTTCCCGCCGGTCCCAACTACCGCATCGAAAAAGAGGTGAAGAACGTGATCACCTCCATGGCCAAGACCTGCCACTACTGGATGGACCACATGTGGGCCGCCCAGCAAAGGATCATCGGAGATCTCTTCCAAACCATCGCGAAAGAGTCCCCCCTGATCCAGCCCACTACTGAAGCAGACGACGCCCTGAGAACTCACCTCACCAACCGCCTGAGAGACGAACTCGGAATGGAAGTCGCCGAAACCCAAACCCCGGGCTGGCTCAACCTCCCCTGCCCAACAATAAAATCCGCCATCTGGCTAATGCGAGCCCTGGTAGTAGCCAACGTAATGTCCCGCAGAGAAGAAACCCACCTCTGCCTCCCCCTGAACCCCACCACCGACCCCCAGGGAGACCACGTACTTCAGGCCCTGAAGAAAACTCTCGCCTTCGCCAGCGCTCAGGGTGTGATGTAGACCCCCTGGGCTGCCTCCTCCACCAAAACCCGCATCCCCACCCGCTTTCCATAGGTCAGCGACCGCCAACCCCACTCCAGCGGCCCAAACCGGTAATAGCGCAACCAAATCGGACTAATCACCAGGGAAACCACCCACATCCCCACCACCACGTAATACAGCTGATACCTCTGCAACTTATCGAACAACCCAAAGCCATATCCGTAAAACACCAACCCATAAATCACCGAGTGCAGAATGTAATTCGAAAACGCCGTCTGCCCCACCGCCCCCAACCGTGCCCGCAACCCCGGCATCCACCTCTGCCTGCAAATCAACAGCAGCAACCCCGCATGACCAAGCGTCATCGCCACCCGCGCCGCCTGATAAGTCGTAAACACAAACACCGTCTGGAACGGCTCAAACCCCTGGCTCCACGCCAGCCACGCCGCAATCGACCCCACCGGCAGTCCAAACCCATACCCGCCCAGCATCATTCGCCCATAGAAACCAGACGACTTCTCCACCCCCAATACCCCCATCTTCATCAGCGCAATCCCCACCAGCATCATCGCGAACATGTCCCAACCCGACATGTAAAACGGCGTCGAATGCCATTCCTTCACCAGCCCCGCCCGCTCCGCCACCAGATGCCCCCACGACCCCGAATACCGCCCCCGTTCTTTCTTCAGATCCTCCGCCGTCGGCGTCACATACTTCCGCGTTTCTTCCCACTCCTTCTTCGCGTCCTTCTGCTCGTCCGTCAGCGTCTTCCCCGCCGCCAGCGCCTTCTCCGCCACCATCGCCAGGTCATGCGTCTTGTTAATCTTGTAGCCCTGGAAAATCGACATCCCGGTCATCCCCAGCACAATCACGCCCGCCCAGATCAGCAACTTCTTCGGTGACGCCGGCAGCATCGGCAACAGCACCAGCCCCAGCAGCGCATACGGGTACAAAATGTCGCCATGCCAGATCAGATACGCATGCACCATCCCGAAAAGCATCAGCCAGAGCATCCGGCGCCCGATAATCTCCGCCGCCTCAATCCCCGCGCCCCGCCGCGTCAGCCGGTCCGTCAGTAGCCACGTGCTCGCCCCGAACATCATCGAAAACAGCCCGCGCATCTTGCCGTCAAACAGCACGTATTGCACAAAAAAAGCCGCCAGATTCAGCCCCGTCGCTCCCCCCGAAACCTTCGGATTGAAGTCAGCGGCCATCGGCAGCCCCGAAAAAATAATGTTCATCAACGCGATGCCCAACAACGCCACACCGCGCAACACGTCAATCGACAAAACCCGATCTTCCTTGCCAGCCGGACCCAGACCATTCATGGCCTAACAACATAACACTTTTCAGGCATCCGGCAGGCCAGGGAAGGTTACTTTACTTTCGACCGTTGAAGTTCCCTGATAACTTCCACTAACTCAGCGCGGCCATTTCGAACCGCCAGATCTCGCACCGTCATCCCGTCGACATCCTGAATCCGACTGTCCGCTCCGGCGTCCAGCAGCAACTTTGCACATGCCACATGTCCCTCAAACACCGTCATGTGCCACGGAGTGTAGACCTCCTTTGTGGTAACGGCATTCACGTCGGCTTCGCTGGAAAGAAGCAACTGCGTCACACCGTCATGGCCTCGGGAACATGCGATGTGCAGCGCCGTAGCGCCAGCCTTGTTCCTCGCCTGCACGTCCGCCCCCCCCGCAAGCAAAAGTCGGACGACCTCGATGTGCCCCCCACGCGATGCCAGGAACAGAGGCCCACCTCCGGTCGAGTCTGACACCTCTGTGCTTGCCCCATGTTCCAGCAGGACCCGTACGGTATCTGTGTGACCATTCTGCGCAGCCAGGTGAATGGCCTCGCCACCATTTACATCGGCGGCCCGCACCCTGACACCGGCTTCCAGAAGGAGTCGTACAGCGGCACTATGTCCGTTAGCTGCTGCGGCATGGAGGCTGGTCCCTCCGGTTACCACCGTGGACTCGACCTTTGCCCCGTTTTCCAGCAGCAACTCGATCATCGCCAAATGCCCGTTTTGCGCAGCCGCATACAGGGCAGTCGCCCCACCCTGGCCGGCCAGGTTCACCTTTGCACCACGTCCAATGAACAACTCCGCCACATCGCACTTACCAAATAGCGCCGCCTGCATCAAAGGTGTTGTTCCACTCGACCCCTGCCAATTGAGGGTTTCAGCCTTTTTTAGTCTCCGCAGCGCCAGGTCCAAATCACCAGTCATCGCCGCCGTAAACAAATCCCCACGCCCCAGGTGGATGTACCACCAGCGCCGGAACGCAAAGACGCGAGCACTCCGATAACCGGCGATCGCATCCTTTCGGAACTTCTCCATATCCGTTCCGAAATCCACCTGACACCCATAACCGGCAGACGCACGCTGAAACCAGACTCGTGCCAGCTCCGGATCGCACGGAACTCCATTACCCCGCATATACATCCAGGCCAGATTGAATTGAGCGGGCGCATGACCCTCCTCTGCCGTCTTCAGTAAATACGGTCTCGCTTTGTAGGGGTCAACCGGAACACCATTTCCCGCCAGATAGAAAGTACCGATCATGTACTCGGCACCTCTCACCAGTGGCCGATTCCTCTCCTCGAAAGGGTGCTTCAGGACCTCCTCAAACCACCGCAACGCCTCATGGAAATCTTGCTCCACGCCCACGCCGCCAGCGTAGTATGTTGCGAGATTACTCTGTTCGACAATATTGCCCGCGCGCGCACCCCGCAGCGCAATCTGAAACGCGGCTTCCGGATTGTCCACCTGAAGCGCATCCACCGAACATTGGCCTGCCTCGCCCAAGCCCGCCTCCCGGTCACTCATTGACGCCAGGAATTGTATAACTTCCAGCAGCTAAAGAAAACCCCTACTCTCTCGCCCGCTTCCACGCCGCCATCAACTCTGCCTTAGCCGCCGCACTCACCGGCGCCGGCATCGTCTCCGGCTCATACTCCTTACACAACTCCACCGTCCGCTTCAAACTCTCCGCAAACTCCACGCACGGTTCGCACCCCTCCACATGCTCCCGAATCTGCTCGCACGCCTCAGGAGGCAACTCCACATCCAGATACTCCGAAAGCAACGCAAACACATCCCCGCATTTCGTATGATCGTGCGCCATCATCCTCTCCCTGCCACCTTCAAATACTCGTCCAGACTCTTCCGCAGCGCCAGCCGACCCCGATGCAGCCTCTGCTTCACCAGATCCGTCGAAATCTCCAGCACCCTGGCCGTCTCCTCCGTGCTCAGCTCTTCCACATCCCGCATCAGAACCACCGCCCGATACGTCTCCGGCAATTCCGCAATCGCCGCCCCAATCCGCCCCCGCAACTCCTCCCGCAGCAGCGAATCCCCCGGCACCGAGCTCCAGTCCGCAATCTCAATCCGCGGCCCGTCCGCCCCTTCCTCCCGCGCCGGACGAAACTCCTCCAGCGACAACTCCTTCGAAGGCGCAAACACACTCTTCCGCCGCTTCATCAGACATTCGTTTCGCGCAATCCGGAACACCCACGGACGCACCTGCTCCGGATCATGCAGCTGATCCAGCTTCCCGAACACCTTCAGCATCGACTCCTGCGCCACTTCCTCGGCATCCTCCCGATTTCCGCACATCAGAATCGTATGGTGGAAAACCTTCCGCCGGAAATGCTCCACGAACGGCTCAAATGCCGCCTCATCCCCCGCCAGCAATCGCCGAGCCAGAGCCGCTTCATCCGCCTTCTGCAGTAGTGCCCCCTTAGGCAGCCTGCGCCAGCAGACTCCCCGTCACTACTGTCTCAATCTTCGGCGGATGCAGCAACGTATTGTGAATCAAACATGCCTTTACCGCCCGATCCACACCCTCCAGATGCCGCCCCATCAACCCCGGCACCGACACCTGAATCGAAAACGACCCCAGTCGCGCCGGCGCTTTCTCTTTCTCCGCCGTCACCCGCACATCCAAACCCTCCGCCGGCAACCCCCGAGTCCGCAGATACTCCACCGCGTAATACCCCGCACAAGTCGCCAGAGCCGTCAGCAAAAACTCCGGAGGCGTCATCCCCCGATCCGTCCCGCCATTCCCCAGCGGCTGATCCGACAACACCCGGTGCCCACGGGCATCCGCCTCAAAAAGCACGCCACCCTCATACTGAACCCGAACGTCCATGTCATTGGTCTCCTGCCCACAAAGATGCAATCGATCCGCCACGGTGACACGATAGATAGAAATTGCCCGAGCTCCCCGACATCACCGTCTGGATCGACGCCCTCCACGCCCGCGTCCTCGGTCAACCCGTCCAGTCCATCCGTATCCTGACGCCCTTCCTGCTCCGAACCGTCACGCCCCCGCCCGAAGCCGCCTGCAACCACTCCATCACCCAGATCCGCCGCCTCGGTAAAAGGATCGCCCTCACTACCGACCACGACATCCACCTCGTCCTCCACATGATGATCGCCGGACGCCTCCACTGGAAGCCCGCTGCCCACACCCCCAAAGGACGTCATAACCTCGCCGCCTTCCACTTCCCCAACGGGACCCTGACCCTCACCGAAGCCGGAGCCAAACGCCGAGCCTCCCTCCACATCGTCCAGGGCGAAACTGCCCTCCGCACCCTCGACCCCGGCGGCATCGACGTCCTCTCCGCCACCCCAGAAGCCTTCCGCGTCGCCCTCACCCGCGAAAATCACACCCTCAAGCGAGCTCTCACCGACCCCCGTCTCTGCAGTGGCATCGGCAACGCGTACTCCGACGAAATTCTCCACGCCGCCCAGCTCTCCCCGCTCGCCCAGACCCACAAACTGCCGGATGAAGCCTGGCATCGCCTCCACGAAGCCACCCAAACTACCCTCCGGCACTGGATCGACCACCTGAAAGCCGAAGCCGGCGCCAACTTCCCCGAGCACGTGACGGCTTTCCGCGAAGGCATGGCCGTCCACGGACGCCACAACCAACCCTGCCTCCGCTGCAACGCCCCCGTCCAGCGCATCCGCTACGCCGACAACGAAACCAACTACTGCGCCCCCTGCCAAACCAACGGCAAAGTCCTCGCCGACCGAGGCCTCTCCCGCCTCCTCGGCCCCGACCGGCCCCGAACCTTAGACGAACTCGAACTCCTCAAATCCCGCTAGACACGCCCACTGCCCCCCTGCTTATTGCGTCGCGAATTCCACCGGGTCACCAGCCTCTGCAGTCCCACGGCGATCTGTATGTTCACCAACGTGGGGAGCACAATGACAGCGCAGAAGTCGACCAGCTTAGAGCCAGCCAGGGACTGGGGCAATAGGAAAAAGATGGGGAACGTCCAAAAGCCCGGAAACGTGAGCAACTGGATCACCCCATCAAATCTGCCATGGCCCATACCAAAGCCGCCCTGCCAGACGTAGAGGATAGCGGCAACGATTCCTGCCGCAGCAACAGCGGCGACCAGAGGGTTAAAGTTCTTAGACATCGCTCAGTCCGTGGGGGAAACGTTGATGGTGCCAGCGGTCCGGCGACCAGATCCGAAGCGTCCTAACGCTCCGATACTGCCTTAATACCGCCGGTTGCGGCTCCGTCAATGCAGCACTCCGCTTCGGAATTCGACGGATCGCCTCGCCTGATTGTTGCCGGGCCAGATCCAGTTCGTAGGCGCTCTGCAGGTTCATCCAGAAATCCGCCGACATCCCGAAATACTGACCGAGCCGCAAAGCTGTGTCGGCCGTGACATTCCGCTTACGGGCCAGAAGCTGATAGAGACGGTTCGCCGGGACCTCAAGAACGTCGGCCAGCTTCTTCGCAGTTATTCCGATCTCCTCCTTGCGGTTCGTGATCCACGATCTCATCATGCGTATCTATTCACTCCCCAAACAAACCTGGCGGACTTTCCCCCCTCCCCACGCCCTGTGTTACAGTAAGCCCAACAAAACGCACTACACAAGGAGAAGCCCCATGATCAACCTGAATTCCATCATCGCCGAACTCAGCTACGCCCGAGCCCTCGAACAGGACCTCAACGACCGCAACGCCTCCCGCAACGCCGCCGAAGTCAAGGACCTCAAAGCCCGCATCGCCGCCACCATCAACCAGGCCGTCGCCGACCTCAAAATCACAGGCACCGCCATCACCGGCACCCCCATCACCGGCCAGGACCCGCCCTTCGGCCAGACCGCGAACTAACGCGCCTTCAGCGCTTTCTGCAACCTCGCGTCTGCCCACAACCCAGCCAGATCCGGATCGTCCCGGATCTGGTACAGGGCCGCCGCCGACACGTAATTCCCCACCATCCGAATCGCCTCTCCCCGCCGCCCCGCCAGCTCATAAACCAGCGCCACATTCGCCGCCCGCCGCTCCTGGGCCGGCCCCGGCACTTTCGCCAGTTCCGCCAGCGCCCCCTTCGCGTCCCCCACCCGCGCCCGATACTCCGCCAGATTCACCCGCGCCCGGTAATCGTCCGGCATCACCTCCAGCGACTTCACCGTCATCTCAATCGCCTTCTGAAACGCCGGCCCCGCCTTCCCCTCATTCCCCTTCGTCCACCGGTAATAAATCCCCAGATTTCCCCAAAACGACGGAATCGAGGCGTCCAGTTCCATCGCCGCCTCCATCGCCGCTGTCGCCTCCGCAAACCGATGAGCCAGGAACCGCGCACTCGCCATCGTGGCGTAGGTAGCCGCGCTTTGCCGCCCCTTCAAAGCCTTTTGCGACTCCGCTTCCGACTCCGAATAGCGGCCCTCGAACAGGTACAGCACCGCCAGATTCCGATAAACCAGGTCGTTGTCCGGGGTCAGTACCTGAGCCTGGCGCAACGCCTTCTCCGACTCCGGATACCGCTGCTGCTGCATATAAAACACCCCCAGCAGCAAATACCCATACCAGTCGGTCGGCCGCGCCTTCGTCGCCTGAATATACGACTCCTCCGCCTCCTTCAGTTGCCCTGTCTCCGCCAGAATCTGCGCCAGTTGCCGCGGAGCCTCCGCATTTGTCGGAGCCAGCTCAATCGCCTTCCGAAGATGCGCAATCGCCTCCGGCTTCCGCCCCACCGCCCCGTAAACCTGCCCCAGAATCGCGTGCGAAATCGCCAGACTCCCGTCCAGCTGCACCGCCTTCTCGGCATTCGTCACCGCCAGCTCCCCGCTCGCTTTATCCCGACTCGCCAGCAGCTTCCGCCAGTAACCTTCCCCCAGACCCGCATAAGCCAGCGCGTAATTCGGGTCCGCCGCAATGGCTTTCTGAAAAGCCGCGATCGCCTTCTCGATATTCCCCGCCACGTCATACCGACCCAGCAGCCCCCGACCCTCCAGATACGCCTGATATGCCCCCGCTGTATTCGAATCCCCCGCCGTCACGGCCTTCTTCTCCAACGGCGTCAGCTCGAAATTCAGCATCCGCGACAGCTCTTCCACCAGCCGACCCTTCGATTCCGCCGGACGCCCCGTATCCCAAACCACCTGCTTCGTCGAAATCTCCCGCCCCGTCGCCGCCTCCAGCAGCGCCAGCGTAAACTCCATGTCACTCCCGCCAGGCACCCCGCGAGCACTCCCCCGCACCACCAGATTCACCCCGTAAATCCGCCGCGCATCCGCCGCATTCCCGATCTTCCGCGCCCGAACCTCGCTCGCCGGCACCGCCGTGACCTTGCCGTGGAACAGCACGTCGTCCGAGAGAGCCCCCGTCAGCACTTCGGCCATCCCGTCCGCCACCGCCGCTACTTTCGGGTCATCCCCCGCCACCGAAAACGGCAGCACCGCCACCTGCCGGTCCCCCACCACCGCCACAACACCCGCAGGCACCGCCGACCGGCTCGCATACACGCCGTACCCGATCCCCGCCACTACCACTGCCGCTGCCAGCCCCGGCCACCACCGCCACCGCGGCGTTTCAACCACCGGAGCGCTTGTTACCAAAGTCTGGGTCGCCTCACCATCCGACACCCGCGACCCGCCGCCATCCCCCGCCAGCTTCCGCAGTTCCTCGGCCATCGCCCCGGCCGACTCCCACCGTTCCCCAGGTTCTTTCTGCAGGGCCCGCTCAATCAGCCGCCGCAGCTCAGGCGGAGCCGCCGGCCGCAGACTCGCGACTGCCGGAGTCTGGTCATGCACAATCGCATAACTGATCGCCGCCTGATGCTCGCGCCGGAACGGCAACGTCCCCGTCACCATCTCAAACAGGAGCACACCCAGTGACCAGATATCCGTCCGGAAATCCACCGCTCGGCCCAGAGTTTGCTCCGGCGACATGTACGCCGGCGTCCCCACCGCGTTCCCCGCGTCTGTCAGCCGCGTCGCACCCAGCCGCAGCGCCAGCCCGAAATCCAGAATCGACACGTGGCCGTCCGCATCGACAATGATGTTGCCCCCCTTGATATCCCGATGGACAATCCCCTGCCGGTGCGCCGCCTCCAGCCCCGCGGCCACCTGAGCCCCGATCCGGCACGCCTCCACCAGCTCCATCGGACCCTTCGCCGCCCGCCGCGAGAGCGTCGTCCCCTCCACGTAAGCCATAGCGATGAAAATCTGCCCGTCCACCTCATCCACGTCATAGATCGGACAGATATTCGGATGCCGCACCGCCGCGGCCGCCCGGGCTTCATTCAGAAACCGCAGCCGCTCCGCCTCCCCCAGCTCTTCCTTAGCCAAAAACTTCAGAGCCACGGGACGGTTCAGACGAGTGTCCTCCGCGCGGTAAACCACGCCCATCCCCCCGGCCCCCAGACTCCCCAGGATCCGGTATCGCGAAACTGTATCTCCGGCTTTCAATCGCTTTCCGCCATCATCGCAGTTATGCAGTCTCGGCCGCCAAATCCACAAAAATCGGTCCCCGTAACTGCCGCCAAAGCACCGCCCCCACCTTCCCCCCAGCCATCCCCGTCACCCGCAAATTCACCCCGTCCGTCCCCGACGCCCGCAACTCCAACACCCGCGTCACCTCGCCTCCACCCGTCACCGGCACCACCTCCGGTGCCGCGACAGACACCGAAACCGAATTCCCATCCGAGCTAAACGTCTCCAGCTCCACCCCGAAAACCACCGAATCCACCAGCCCCGTCCGCACCACCACCGTTAGCTCACTCCCCGCAAAATCCGCCTTCACTAAGTCCACTCTCGGTCGCGCCGCCCCGCTCAGCACCGTGCCGCACAGCTGCCGCCACAGCGCCCCAAACGTCCCGTTCGTCGGATCATGCACCGGCCCAATCACATCCTCAATCGTCGGCAGATACGCCGGCCTCTCCGCCGCCACCCCCACATCCTCAATAAACTCCAGCCCCGCCCGGTTCGCCCGCGACGACCGCAGCGCTGCCACCCGCATTCCCACTCCCATCGGCAACTCCGTCAGCAGTCGCGACCCCGACCGCCCCGCGTTCGCCACCACCTCCGCATACGACCAGACACTCGCCCCGCCGCCACCCGTCGCCTCGTCCACTCCCACGATCCGCCCAATCCCGTTATCCGCAAACCCGCCCGCGAAAATATCCGCCGCGCTGTAAGTCAACCCGTCAATCACCAGCACCACCGGCCCCATATACGCCTGACCCCGATCCAGCTCGCCCTGCGTATTCGTCAGCGCCCGACCCTCCGTAAGCCGCCCATCCGCCGAATTCGGCCCCACGCCGCGAAACATCCCCACGATCCCCGCATCTCCCGCCGCGCCCAGCATCGAATGCACCGCGTCATTGTTCGCCATGTGGAAATGCGCCGGTGCCAGTCGCTCCGGAATTAGCATCTGCAACTCCCGCTCCGCCGTCCGGATATCGCCCCCGCCATTCCCCCGGATATCCACAATCAACCCGTCCGGAGCCACCTCATTCAGCAACTCCAGAATCCGCCGGAACTCATTGGCGTTCACATCTACATTCCCCGGCTCCAGCCCCGGCTGCGAAAACTGCAGAATCCGCACATACCCGAACCTCTTCTCCGGATGCGCCGGATCCACCAGATCCCCCGGACGCACAAACTTCGGCCGCGGAACCCCGCGCGTATGCTGAAACCGGAACTGTTCCGGCAGACGGGACAGAACCCGGTCATCAGCCACCGCCCCCGCCTCCTTACCCGAGGTAGCCGCTGCCATCTCCTGACACTCCCGAATCCGGTCATGCCCCCAAAGCACCGTCTCCGCACGCCGTAACTCACTCTGCGCCGGATTCAGACTGAACGCCTCCTGCGGCAGAAACTGACCCGGCGGCAACCCCGCCAGCACGCCCCATCGCACCCGCTCGTTCATCAGGTCCTGTGCCTCAAACTGCCCCGGAGGTAGAAATCCCACATCCACGAACTCCTCGTCCGGCAAACGCGAATGCCCCAGCGGACGCAGCGTCAGGCGCTGCACCCCGCGCGAAATCGCTGCCGCCGAATTCCCGCCCACTTCGTTCGCCGCCCGGATCGCTTCCTCAATCGGAGCTCCGTTCCACGTCAAAACCTTCGCGCCCGTGGTGAACAGACTCCCGCCGAACTGCTCCCCTTCACCTGTCGTCAGAATGTTCGTCACCAGGAACGCTTCGTTCCCCCGCGCATCCTGCACCCGCCGCAACTGAAACGGCAAAATCGCCGTAGCCGACGCGAACGGTTCCGGCAGCACGTAATTCGTATGCGCATCCCGAACGCTGTCAAAAATCTCCAGCATCCGTGTATGAAACTCCACCACGTCCAGCCCCGCCGCCGATACCCGCAGCGACCGCAGCGCGTCCAGCGGCTTTACCCCATACAGCGGCTCTTTATATAACCGGTGCGCGTAGTAGTTCTCCAGCAGCAGCGCCGCCTGATCAATCAGCGCCTCCCGATCCCCTGCCTTCTCGGCAGCCCCTGAGTTCACGCGATCCTGAAACTCATCCAGCGTCTCCACCCGCAGTCCCGGCAACCCCAGCGCCGGTCCCTGCGACTGCAAAAAGGCCCAGGCCCTCTGCGTACAATCCAGCCCGAATCCACTGGGCATGCCGTATGCGTTTCCAACCATGCCACTTACTC
>CANIHR010000117.1 GCA_947467185.1 Bryobacterales bacterium
AGGTCAAGGAAAGGGACAGCCCATTGATCAATCTTCGCGTTCCCCTGATTCTTCTGGCGGCTTGCCCCGCGCTCGTACCACAGCAGCAACCCACCCCGGACGCGACTGACCGCGTTAACCGTATCACTCAAACCATTTCGACCAGCCGCCTCCGGGGTAAGCCATTGGTCCAATTCGTGATCTTTAGTGATGATCGCCTGGCCGAATTCGGAGTTACGCAGGACGTCTTGATGAAGGACGTCGAACTCATATTTCGGCGCAATCACGTTGCATTGGCCGAGAAGAAGGACGACAAGTCGAAAGCCGGAGTGTTTTTTGTTGCAGTTGATATCGTCGCGGCAGACCCCGTGTACAGCGTTTCAATTAGGGCCAGCTTCGGAGAACCAGTAACGGTACTTCGCACTGGAGATCGGATTACCGCCGACGTGTGGAGCAATAGCTGGCAGTACCTGTACGGCCGAATGATGTTACCGAAAGTGAGAGACAACATCAAGGAAGCGGCTGAAAGCTTCGCCCTCGATTACCTTAGGGCAAATCAGCAGTAGACAGGAGCGACGATGATCAGTTTCAGCGAAAAAGAAGACTTTGATAGTGTTTTGACGAAGTACGGTTACACTTCCGACGACTTTTCCCTTTCGCCACGCGAAGATCCTTACCCTGCCGAGGGTATCGGGGCCCTGACGGGTGAAGTTATCGTTAGAAGTAGTAAATCCAGTATCGATCGCACGTACGCCACTGGTCACGGAACAGCGTGGGTCGTGGCTTTCGAAGAAGACCTTCGAACCGGGGGCTTCACGCGATGAACGGACCGTCTCGGTTCAGAAGCGCGCGACGATTCCCCGCATCATCAGCATCGCGACCAGGATAGGGATTTTGCGGAGGTGCAGTTTGATCAGCGCTCGGCGGATCTGTCCTGTCAACGCGAAAGCCCCAAATCGTCCATTTCTGATTAACTGCCAACCCGGGGGACGGACGCACGAACCTGCGCCGCTCTGATCCTCCCCTTCAGGAACTGTCCGCACCCATTGATTCTGGCGACCAGATTCTCCTGAAAACGGATTGGAGGGAATACCTTGTTAAGGTATTCCCCCCGGTGTTTCAAGCCAGATCGAACAGCAGGACTTCGGTCGGGGTGTCACCGCCAGCCACGATCTTCAGACCGCTTTCATTTGCGATGATCCCCGCGTCGCCCGTGGTGAGCGCAGTTCCGTTCACGGCCGCGTTTCCCCGGATCACATGCAGCCAGCCGTACCGTTTGGCGTCCAGGGCGTAATCCAGGGCCTCGCCTGGCTTCAGTTCCGCCACGTAGACCCGCGCATCCTGGTTGATCGTCGCGATCCCGGGGCCACTTTCAGGTGATGCCAGCGTCCGGAATTTCCCCTGCTTTTCCTCCGCCGCGAACGCGATCTGCTCGTAGGACGGCGTATCGCCCTTCGTCCGCGGCTCAATCCAGATTTGCAGAAAATGTGCCGTTTCCGTCGTGGAACCGTTGTACTCACTGTGCCGAATGCCGCTGCCGGCCGACATCCTCTGGATCTCGTTCGGTCCCAGCAGTTCCTCGTGACCCATGCTGTCCTTGTGCGCCAGCTTGCCGCTCAGCACGTAGCTCAGAATCTCCATATCCCGATGGCCGTGGGTTCCGAAACCCATACCCGGTGCGACGCGGTCCTCATTGATGACCCGCAGACTGCGGAAACCCATGAACTTCGGGTCGTAATAGTCCGCAAACGAAAAACTGTGGTGGGAATCGAGCCAGCCGTGGTTGGCATGGCCCCGATCCGCGCTTTTTCTGACTTCGATCATGACTTTCTCTCCTCTTGCTCCGCCACCGCCTGTCCGGCATGGTGGCCGAGCTTCTTCAGCAAATCGCCAAGTTGTTGTTTTTCTTCAGCGGTGAGGACCTCCATCTGGCGTTCGAGGTCCTGCGCGTGTCTTGTGTAAGCCAGTTCGGCGATCCGGCGACCCTCATCGGTCAGTTGCAGGACGCGCGCCCGGCGGTCTTCCTTCGTTGTGGTCCGGATCACCAGACCCTTGTTCTCCACCCGGTCCACCGCCGCCGTCATGGAGCCGGTGGCGAGCAGCACCTTCTCCTGAATCGCTCCGATGGTGAGCGGACCCTTATGCAACAGAGCTTCGAGCACCATGAAGTCGCTCAGGCAGAGGCCGGTATCGGCGATGCTGCGCTCGGCGAGCGTACCGAGGGCGCGGTGCGCTCTCGCGAGGATGATCCAGAGTCGGGGGGCGGAGGTGGCGGTGTTCACGGTCAGTCCTTTTCAGTCAGAAGCCGGTCGAGCGATGCGGCTCCGGCACCTTTGATTATCAGAAACGCCGTGATGGCCAGCACCAGCAGGTGGTATTCGAAACCTTCGCCCTTCTGTGCGCCGGACCAGTTCATGAAGAAGCCGAACTGGCTATGGACGGTCAGGATGGCGACCAGCATGTTGGCGGTGATGCCGAAAGCGGCGACGCGAGTCAGCAGGCCGAAGATGAGGCCGAGGCCACCGAGGAACTCCGCCATGATGGCTAGGAAGGCAAACGCGGCGGGGACGCCCATGGAGGTGAAGAAGCCCATGGTGCCGGTAAAGCCGTAACCTCCGAACCAGCCGAGCGTCTTTTGCGCGCCGTGGGCGAAGAAGACGATGCCCAGGACGAGGCGGAGGAGGGTGGTGGCGGCGTTGGAGTCGGTTGCGAGGAGTTTTTTGAGCATGCCTATCGGATTCAATATGCTTATACAAGGATTCTTTTTATACGCATAAATATTTCTCTCGCGCCTGCTAATACCGGCTGCCCGTTCGCGTCAACGCAGCCACGGAGGAATTTATGAAGCTCAAATTCACATTGATCCTGGCCGCGCTGGCCGTTTCCTCGGCGCAGGCGGGGCTGGTTCACAGCTACGATTTCAGCAGTGGAGTCACGGACCTGACAGGAAGTGCGAACGCTTCATTAATTGGGGGCGCGTCGGTCGGAGGAGGCGTGCTCTCTTTGAACGGCTCGGGGTATGCGGAGTTTGGCAGTCACATTATTCCTACCAGCGGCAGCTATTCCGTTGTGCTGGATTTCCGCCTGGCCGGAGCCCAAAGCGGGATCCATGAACTGATTTCACAGGGTTCGTCGGGTGGTCCGGGTTTCTATATCGGGAGCAGCAACAGCTTTGACTTCCGGGCGACCGACTCGTGGGGTTCAACTGGCGTTACGTTTCCTGCGGACACGCTGTGGCATCAGGTCGCGCTCGTCGTCGATGGAACCGGAGGAACGTCGACCTTGTTTCTGGATGGCACGGCGCTGGGGTCAACGAGTTTCGCAATATCCACGACGACGGGAGGTTCCGACACGCGCCTTGGTTCGCAGTTTGCTCCCCACACGGAGTTCTTCAATGGCGAAATCGACAACCTTCGGATTTACGATTCTGCGATTACGTCCGGTGAACTGACGGGGACTCCGGAACCCTCCACCTTCCTGTTGCTGATCGCCGGTGTTGGTTCCCTCGGTCTGGCGCGTCGCCGCAAGGCCTAACCCTTTCGGGTGGCTGGCCACGTTCGTATCATAAGCATTATGCTGCGAACCGTGCTGGCCACCTTTTTTCTGATTTCCTCCCTCGCCGCTCAACCAAATCTTCCCCCGCTTCGTCAGCAGGCCGAAATCCAGCAGGAATGGCTGCGCCTTCGGCTGGAACGCCATCTTCCCGCGCTCATGCGGAAGCACAACGTCCAGATGTGGATCGTCGCCTGCCGCGAGTACGCTGAAGACCCCGCCTTCTTCTCCCTCGTTTCTCCCACTGTTTTCGCCGCCCGCCGGACCACCGTCTACGTTTTCTTCGATAAGGGCGAGGCTGGTGTGGAGCGCCTCGCGCTTGGTGGCGAATCGAACGGCGGCCTTTACACCGTCTACCGTGACCCCACATCCTCTGGTAAGGAAATCTACGGCGATTCGCAGTGGACCACGCTCCGGAAGCTGGTGGACGAACGTAAACCGACCAGCATCGCGATCGACGTTTCCGCGACCCACGCGTTTTCCGACGGCCTGACCGCCGGATTGCAGGAAAAGCTGCTCGCCACGCTCGGACCGGCGTACAAAGATCGCATCAAACCGGCAGAGAATCTGGCGCTCGAATACCAGGAATTGCGGATCCCGGAGATGCTGCCCACCTACCGCGACATGATGACGATTGTCCATTCACTGATTGCCCGCGCGTTTTCGAGCGAGGTCATCACTCCCGGGAAGACGACCGATCAGGACGTGGTCTGGTGGCTGCGGCAGAAGGTGAACGATGCCGGGCTGGGGACGTGGTTCCAGCCATCTGTGGAGATCCAGCGCAAAGGCCTGACGGCCGCGAACCGACTGAATCGCCGGGAAGGCACCGTCATTGAGCGGGGCGACGTCCTGCACACCGATTTCGGCATTACCGCCATGCGGCTGAATACTGACACGCAGCACATGGGCTACGTCCTGCGCGAGGGCGAGACCGACGTTCCCGCGGGCATCAAAGCGGCGCTGAAGAACACAAATCGGCTACAGGATCTGACGATGGAGCGGATGAAACCGGGGCGTACCGGGAATACCGTGCTCGCCGACGTTCTGCACGCAATGAAGGAAGAAAAGCTGGATGGCACGATCTACTCGCACCCCGTTGGCGACCATGGCCACGCTGCGGGTCCACTGATCGGCCTCTGGGATCACCAGGAAGGTGTTCCGGGGCGCGGCGATGTTCCGCTGTTACCGGGAACCTGGTTCTCGATCGAACTGCAGGCAACGACGCCGGTGGCCGAGTGGGGTGGTCAGAAGCTGGAAGTCGCGCTCGAAGAGGACATGGTGCTGGATGAGCAGGGAAAGGCCAGTTGGGTCCTGCGGCGGCAGAGCGAATACCACCTGATTAAGACGTTTTCGCAGTTACCGTAGCACGCGCGTCCTCAGGCGGCGATCGGGAGACCGGCCGCCTTCCACGCGTCAAAGCCACCGATCAGGTTCGCAATTTCGCGGAATCCCGCGCGACGGAGAATACTGCCGGCGATCGAACTGCGATACCCACCTTTGCAGTGCACCACCACGAGCTTTGTGGGATCCAACTCGGCGGTTCGGGTCTTGAGTCTTCCCAGTGGAATGCAGACAGACCCCTCAATGGAACCACTGGCAAGTTCTCCTACCTCGCGAACGTCGAGAATCGTCACCCCGGCGGGATCCTGTCTGCACAGGTCCGCAAGGTCCGGCGCAGTGATCTGCGGGATGGACTCCAGTTCCAATCCATCGCGCACCCAGCCGGAGATGCCATCCCGCAGGAAGCCGACCACGCCGTCCAGGCCTACCCGGGCCAGCCGAAGTTGCGATTCACGGACATGGGTTTCGTCTTCCCCCACGATGACCAGGCGGGTATTCAGTCCCAGAATTCGCGCCGCCCAGGATGCGTACTGCCCTGTGAGCGCAATGTGAAGGGACCCCGGCACGTGGGCGGCCGCGTACTCCGCAGGCGGGCGGGTATCGACGACAATCACGCCGCCCTGCTGCAGTTGCTGCACTTCGGTCGCCGAAAACGCCTGGAGTCCGGGCAGTTGCGAAACGGGCGCGGCGCCCTTTCGGTTCAGCTCCACTTCCTGGGCAAAGTACTCGGGTGCGCCGGGGAGGTCGTCCGTGAGCAGGTGTACGAATTCATCGGAGGTGCCTGCCAGCAGCGCATAATTTGTCCGGCGTTCTTTTCCGATGGTTGAAGAACTCTCCGCACTCATCTGACGCCCGCAGAGGGAGCCTGCGCCGTGGGCGGGATAAATCAGGGTTTCGTCCGGCAGCCGGAGAACCTTGTCGTGGAGGCTCCGGTACAAAATAGCCGCGAGTTCCTGCGGGGTGTGTGTGCCGGAGAGATCCGGCCTGCCAACATCCCCAACAAAAAGCGTGTCGCCGGTGAACAGGACTCCGGGTCGGGCCGGGTCGCCCGTATCGTGCATCAGGATACAGATGCTCTCCAGCGTATGGCCAGGAGTCTGTAGAAACTCCATTCGGCAGGTTCCGAAGCTGAGTTCGTCGCCATCCTTTACGGCGATGTGTGGAAACTCTGCTCCTGATCCCTGACCCAGATAGATGGAGGCACCGGTTCGCTCAGCCAGTTCCCGGTGTCCGGATACGAAATCAGCATGGACATGGGTTTCGATGATGTGCGCAATCTTCCAGCCTCTGGAAGTTGCCGCTTCCAGATAGATATCCACGTCGCGCTGCGGATCAATCACGGCGGCAACGCCCCCGGACCCTACCATCCAGGATGCGTGGGCGAGGCAGCCGAGATAAAAGCGTTCAACGCTTACCGATTCCATTTCAGCTAGTTTAGTAAATCAGCGCCGCAGCAGCCAGATACTGCCGCCGCCGTTCTTCAGGCAGTTCGGGGCCTGCTGCGCCACGCGATCCGCGAACTTCTGCACGAAGTAGCTGTTCCAGAAAACGATTTCGAAGGCGTCGTTATACATGAGGAACGCGCGCAGGAAGTAGCCCTCATTCCAGGAACGATTTTCGGTGACGACCCACTCGTCGGAGTATTCGAAGGGGTAGCCGATGTCGTGGATGTGGATGAAAACGCCGGGCGTGACGAGGGGCAGGGCGCGGAAGAGGTAGTCCAGGACGTCACTGCCCGTTTTGGCGATGTGGGATGAATCGATGAAGAGGATGTCACCGGGTTCGAGCGACGAGAAAACTTCATCGGGGATTTCCTGCAGCGGAATGGCCTGGATGGCCTGACGGAGCGGATCATCCGGCGTGGTGAGTGCGTGGGGGACGTCGGGATAGGGGTCGAAGCAGGCGATTTCGGGGCGCGGGTTGAGGAAGTGGTCCACCGTGTCGAAGATGACGCAGGTGGAGTAGCCGCAGCCGATCTCGACGACGCGCTCCGGCTGCAGCGTGCGGAGCATCGCGTAGAGTACAAAGGCGTCGGTATAGGAGAACGCGGGGTTTTCGAAGTAGTAGCGGAGGCCGTCGGTTTTCTCCGGCGTAAACGGCATCTCGGCATACCAGCGGGAGAGCTTCGCAAATTCGGCCAGCATGCGTTGGTCGCTGACTTCCACGCCGGGGATATTGCCGGATTTCGCGGCCATCGCCTTGACGACGAAGGGACTTTCGGGGTCAACCACAGGCGAGTAAAAGTGGCCGGGATCAACGAACAGCTTGCTCTGCAGGCTGCTGAGTTGCCGGTGGGCTTCGGCGAGTTCGGCAGCGAGGCGAGTCAGGTGCTCCTTGAGTTCGTTGCGCTCGGTCTGGAGCGTTTCACGCTGCGTTTCTGCGGTGGTCAGGCGTCCGGTGAGCGCGATATTCTCCTGCGCGGCCGCTTCCACTTCCGCAGCCAGCCGGAAAGCATGCGCTTTCAGTTCGTCCCGCTCCTGTATCAACCCCGCGACTGCATTCTGATCCATTCGGTATCAGGATAGCGGTTCAGGCTATCCTCAACTCTGTATGGCAAACCTTGCGCGACCTGTTGCGCTGATAACAGGAGCTTCCAGCGGCATTGGCGCCACGTTCGCCCGGCATCTGGCGGCGCGTGGCTTCGATCTGATTCTGGTGGCCCGGCGGACCGAGAAACTGGCGGAACTGGCCCGGGAACTGAAGGTCGCCTGCGAACTGGTGACGGCGGATCTGGCGACCGATGTGGGGGTGGACAGCGTGGCCGAAGTCATCCGGGGCTGTGCGCGGCTGGAACTGCTGGTGAACAATGCCGGTTTTGGGTCGCTGGGGCGATTCTGGACAGCGGAAGCGGCGGGGCAGGAGGCGATGCACCGGGTGCATGTTCTGGCAACGGTCCGGCTGACTCATGCGGCACTGGGTGGCATGGTGGCGCGGAATAAGGGCGGGGTTATCAACGTGTCGTCCGTAGC
This sequence comes from Bryobacterales bacterium, assembly GCA_947467185.1. Classification (GTDB taxonomy): domain Bacteria; phylum Acidobacteriota; class Terriglobia; order Bryobacterales; family Bryobacteraceae; genus BOG-234. The sequence goes on from CANIHR010000117.1 coordinate 7,842, forward strand.
TGCGTTCTCCATCAACGAAGGGAATGTCAGCTACTGTTCCACGAAGGCCTGGATGAACAGCTTTACCGAAGGGCTTGCGCTGGAACTGCGCGGCGCGGAGTCGGCTGTGAAGGTGCAGGCGCTGTGCCCGGGCTTCACGATTACCGAATTTCACGATACGTTGGGTGTGGACCGGAAGGGTATTCCTGGGTTTCTCTGGATGAGTGCCGATTTCATTGTCGAGACCTCACTGAAAGGGCTGGATAAGGGCAAGGTCATCGTGGTGCCGGGTTGGATCTACCGGACCATCGTGACGTTCCTGCGCCCCATGCCGTACGCGATTCGCCGCCATCTGAAACGGCCGTTCAAGGATCGCAGAGTATGAGAGTCATCGAATGCGTACCCAATTTTTCCGAGGGGCGGAACCGGTCGATTGTGGATGCGATTGCCAGCCGCGTGCCAGCGGAACTGCTGCTGGACAGGACTTCGGATGCTGACCATAACCGCAGCGTGCTGACCTTTGCGGGGTCTGCCGGGGCGGTGGCCTCGGCGGCGCTGGAGGCGGTGCGGGAGGCGGTGGAACGGATCGATATCTCGACGCATTCGGGAGTGCACCCCAGGGTTGGCGCGGCGGATGTGCTGCCGATTGTACCGGTGGAAGACATCACGTTGGATGAGTGCGCGGTGATCGCGCGGGATCTGGGGCAGTGCATCTGGGAAGAGCTGCAGGTACCGGTGTTTCTCTACGAGGCGGCGGCACGGCGGACCGAATGTGTCCGGCTGGAGAATGTTCGCAAACTGGCACCGCAGGGATATGCGCCGGATATCGGGACGGGTCGGCATCCCACGGCGGGTGCGATTGTGGTCGGTGCACGGAAGTTTCTGGTGGCGTGGAATATCAATCTGAAGTCGCAGGATCTGGACGCGGCGAAGGAGATTGCAAAGACGATTCGCGCGTCGAACGGTGGTTTGCCGGCCGTGAAGGCGCTGGGTTTACCGCTGGAATCGCGGGAGCAGGTGCAGGTGTCGATCAATCTTGTGGATTTTGAGATCACTCCGCTGCATCAGGTATTCCATGTGGTGCGAAAACTGGCGAGGCAGCGAGGAATTGAAGTTGCCGGCTGCGAGTTGATCGGACTGATTCCGCAGGCGGCGCTGACCGCTTCGGATGGGTTTGATTTGCAATGGGAGAACTTCACGCCGGATTCGGTGCTGGAAACACGCCTCAAAAACAGGAGCCGTTAAATGCTGAAGACGATTTTGCCCGGACTGATCGCGATGGGCCTCTGGGCGCAAGTGCCGGCCGTGGAAGGTACGCCGAAGGACCTGGCGACCATGCGGTACCTCGACATTACAACCGGTACGGGCATTCCGTATGCGACCGGGAAACGGCTGCAGGTTCATTACACGGGCTGGCTGATGGACGGGAAGAAGTTCGATTCTTCAGTGGATCGGAACGAACCGTTTGAGTTTGTGCAGGGCCGGCGGCAGGTGATTACGGGGTGGGATATCGGGCTGGAGGGGATGAAGGTGGGCGGGAAGCGACGTCTGTTCATCCCCTATCAGTTGGCGTATGGCGAAGCGGGAACGGGGCCAATCCCGGGTAAGTCCGAACTGATTTTCGACGTGGAACTGCTGGATGTCAAAGAGGCGAAGACTCTGATTCCGGCCGTCGATATTCTGGTGCCGCTGCGGGGTCTGGAGAGCCGTCTGGTTTCTCTCGCCGAAGCGATTCCCGAAGACAAGTACACCTGGCGTCCCGCACCGGGTTCGAGAACTGTGGCGGAAGTGCTGGGGCATACCGCTGCCCTCATCGACACGTTTCTGGAAGGGGTTACAGGCGATACGGGCGTCGTCAATTCGATTCCGGAATTTCAGGGACGCGGCAAGGTGGCCACTATCGAGAAACTGAAGGCAAAGCTGGAAGCCGCACGGAAACGAGCCGAAGTCTCTCGCAACGGGGCACTGGCCCTGGATGCCGACCTGTTGGGGCAGGCAACGAACCGGCGGGGATTGCTGACAGCCCTCGATACCGCATTGGGCATGGACCTGGGACGTCTGACAGCCTATGCCGAAGCGATAGGGATTGTATTGCCGTGGAAGCCATGGCCGATTGAATAGTTAGTGTGTCATCGCGTAGACGACGTAGTTCATGCCGAGGCGAATGGCCTCGGATGCGTATTTTTCCGGGTAATCCGGCACATCGGCGAACTCCCAGCCGTCGCCCACGTCCATGTTGAACGTGATGCCGACCATGGCGCGGCCTTTGGGGTCGCGAATCACGCGCCAGTGGGGTTCAATGCCGCCCCGCTCTACCTGTGAGCCGTGCACCACATTCGCGCCGGGTACACGGACGCGCTTATCCAGGTTGTAGACCGCCTGAAACATGGGGTCGCCATCGCGCAGTTCTTCGGCGTCGAAGGTGGGGTCGATCTGGCGGATGCCGTTCATGAAGGTGACCCATTCGCGGGGATTGTGGAAGTCATCCACCATCAGGAATCCGCCGCGCAGGAAGAACTCGCGCATCCGGGCGGCTTCGGCGGCGCTAAAAGTCCAGTCGCCCACGGAACCGGCGAACATCCACGGCGTATCGAAGATGCGGTCGGTCGCGACATCCACGATGTTCTCGATGGACTCCACATCGATACGCGTGAGCCGGATTAGGTGCCCCAGGAAGAGGCGGTCGCCCTTGTTGACGTCGATCCCCCAGCGGGAGTAGCGGCGGCCGCCGTCCATCGGGGAGTGATAGCGGAGTCGCCCGAGGGCAAACTCGCCCTTGCGGTCGGCATCGGGTGGATCGTCAACCGGGTCCTGCATTTCATGCTCGTAGCGCGCCCAGCGGTTGCCGCGCGTTTGCGCGCCGAGGCTGATTCCCAGCAGCAGGGCAATGGCCAGAACTGGTCGCCAGCTTCGGATGCGCATAAGGCTATTTCGCGGCGAGTGACTCGGTGACGATCTTCCCGGCCTCTTCGAAAATTTCCTGCAGGTGCTCTTCGCTGCGGAAACTCTCGGCGTAGATTTTGTACTTGGCTTCAGTACCGGAGGGGCGGGCAGCAAACCAGCCGCCTCCACTGACCACCTTCAGGCCACCGGTCGGGTTGGGTCCGCAGTGAGTAATGCGGGCAACGATGTGGTCGCCCGCCAGCGTTTCCGCCGTGACGGAGGCAGGGGTCAGGTTCTTGAACGCGACTTTCTGTTCCGGCGTGGCGGTATTGTCGATCCGGTCGTAATAGAAACGCCCGTAGCGAGAGGCCAGGTCCAGATAGTGCTCACCCGGGTCGCGCCCGGTGACGGCAGTAATTTCGGCGGCCAGGAGACCGAGCAGCAGACCGTCCTTATCAGTCGTCCAGACGGTGCCGTCGCGGCGCAGGAAGCTGGCTCCGGCGCTTTCTTCACCGCCGAAGCAGAAGGAACCGTCGAAGAGTCCGGCGAACCACTTGAAGCCGACGGGTGTTTCTGCAAGGACGCGCTGGTGGCCCTGCACGACACGGTCAATCAAAGAACTGCTGACCAGCGTTTTGCCCACCGCGGCGGCTTTGGGCCAGCCTGGGCGGTGGGTCAGGAGGTAATCGATGGCGACGGCGAGGAAGTGGTTGGGATTTAGCAGACCGAGCGAACGGGTGACGATGCCGTGGCGATCAGCGTCAGGGTCAGTGCCCCAGGCGATGTCGAAATCGTCTTTCAGGCCGACGAGGCCAGCCATCGCATAGGGGCTGGAGCAATCCATACGGATCTGGCCGTCGTGATCCACGGTCATGAAGCCGAACTGCGGGTCGGTTTTGGTGTTGACGACTGTGATGTTCAGACCGTAACGTTCGGCGATGGGCTTCCAGTAGCCGAGAGATGCACCACCAAGGGGATCGACGCCGATGCGCAGGCCGGAGCGCGCAATGGCTTCCATGTCGATCACGTTGCCGAGATCTTCCACATAGGGGCCCACGAAATCGCCGTGGGTAGTGGTGGGGGCGGCGAGTGCTTCCTCGTACGTCACGGTCTGAACGCCGGCGTTGTTTCCTGCCATCAGTTCATTGGCGCGGCGCTGGATCGCTCCGGTGATGTCGGTATCGGCGGGGCCACCTTCCGGTGGGTTGTACTTGAAACCGCCATCGGCCGGGGGATTGTGGCTGGGGGTGATGACGATGCCGTCGGCGAGGTCCTGCGTTCGGCCGCGGTTCCAGGCGAGGATCGCGTGGGAAATAGCTGGCGTTGGGGCGAAACCGTCGTTCGCCTGGATGACCGTCTGAACTTTGTTGGCGGCCAGGACGCGGAGCGCGGTGCGCTGAGCAGCGTCAGAAAGCGCGTGGGTGTCCTTGCCCATCAGGACGGGACCAGTGATGCCGACTTTGGCGCGATATTCACAGATCGCCTGAGTGATAGCGAGGATGTGAGGCTCATTAAAGGTGTAAGCGGAAGAGGTGCCGCGGTGGCCGCTGGTGCCGAAACTGACGGCATGCCGGGGATTCGCCGGGTCGGGGATGAGGGTGTAATAGTCGCGTTCCAGTTGGGCGACATCAATCAACAACGAGGTGGGGGCTGGCAGGCCTGCCCGGGGATCGGCATTCGGCTTCACGGCCTCAGTTTACTGCATGTGCGCATTTGCGAGAATCGAAGTTCCCCCCTTTCCTTATGACGCCGGGACGCTTTATCACTTTCGAGGGTATGGATGGCTGCGGCAAGACCACGCAGTTGCGGATTCTCGCGGCGAACCTGCGGGCGCGGGGCCTGACTGTGACCGAAACGGTGGAGCCGGGCGGGACAGAGATTGGCCAGCAGATCCGGCGGATTCTGCTGGATCCGGCGAATACGGCGATCCATTCCCGGACCGAACTCTTGCTGTATTTTGCCAGCCGGTCGCAGAATGTGGAGCAGGTGATCCGGCCGGCGCTGTCGGTTGGTGGGCTGGTGCTGTGTGACCGGTTTACGGATTCGACGCTGGTGTATCAGGGGTGTGGGCGGGGTCTGGATGCGGCAACCGTGCTGCAACTGGACGCGATTGCCTGCGAGGGCCTCCGGCCAGACGTGACCGTGCTGATCGATATCGATTTGGAAACGAGCCTGGCACGAGCGCGGCGCCGGAATGAGCGGACGGATCTTTCGGAATCGCGGATCGACGACGAGAGTGCGCAGTTCCATGAGAGCGTGCGTGCGGGCTATCTGGCGCTGGCGGCGCAGGAGCCGGAGCGGTTTGTGGTGGTGGACGGTCGGGCGTCGGTCAATGAAGTGACGCGGCGGATCGCGGAGGCACTGCAAGGCCGTGTTTGAGAACTTTTACGGGAATCGCCATGCCCAGGCGGTGCTCGAAAGCATGATTGAGCGGGAGAAGATCCCGCAGACGCTGCTTTTCGCCGGGGCGGAAGGTTTGGGGAAGGCCACGCTGGCGCGACGGTTCGCGGCGCGGCTGCTGGGGCATCCCGAGCAGATTGAACAGGACGATTTGAGCCTGGAGCCGAACGAGGCCACGCTCGCTGCGCGGGAAAAACTGCCGTCGGAGAAGCGGAATCAGGACCCGCTGGTATTTTCGACGCATCCCGACTTTCTGACTTTCCCGCCCGAGGGTCCGTTGCGGCAGATTTCAATCCCGCAGATGCGGATGCTGAAAGAACGGGCGCAGTTACGGCCGCTGAAGGGCAGTCGGCGCGTGTTTTTGATCGACCAGGTGGACCGCGCGGGCGAGCAGGCCGCGAATTCGCTGCTGAAAACGCTGGAAGAACCGCCGGACCACATGATTCTGGTAATGACGGCGGAGAATGTCTATGATTTGCTGCCGACGATCCGGTCGCGGTCGGTGATTCTGAACCTGTCGCCATTGACGAACGAGGAGATGAAGGAGTTCGCGAAGTTCCGGCAACTGGACAACGCGGAGCGGCGGATTGCGTTGTCAGCGGGGAGTCCCGGGTTGGCGGCGACGCTGGATATTGAGCTTTTCCAGAAGCGGCGGACGTCGATGCTGGCGCTGCTCAAGACCGGGGCCGGCGTGTCGAGCTTCTCGGCGTGGCTGCCGGTTTCAGAAGCGCTGGGGCGCAGCCGAACCGACAAGCTGGAAGGCTATCTGAAGCTTTTGTATGAATTGCTGCGCGACGTGGCCCTGTTACGCGAGGGCGTGGGCGGGATTCGCAACGTGGATGCCAAGGGCGATCTGATGCTGATTGCCAACAAGGTTTCGCGCGCCTGGGTGATTGAGGCCGTGAAGGGTGTGGATGAGGTGGCGGCCCTGCTGCGCCGGAATATCCAGAAGAACATTGCGATCGACGGTCTGCTGATGCGGATGCGGGCCGCGCTGTAAGTCAGCGTTTGCGGTAAAGGTCGGGTTCGCCTTCGGGGCGGGTCTTCCAGCGCCGGTGAATCCAGAGCCACTGGCCGGGGTATTCGCGGACCGCGGTTTCGATGGACGCCTGGATGCGGCGTGTATCTTCCACAGGGTCTCCGGTGATTTCCAGCAGAGGGTAGAAGCGGAGGATGTACTTCCGCTCTTCTTCGCTCCACACGGCAAAACCGGGGATGACGGCGGCTCCGCTGCGGGCGGCCAGCCGGGCGAACGTCATATTTGTACAGGCTAACTCATTGAAAAAAGGAACAAAGGCTGCGTTTTCGTTGGCCGAGTTCTGGTCCACCAGGATGCCGACGGGTTCGTTTTTTCGCAGCGCGTGCAGAATGGAACGGGCGAAATCGCGCTTGGAGAGCAGGTTGTTGCCGGAAAGTCCGCGGCGGGTCTCCACAATTTCGTCGATGTGCGGGTTGTCGAGGGGGCGGACGACGACGTGCATCGGTTCGGTCAGCAGGGCGTGGCAGAACGCACTGAGTTCCCAATTGCCGAGGTGGGCGGTGGCGAACAGGACGCCGTTGCCGCGGGCTTTCGCCTCCTCGTAGTGCTCGAAGCCCTCGTAGCGAATCCAGTCGTGGACGTTTTCTTTCGTGATCGACGGGAAGCGGCCAAGGGCGGTCAGAACGCGGCCAATACTGCGGAAGACGTCGTCCGTGGTGGCTTTGCGCCAGGCGGCGTCCTTTTCGGGATACGCGAACGCGAGGTTGATCTCGGCGGTTTTCCGCAAACGGGGGATAAAGCGGTCGAGTAAACCGGCGTAAAAGTAACCAAGGTCCTCGGCAATACCGCGGGGGGCGTACTGCAGGGTCGCGACCACAGCCTGGGCGGCCATCGCCTCGACAGAATTCCGGAATGCCCCGCGCTTCGCCAAAGAGCCTACTCGATCCAGCCGCCGCCGGCTACCAGGTCGCCTACATAAAAGACTGCGCCCTGACCGGGGGTGACGGCGCGCTGCGGGGTGTCGAAAACGACTTCCACGCGGTTGCCTTCCAGCGGGCGGATGGTGGCGGGGGACGGCACGTGGCGGTTGCGGATTCGAACCTGCGCCCGCGTCGGTTCGTTCAGCCCGGCCCAGGAGACCCAGTTGATGTCGCGGGCGATGAGGCTCTGGCAAAGCAGGTCGTCATTGGAGCCGACAGTGACCTGCTGGCTGATGGGGTCGGTTGAAATGACGTAAAGAGGTTCGGGGGCGGAGATGCCCAGACCCTTGCGCTGGCCGACTGTGTAGTGGTGCGAGCCCTTGTGGCGGCCGAGTTCCTTGCCTTCGGTGTTGACGATCCGGCCTTCGACTTCTTCACGAGCCAGGCCCTTGTCGGCCAGGTAGGCGTCCATGAAAGCGGCGTAGTCACCGTTCGGGACAAAGCAGATTTCGTAGCTTTCGGGTTTGCCGGCGACAGGCAGGTTTAGCTCTTCGGCGAGCGCGCGGACTTCGGGCTTGTTCAAATAGCCGAGCGGGAACTGGGTCCGGGAAAGCTGGTGCTGGGTCAGGCCCCAGAGGAAATAGGTCTGGTCCTTACCGAAGTCAATGGCGGTGCGCATCTCCCAGCGGTCGGTTCCCTCATTAAAGGAAACGCGCGCGTAGTGGCCAGTGGCGATGGTCTTTGCACCGACCGAATCGGCCAGATCGAGGAACTGATCGAACTTGACGAAGGTATTGCACAGCGTGCAGGGAATGGGTGTGCGGCCCGCGAGG
>CANIHR010000118.1 GCA_947467185.1 Bryobacterales bacterium
CGCCAGTGCCGCCTGAATCGAATCGTTCTGCCCGTTTTGAGACTCCAGATAAAAATCCAGCGCCTCAGCCACTACACCGGAGAATCCTTTCTCTCCCCGGGTCGCCGCCAGTTCCAGGACACGGGCACGATGGTCCGGCCTCATCTCGATAGTCGTCCTCATGTCCCTACTTTATCACCTGCATGCACATGCATGTTGCGCGTGGAGGCGAGAAAACTGGCATTCTGCTTTCGGCTTCTCACCCAAAGAGGGCAAGCGTGCCTCATGAACTCTCTGACGGCTACTCCCGCTGCAATAGACATTGCAGCGCAGATAGCGAAGATCAGGATCGAAACGTCTGTTCGCGAAGAGACCCTCGGCGGATACAAGATCATCAATTGTCTCGTCGCAAAGTAGATTGCCCAAAGTGTGCCGATCAGCAATCCGAGTGACCATCGGCTCAGGCTGGTTACTTGCACCCGTGAGACCGGTGCGTCGAGTTCAAGTCCGACGCACGAAACAATCAACGGCACAACGAAAAACGTGACCACGCACAGCGAGCCCAGCGCCACACTCAGGCGAAAGGCCCGCCGATGCGCGAGTTGCGCCATAATCCCTATTTCACCGGATACCCGGCCCAAACATACTCTAAAGCTTCCGGCAGACTCTGCGCCTTCACCGCACGGTCCGTGTGCCCGCAATTCTGCGAAAACACAAACTGGTAGTGATAACCCTTCGCCGCCAGAACCTTCGCCATATTTTCATTCGCCAAAACCCAGTCATGATACGCATCGCGGGTGCTCAGATTGTCCCGATCCCCCACCTGCATCCACAACCGAATCGGCTTCACCGGACTCTTCGGAATCAGATTCTCATGAAACTCCCACGCGCCGTGCGGCAACGCCGGATCCGTCGGCCACTGCTGGTTCACATAGGTCCCCGAATACGTCAGCACCCGGTGATACAGTTCCGGATGATACCAGGCCATAATCAGCGCTGCCGAACCGCCCGAACTCCCGCCCATCGTCGCACGGCCTTCCGGGTCCTTCGTCAGCTTCACGCCCGCCTTCTGTTCCACCAGCGGCAGCACTTCCGCTTCCACGAACTCGGCGTACTTACCGGACATCGTGTCGTATTCCAGCCCGCGTTCGCTGCCCAGTGAATCGCCGCTGCCGTTCCCGATCGAGATCGCAATCATCGCCGGAACCTTCTTCGCCGCGATCATGTTGTCCAGAGCCGTAAACAACATCTGGTCCGGACCGTCCGCGCCCACGATGAACGGAGCCACGGTCCCCTTCACATATTGCTTCGGAACATACACCGCAACCTTTCGCGTGTAAGGCTTCGGACCGCTCTTCACCAGCATTCGCGTCGGATCGTTCGGATCCGGCTGCATCGGCCCCGGTTCCCGCGCAATCCCCGGATAGAACTTGCTGTCCGTTGACTCCATCACGAAGTTGAAAATCTCCCCGTGCGGAACATCCTCCCGAACCGTCATCTCCGGCGCCGGAGCGTGGGTTGGCCCCATGATGAAATTCCCGTCTTCCTTCGGTGAAGGATTCGCGCCATCCGGCAGCTCCTTCGCCGTCACATAGCCCGGCGTATGCGGATCGCGCGCCGGATTCTGCGGCCGCGCCCCGCGCCCGCCTGGAGCACCCGCAGGCGGAGCTCCAGGGGCTGCCGGAGCCGGAGCAGGCGTCTGCCCCATCATCAAACCACCTACCAGCAAACCAATTCCCAAATAACGCATCTTCATCTCAATCTCTCCTCAGACCCTTACTTACTTGATCGGATAACCCTGCCACACATACTCAAGCGCTTCCGGCAAAGTCTGCGCCTTCACCGTGCGATCCGTATGCCCCGCATTCACCGCAAATACAAACTGGTAATGATATCCCTTCGCCGCCAGCACCCGGGCCATGTTCTCATTCGCCAAAACCCAGTCATGCATGTTATCCCGCATGATATTCGGGTTGTAGTTATCCCGGTCGCCCACTTCCATCCAGATCCGCAGCGGCTTCTTCGGACTGTTCGGGATCAGCGACTCATGAAACGCCCATGCGCCATGCGGAATTTTCTCATCCCACGGCCACTGCTGATTTACATAGGTGCCCGAATAAGTCAGCACGCGGTGATACCACTCCGGGTGATACCAGGCCATGATCATCGCAGCCGACCCGCCCGAACTTCCGCCCATCGTCGCCCGCCCCTCGGGGTCCTTCGTCAGCTTCACGCTCGCCTCTTTTTCCACCAGAGGCAGCACTTCCTTCTCCACAAATTCTGCGTACAGGCCTGACATCGTGTCGTATTCCAGGCCCCGCTGGCTGCCCTGCGCATCGCCGCTGCCATTACTGATCGAAATTCCCACCATCACCGGGATCTTCTTCGCCGCAATCAGATTGTCCAGCGCTGTGAACAGAGATTTGTCAGGCCCGTCCGCGCCCACAATAAACGGAGCCGCCGTGCCGGCCACATACTGCTTCGGAACGTAAACGGAGACCCGTCGCGTGTACGGAGCCGGATGGCTGGTCGTCACAATCAGCTTCGAAGGCTCGTTCGCGTCCGGAGTCCCGAACGTCCCCTGTTCCCGCGCAATCCCCGGATAGATCTTGCTGTCCTTCGATTCCATCGTGAAGTTGAAGATCGTCCCCTGCGGAACGCTTTCCTGCACCGTCATCTCTGCGGCCGGATTGTGTGTCGGCCCCAGAATGAAGTCCCCGTCTTCTTTCGGCGAAGGTACCGTGCCATCCGGCAACTCCTTTGCCGTCACATATCCGGGAGTGTGTGGGTCCCGGGTCGGAGGAACAGGTCGCCCCGCTCGTGCCGGACCACCCGGTGCTGGCGCCTGAGGCGGCGTCTGCCCAAACAAACTCAACCCAACTGATAAAACAACACACGAAAAACGAAACATGCAGGACCCTTCAAACGAGTAATAGGACGTGAAAATCCACCCCGATCTTATCGCAACCCAAGCCCCGCCGCCCCGGACACCATCCTCGTAAACGCTAACTCCATCCTTCACGAAGCTCTGAGATAAGATAACGATCGAAAGCCATGACACAAATGTCAAAACTTCGAACCCTCCCCCTACTCCTCCTCGCACTCTGCCTCTCCGCTTTCGGCCAGGTCGCCTCCTCGGAACTTTCCGGTTCCGTCGTCGACCCCTCAGGAGCCGCTCTCGTCAACGCCAAAGTCGTCGCCACCAACGCCGACACCGGCCTCATCCATGAAACCGTAACGAATGCTGCCGGCACCTACATCATTCCGCTCCTCCAGCCTGGCGATTACACTGTCTCCGCCGAAGCCCCCGGCTTCAAAAAGACCACCCAAAAAGGCCTGACCCTCCAGATCAACCAGCAGGCCGCCCTGGACTTCAAACTCGAAGTCGGCAACGTCACCGACGCCGTCGAAGTCACCGCCCAGGCCCCCCTCCTTGAATCCGAATCCTCCTCGCTCGGCACCGTCGTCAGCGAGAAGCTCGTCAACCAGCTCCCCCTCAACGGCCGCAACTTCGTCCAGCTCGCCACCCTCAGCCCCGGCGTCACCGGCGTCGGCTTCGGCGCCTCAGGCACCATCATGAGCGGCACCCGTCCTGACGACCGCCGCCCCGGCACCGAAATCTTCTCCAACGGCAACCGCGAAGGCTCCAATAACTTCCTCTACGACGGCATCGATAACAACGAGCGACTCACCCTCTCCATCGTCCTTCGCCCCGCAGTCGAAGGCGTTCGGGAATTCAAGATCCAGACCAACCTCTACTCCGCTGACGTCGGTCGCAACTCCGGCGCCGTCATTGACGTCATCACCAAATCCGGCACCAATGCCCTCCACGGCTCCCTGTTTGAATTCCTGCGCAATTCTGCCATGGATTCCCGCAACTTCTTCAGCCCCAAAGGCACGGCCTTCCCGTCCTTCCGCCTGAACCAGTTCGGTGGCTCCTTCGGTGGTCCCGTCGTTCTTCCGAAGCTGTACAACGGCAAGAACCGCACCTTCTTCTTCGTCGACTACGAAGGCTACCGCCGTGACTCCCAGCAGCTTCTCCTCGGCAATATCCCGACGCTCAAAATGCGCACCGGCGACTTCACCGAAACCGCCAACGTCTACGACCCCCTCACCACCCGCGCCTCCGGCTCCGGCTTCACTCGCGACCAGTTCCCCGGCAACATCATTCCGCCCACGCGCTTTGACCCGGTGGCTCTCAAGATGATCCGCGCCTACCCCAACCCCACTTCCACGGCCCGCTTCAACAACTATCTTGCGAACCTCGTGCAGAAGCAGGACTGGAACCAGGGCGACGCCCGCATCGATCATCAGATCACCCCGAAGGACAACATCTTCGCCCGCTGGTCCATTCAGAACACCGAAACCCGCGTGCCTTCCAGCTACCCGGCCACCACCATTCCGGGCATCGATGGCCCCGTGAACCTGGGTGACGAAGGCTCCTTCGCCGGTTCATCCTTCTCCCCCGACCAGCACGCTGTCTTCAGCTACGCCAAGGTCTTCACCCCGCGCCTCGTCAACGAGTTCCGCATGGGTTTCAACCGCTTCCGCCTCGACTACACCGCCGACCAGTTCGTCCCCGGCGCCGGTCTCGGCAATAAGCTCGGCGTGCCCAACGCCAACGTCACCCCCAACGAGCAGAACCTGCCCATCTTCTCGCCGGCCAGCTACATCGGCATCGGCCAGACCCGTTCGCTCCCCATTTTCCGCCGCGAAAACACGTTCCAGTACATCGACAACGTCACCTACAACACCGGTGGTCACACCATCAAGGCCGGTGTCGATTTCCGCCGCCGCCAGCTCACCATCTACCAGACCAACCAGGGTAACGGTCGCTTCAACTTCTCCACCGGCCTCACTGACTCCCGTGCCGGTTCCGGTGGCGACTCCATGGCCAGCTTCATCCTCGGCTACGGTACCTCCATCGTCCACGACTACACCCTCAACTGGCCCGGCGAACGCGGCTACGAACTCGGCTTCTATTTCGCCGACGACTGGCGCGTGAATTCCAAACTCACAATCAACCTCGGCCTCCGCTGGGATTACTTCAGCCCCTTCAGTGAAGTCGCCAACCGCTGGGCCAACTTCAACCTGACTACCGCGAAGATCGACATCGCCGGCCAGAACGGCGTCGACAAGTACGCTGGCGTTCTCCCCTACCGGAAGAACTTCGGGCCCCGCTTCGGCTTCGCGTATCAGATCAATCCCCACACCGTCGTCCGCGGCGGCTTCGGCTTCTTCTACAACCCCACCGGCAGCGAAGGCGGCAGTCTCCGCTTGTTCCGCCAACTGCCCTTCGGCTCCACCGTCACCGTCGCCCCCGGCGACATCAACGTTGGCCCCAAAGTCAGCGACGGTTTCGCGCCTCTGGTGCCGGTCGATTACAACCTCGCGAAGAACCCCTTCGGCGCGGTCGTCGCGGTCGACCCCCACTTCCGCCCGTCCTATGCCCAACAGTTCAACCTGACCATGGAACACGAAGTTGTGCCGGCCGCCATGATGATCAAGACTGCCATCGTCGGCAACCTCGGCCGTCACCTCTACAACACCTACAACGCGAACCAGCCCCTCCCCGGAGCGGCCGCCACCAACACGCGCCGTCCCCTCTATGGCATCGCGCCCCTCATCACCGATGTCAGCTACTTCGCCACCAACGGTCTCGGTAACTACTACGCCGCCCAGATCACCGTGGATAAGCGCCTCAGCCACGGTCTCAGTGGCCTCCTCGGTTACGCCTGGTCCCACGCTATTGACGACACACCCCTCGAATTCGGTGGCGGCCCCGCCGGCCCCCTGCCGCAGGACCCTCGCTATCGCAACATCGATCGCGCCAGCTCCATCACCGACCTCCGCCATCGCTTCACGGCCAGCTACCTCTACGAACTCCCGTTCGGTAAGGGCAAGCCGTTCATGAACTACGGCGGCATCGTGAACCAGATCATCGGTGGCTGGCAGACCAACGGCATCCTGACGATTCAGACAGGGCAGCCCTTCTCGCCCGTGCTCCAGACCTCCACCACCAACGGCACCGCCAGCCGCCCCAACGTCGTCGGGACCCCGACTTACCCGAAGACGCTGCAGCGCTGGTTTGACCCGAGCGTCTTCGTTTCCCCCGCAGCATTCACGTATGGCAACGCGGGACGCAACACGCTGGTCGGCCCCGGCCGCTGGAACTCGGATATGTCTCTGTTCAAGAACTTCGTGATCAAAGAACAGACCCGCGTCGAATTCCGCGCCGAAGCCTTCAACGTCTTCAACCACCCCCAGTTCGGCCTCCCAAATCCCAACATCGGAAACGCCCAGGTGGGAACCATCACCAGCACGGTCGGAAACCCGAGACAGCTCCAGTTAGGGCTGCGCTTCCAGTTCTGATCGAGACCTGACTCAGCACCAGGAAAAGTGGCGCGACGGGAATTCCCCGTCGCGCCGCTTTTCTTGTTTGGTGATAAACTTCAGCCATGTTTGCCCCCGGGAACGGTCGCGTTTGATAGCGCTGGATGTACTGAGGCCTTTAATGCGGCGGTTGCCTCGCCAGAGTGGGAAATTACTGGGTCTGCTTGGTGCGGGTGTTGGGGCCGACCTGAAGTGGCGCGATGTTCACCCACGCTACCGAACCTACTTCGACAAGCAGCTACAGGCGGTAGTTACTACAGATTTGAGCGAATGGGGTGGCCGCTCCTGTTATTACTGGGGCCGCTACTACGACGTGGTGCATCAGGCGCTGCTTCGTCGCATCCTGCGCCTTGGCGACACCTACATAGATATCGGCGCCAACCTCGGTTTCCATTCTCTTTTTGCCAGAAAGCTGATCGGCCCCGGAGGCACACTGGTGAGTTTTGAACCGCATCCCCGCACATTCGCACTCCTTTCGGCTCACTTTGCGATCAATCGGATATGGGGTACACATTTGTTCAACCTGGCGCTGGGAAGCGAACCGGGAACAGCGACCCTTCATCAGCCCGAAGAGCACAGTGGGACATCGACGCTGCGTGAATGCGCCACTTCTGTGTTTTCGGTCTCGGTGCCGGTCGAAACCGGTGACCGGGTGCTGGAGAAGGTGCCTTTTACCGGTCGTGTCGTCGTGAAGATTGACGTGGAAGGTCTGGAATCGGCCGTCCTTCGCGGCATCGAGAAGACTTTGGAACGTGTTTCAATGGTCGCAATGGAAGTAACGCCTGGTTGGCTGATACGCCAGGGTGGAAGCGTGGAGGAACTTTACCGCTACATGGCGGGACTGGGGTTCCGGCCAATAGTCCCATCGATTTCCTGGAAGCTGGGGCTGTTTCCTGGAGAACTACGGTTTTTGCCTGCCGAACAGGTGGAAGAGTGGCAGTATGACGTCTGTTTTGTCCGCGATAGCCTTGCGGCCGAAGCGAATCTCGTAGTAACCGCATGAGGTGCCCGGCGGGGCCAATGGCGCGAACCGCCCCGGCCGTGCACCATCTGCGTTGTGGCCGCTTGCTCTACTTCAAAGCCGCCAGCAGCCAGTCCACCGCAGCCTTCGCCACCTGACCATCCTGAGGCGCCGATCCACCACTTACACCAATCGCGCCCAGCGTCTTGCCGCCCACAATAATCGGCAACCCGCCCTCGAACGGCATCACGCCCAGCCGCAGCATGTTATTTCCGCCCTTGGCCACCGCGTCTTCGAAATTCTTCGTCGGTGCACTGAACTTCACGCTCGACAGCGCCTTCTCCTGCGACACGCCAATGCTTCCCATCGGCGACCCGTCCATGCGCTCCAGGCAGATCAGATTCCCGCCCTCATCCACGATGGAAATCACCATGTGCCAGTTGTTCTGGGTGGCGAACTTCTCCGCCGCCTCCACCATCTTCTTCGCTGTAGCCAGTGGCAGCGCTTTCTTATCCGCCAGCACCTGGGCAGACGCACTCATCCCACCCACCAGCAAAACCATCAAACAAGCAAGAGTTTTCATAACCCGGAAATCATATCGCAATTACAGCGTCTGAAAATACGTGTTCATCGTTTGCCCCTGCGTCGAGTGCCACGGCTGAATCGCCACTTTCGCCCCGCCGTGCTCAATCGCAAAGCCCGACCCCGCACTCTGAATCGCCCCCGGCAAATTCAGCGCCGTCTTCTCCATCCCCGCCGGAGCATCCGCCGCGATATACATCAGTGCGCCCTTCATTATCGCGGCCGTCTTCAGGTGCTTGTCGTCCACCGCCTCCATCCGGAATCGGGCAGGGAAGCGCACGTCCACCGTGTCCCCCTTCTTCCACTTCCGCCGGATTGCGGCGAACGTCCCGCGCTCCGCCGCTACCTCGGACTTCTTCCCGTTCACCCGGACTTCCGCCGCGCGCTCCAGCCACTTCGGGATCCGTAGATGCAGCGCAAATTCAGCCCCTGCCTCCGGCGAAACCTCAAAGTGGACATCCTCGCCCTCGGGGTAACTCCCCGTCTGCCGAACCTTCACCGCCACGCCACCCGGACCCGCCCACTTCACCACCGAAGGAGCGTACAGATTCACGTACAATCCACTCTCCGCCTGGAAGTAAATGTTCAGCGGATAATCCGCCACGCCCTGCGCCAGCGTCCCCGAACAGCACGACCATTTCCGGTGATAGTAGCCCTTCTTCGCGCCTGCCTGATAGTCCGAGTAATAGAAGTAGTTCCCGTCGTCGTCCGGATCCCGCGACCCCAGCACCGTGTTGTACAGAACCCGCTCCAGGCCTTCTCCGTACTTCACTTCGCCCGTAATTCGCAGCAGATACCGCGACAGCTTCACCTGCGCATAACACCCGCACGGCGTCTCAAAGTGGTCCCGCGTCGAGGTGATCGCCTCCCCCAGTTGCCCCTGGTGCGGAGTCACAAACGCTTCCTTCGGACCCCACCCGCCGCTCGCCCACCGCTGCGACTCGTCAATCATGTCCCACGCATTCCGCGCCGCGTCCAGATACTTTCGGTCGCCCAGCACCAGGTACGCCTTTGCCGCCGAACTAAGAGAAATCGCATGACTGTACGCGTGTTTGGTCGGCAGAACATTCTCGCCCCGCGCCAGCGGATCATAATATTCCCGGTTCAGCAGATACTTCACGGCCATGTCATGAAACTGCCGCTCGCCGGTCACTTCCCAGCTCTGAAACAGGTTCTCCGAAAGGATGTACGGCTCGTCATACGGAGCCGGATTTTCAGGCGTCGGAGTCCGTCCCGGAATCCGGTCAAACGTGCGATCCGGAATCCCGCCGACTTTCCGATTCATCGCCCCTCTGATCACCGCCGGAAGCACCTTCTTCGCCAGGTCCACGCCCGCCAGACGAGCCGCGTCAATCATCCCGATCTCGTACTTATCCAGGATGTAGCAGGGCCACGTAATCGCGCCCTTTTCGCTCGCATAGGGCGACCCGTCCGGACCCAGTGTTTCGGCATAAGCCTCCACCAGACGCCGCGCCTTCGCCGCCGCAGCCGCATCGCCCGTGCACGCATGGAATCGCGACAGCGCGCTGATGTACTGCCCCAGCGTATGCCCCGGAACAAACCCGTCTGCGTCATACCAGCCGCCCATGTCATCGCCCGGTGCGGGCAGCCCCGCCTTCTGCCGGTAAACCTTCAGCAGCCGATCTTCGTTCAGCCCCAGATAATGCCGCTGCAGATGGTCATACTGCCGCTTCATCGCCCCGCCCGTCAGCTGGACATCGCCGTAAGCGAACTCCCGCAGCTTTTCGCGTGGCGTTTCCGCACCCCGGGCCCCGACTGCCAACCCCGCTGCACCTGCCAGAAAGGACCTTCTCGTGACGCCGTTACCCATTGAACCGGATGCTATCATGGCCGCCGTGAACGACCCTACGCGGATCTACGCAAAATACTGGATCGAAACCGCCTTCCCTGTCGAAACCGCGGCCGCCGTCATGGCCGGTGAGCAATCCGCCGGAACCTTCGTCCGGGTCGAAGGCGAAACCGACGAACTCCGGGCCGCCCACGGAGCCATCGTCGAGTCCATCGAACTCCTCGACACCGTCACTTCCCCGTCGCTCCCAGGCGCCGGAAAGCCCAAAGGCGCTTCGGTCTGGCAGCGAGCCCACGTAGAACTCTCCTGGCCTCTCGCCAACATGGGCCCGTCGCTCCCCAACCTCATCGCAACCGTCGCCGGCAACCTCTTCGAACTCCGCCAGTTCTCCGGCCTCCGCCTCCTCGATATCACCCTGCCCCCGGCTTTCCTCACCCGCTACCAGGGCCCGCAGTTCGCCGTCGCAGGAACCCGTCGCCTCACCGGAGTCCCCACCCGACCCCTCGTTGGCACCATCATCAAGCCCAGCGTCGGCCTCTCCCCCGCCGCCACCGCCGTCCACGTGGATAAACTCGCCGCCGGTGGCATCGACTTCATTAAGGACGATGAACTCCAGGCCGACGGCCCCCATTGCCCCATCCAGGACCGCATCACGTCCGTCATGGAAGTGATCAACCGCCACGCTGAAGCCGCCGGACGCAAGGTCATGTTCGCCTTCAATATCACTGGCGAAATCGACCAGATGCTGGAACGCCACGACCATGTTGTTGCCGCCGGAGGCACCTGTGTCATGGTCAGCCTCAACAGCGTTGGACTCCCCGCGCTTGTTGCCCTCCGCCGCCACTCGCAGCTCCCCATCCATGCCCATCGCAACGGCTGGGGACTCTACTCGCGATCCCCGTTCATCGGCATTAGTTACATCGCCTGGCAAAAGCTCTGGCGTCTCGCCGGCGTTGACCACATGCACTGCAACGGCCTCGCCAACAAGTTCTGCGAAGACGATGCCTCTGTCACCGCCTCCGCTCGTGAGTGCCTGAAACCCATGTTCGATGTCCCCGGACGCGGCTGCGAAATCATGCCCGTCTTCTCTTCCGGACAAACTGTCCGCCAGGCCCCCGGAACATACCAGGCCCTCAATTCAACCGACCTCATCTTCGCCGCCGGAGGTGGCATCATGGCCCACCCCGGAGGCATCTCCGCCGGAGTCCGAGCCATCCACCAGGCCTGGGAAGCGGCCCTCACCAACACTCCCCTCGACACATACGCTCAGACCAACCGCGAACTACGAGAAGCCCTCGAGGCCTTCAAATGACCCCTCTCTTCTCCTGGTATGGAGACGACTTCACCGGCTCCACTGACGCCCTCGAAGTCCTCGCCTCTGCCGGTATCGACGCCGTCCTGTTCCTTGGCCCCCCCACGCCCGCCCAACTCGCCCGCTTCCCCCACTCCCAGGCCATCGGGATCGCCGGAGAAAGTCGCAGCCGCGGACCCGCGTGGATGGACACCTTTCTTCCCCCTGTCTTCGAAGCTCTTCGAGCCGTCGGAGCACCTCTCACCCAGTACAAGGTCTGTTCTACATTTGACAGTTCCCCCGAAACCGGCAGCATTGGCCGCGCCCTCGAAATCGGTCGCCAGGTCTTCGGCAATCCGTGGGTTCCCATCGCCGTCGGAGCACCCCACCTCCGCCGCTACGTCGTTTTCGGCAACCTCTTCGCTGTGTTCGACGGCCAAAACCACCGCATCGACCGACACCCAACCATGAGCCGTCACCCGGTTACGCCCATGGATGAAGGAGACCTCCGCAGCCACCTCGCGCGCCAGACCGCGCTCCCCATCGGTCACCTCGACCTCGTCGCGCTCCGCACCAACCCACAGGCCGCCCTCGATCTGGCGTTAACCCAATCGCCCGCCGCCATCCTCTTCGATGGCCTCTTCGATGATTCCCTCCTCGAAACCGGTCGCCTCATCTGGAACAACCGCCCCGATACCCCCGCCTTCTGCCTCGGAAGCTCCGGTCTCACCCACGCCCTCATGCTCCACTGGCGCGAAGCCGGTCTCATTCCGGCGAACCACCAGCTCCCCGTCGTCACCGAATCCAGCCGGATGGTCGCCATCAGCGGCAGTTGCTCCCCCGTCACCGAAAATCAACTCCGCTGGGCCACCCGGAACGGCTACGCCACTCTTCCCGTTGACCCCGCCGCCACGGATTTCGAGGCCGTCGTCAATCAGGCCGCCGAAGCCGCCCAAAAACACCCCGGCGTGATTCTCTACACGGCCATGGGCGGCCTCAACGGAGCCGAACCCCGAGGCGAGTCCCTCGGCCAACTCCTCGGCACGCTCCTCCGCGAGCTCATCCGCAAAACGGGCATCCGCCGCGCCGCCGTGGCCGGAGGCGATACCGCCTCCCACGCGGTCCGCCAGCTCGGAATCGACGCCCTCACTTTCGCCGGACCGCTCTCCCCCGGCTCGCCCCTCTGCCGCGCCACCTCCCCCGACCCCGCTCTCGACGGTCTGGAGATTACTCTGAAAGGTGGCCAGGTAGGCTCAATCGAATTCTTCGAAGTCGTCAGAAAAGGAAATCTGTGAAGCACGAATCTGAAATCACCATCGCCCTCCTCGGAGCGGGCGGAAAAATGGGCCTCCGTACGGCCAACAATCTCCTGAAGACCCGGTACAAGGTCCGCCACGCCGAAATCGCCGACCGTGGTCGCGCCCTTCTGGCCGAAAACGGGATCACCGCCGTCACGCCCGAAGAGGCCATCGACGGCGCGGATGTCACGATCCTCGCGCTCCCCGATAACCGCATCGGCCAGATTTCCGAAGCCCTCGGCGGACACTTCCGGCCCGGCTCCATGCTGATCGCGCTCGATATCGCCGCGCCCCTCGCCGGCCACCTCCCGAAGCGCGACGACCTCACCTTCTTCGTCTCCCACCCCTGTCATCCGTCCGTTTTCGGAGGTGAAACCGAACCCGACGCCCAGAACGACTTCTTCGGCGGCATCAGCGCCAGCCAGAACATCGTCTGCTCCCTCGTCCAGGGTCCCGAAGAGGATTACGCTGTCGGTGAAGCCATCGCCCGCGCCATGTATGCCCCGGTTCTCGACTCCCACCGCTGCACCGCCGAACACATGGCGATCCTCGAACCCGTGCTCTCCGAAACGGTCCTCGGAACCTGCCTGACCGTCGTCGGCGAAGCGATCGACGAAGCCGTCAGCCGCGGAGTCCCTGAAGCCGCCGCCCGCGACTTCATCCTCGGCCACCTGAAAGTCGAACTCGGCATCGTCTTCCGCCTCTTCCCCGGTGCGACATTCTCGGACGGCGCAAAACGGGCCATTGAGGACGCGAAAAAGACCATCTTCCAGCCCACTTGGAAGCGAGTGTTCGACGACGACGCCATTGCCCAGAGCATCAAAAACATCACGACCCCACCCGGCAAGGCCTCATGACCGAAATCCGTCCCACCACGAAATTCGTCAAAGCGGGAGCCATCGTTCTGGGCTTCATTGCCGTAGTCGCCTGGGGCTGTCTGCTGGCGGTCCCCGAAACAAAGCTCTGGATGCCGGTCGCCGCCACCGCGCTTCTGCTCTGGCCCTTCGCAAAGTGGATCCCGATCCGCTTCAACGTGACCACGCTTGCGGGCGACCGTCTGCGCTCGGAAACCGGGGTGTTATCGAAGTCCACGCGCAATCTGATGCTCTCCCGCATTCAGGACGTGGGTGTCAATCAGACGCTGTTTCAGCGGATGGTGGGCGTTGGCGATATCTGGATTGAGACGGCGGGCATATCCTCCCGCGTGATTCTGGCCAACATCGATCAGCCGCAAAAAGTTGCCGACATGCTGCTCGACGCGGCGCATGCGTCCGGTCATTCGTCCGGCGTCACATCCTGAATGTAGCCCATATTTACGGCTCGCATGCGCCAGTCGGAGATGATCTGGCAACACCGTTCGCGGGTCAGTCCATACCGCCGCGCGATCAGGCCTGTCGACCATCCGCGCACGAAGTAGAGCACAGCTAATCGCCACTGTACGTCGCGCCGGGGTTTGGTTCCGAACTCAGGTGCCTGTGACGGGAAGCAGACTATGTTCCGCCGCACAGCGTCCTGCAGGTCTCTGTTGCCAAACGAGGCAAGGTCTATCGGTACTCTGCCGGTCACGAAGCGGCACCTGTCGCCGGTTGGCGGACAAATACACTCGTGGCACGGGAACGCTGGTTTTTGCGTTGCACGTGATCCTTCTCAATCGGTTTTTGAGCAGACGAGGGTGTTTTTCCGCAGGAACAGGGCGGCAGGAGAGAGGTGGCATACACAGCCACCTCCCGTATTGTAGTCCGAAATCTACTTCCAGTTAAGAGCTAAATTGACAAACGTGCTGAGCGGGATGCCGGTCGGGCCTTTTGCCATGTGCGGCTTCGCGTCATCCAGCCACGCCGTGCCGGCACAGTCGATGTGAACCCACGGAGTGTCGCCCACGAATTCCTTCAGGAACATGGCAGCCGTGCAGGCCCCGCCCCAGCGGGTGCCGATATTCTGGATATCGGCGTAGACGCACTTGAGTTGGTCCATGTACTCGTCGAACAGCGGCATGTGCCACATCTGTTCACCGGCCTGCTTTGAGGCGGCGAGGAACGAGCCCAGGAACTCGTCGTTGTTCGTGTAGACGCCCGAAGCGGCGTGGCCCAGTGCCACCACGATTGCCCCGGTAAGTGTCGCGGCATCAACCAGATGCGTGCAGCCCAGCTGCTTTGCATAGGTGATCGCATCCACCAGAATCAACCGGCCTTCGGCGTCGGTATTGAGGACTTCAATGGTCTTGCCGGAGAGAGAAGTGACGATATCGCCCGGCCGCATGGCCTTGCCGCCCGGCATGTTTTCCACCGTCGGAATCACGCCCGTCACGCTGACGCCCGGTTTCAGAGCCGCAATCGCCTGCATAGCGCCGATCACTGCCGCGCCACCACACATGTCGTACTTCATCTTCTCCATGCCCTCAGCAGGCTTGATGGAGATACCGCCGGTATCGAACGTGACCGCCTTACCGACCAGGCCCAGGTTGTCTTTCGTCGGGCCGGAAGCCGGGTTGTACCGGATGATGATCATGGCAGGCGGTTCCGCGCTGCCCTGCGCCACGCCCAGCAGCGAGCCCATGCCGAGCTGACGCATGCGGTCCTGGTCCAGAACGTCAATTTCCAAGCCGGAAGCTGTGGCCACAGCGCGTGCCCGTGCCACTAAGGCCATCGGAGTCAATACGTTAGGCGGTTCCACCGCGATATCGCGCGTGGTGTTGAGCGCGGTGCCAAGCACTTTGCCCTTTTCGAAGGCCGCATCCACCGAGGGATCGGCCGACTCAATCGCCAAAGTCACGGTTTGGATGGCCTTTTCCGGCTCCTTGCCGGTGGTCTTCAACTGGTCGGGTTCCCAAAGCGCCACAACGCCCGCTTCCGCGGCCGCGGCTACCTGGTCAGCGGAAGTCAGAGCCACCGCCACCGACTTCACGCCCTTGCCCTTCAAAGCCCGCAGCGCGCCTGAAACCAGCCTCTTAAATTTCGTGGAATCAAGAACTTCCGGCTTGCCCGAACCGGCAACCAGAACCCGGGGAGCCGCAAAGCCGGCCACGTTGTGCACCAGCGTGTACTCGGCGAATTTGCCCGAGATCTCACCCGACTCGTACTGCACGGGCAGCACGCCCGCGAGGGACTTCCCGCCCTCGGTTTCAAAAATAATCACAGCGTCGGCGCTCACGGCAGCCGCGCTCTGGCGGACCAGATTCAGTTCCATGTTCTTTTCAGATCCCTCAGAATTTCATCTTGCTGGCGCGGACGGCTTCTCTTGCTTCCGATTCCGCACTTTTTGCGCGTTCCGTCTCACGCTTGTCGTGGAACTTCTTCCCCTTCGCCACGGCGATCTCACATTTTATCCTGCCGTTCTTCAGGTACATGCGAATCGGGACAATCGACAACCCTTTGATGCGGATCGCTTCGTGAAGTTTCGTGATTTCGCGCCGGTGCAGCAACAACTTACGGGCCCG
>CANIHR010000119.1 GCA_947467185.1 Bryobacterales bacterium
CCCGTTACAGGGCCACTCAAATCCATCCAGCCCGCCACCACGGCGTCGGCATCGTCGGCCACGGACCGGCGTTCCGTTGGCACCCAGAAGGGTTGGCCTTCCCGAACATGAATCGCCGCACGGCCCTTCGCCGCCAGTTCTCGATAGAACACCTGCCACGTCGCAACCGGAGGCAGTCCGATGAGCGTCAGCAGCGCGTCATGCAGTTCATCCGCGTCGCGCGGATCAGGCCAGGTTTCCGCTGAGATGAGATCGATCGCAGCCGGATCGAGAATTCCCGCACCCCGCGTCAGATCGCTGCCAATCTTGCCACGCAGTTCCACAGCCCGCGTGCGGCGTTCCTCCAGTGGTGCATCATCCAGGAAGGCATAAGGATTCGCGTTCAGAATCTCATGGCCGAAGCTGGATGCCCGCGCGGTATCAATCGCAACCGTCCGAAGACTCCCGCTCTCAATGCCCCGCAGAATATCGCGCAGGCCATCCAGATCCATCGCCTCATGCAGGCAGTTCTGCATCGTCTCCCGAACCAGCGGATGATCCGGAATCACCGGTGGGCCAGTCAGGTTTTCGGCGCACGCCACCTGGTCCGGAAAAACCGAAGCCAACAGGTCTTCCGACCGCATCCGAACAATGTTGGCCGGAGTCTTGCGCCCCCCACTGAAGCGCAGAATCGCCAGCGCTCGTGACGCGTTCCAGCGCCACCGCGCGCCAAACATCGGAGCATCGAGCAGGGCCTGACTGAGCACGCCCTCCACCGTCGCCTCACGCAGGAATTCGAACACCAGCGCAAGCGGGAACGAGTGCTGGTCGCTCAGGGAAAGTACCAGACCGTTGTCCGTCGCCGCAGCTTGCAGTTCAAAGTTGAACGTGCGGCAGAAACGCTTGCGCAGCGCCAGACCCCAGGCGCGGGTAATTCGCGACCCGAACGGCGCGTGCAGCACCAGTTGCATGCCGCCACCCTCATCAAAGAAGCGCTCCGCCACGATGGTCTGTTGCGACGGCAACGCGCCCAGTTCCGCAGCCGCCTGACGAACATACGCGGCCGCTTCCCCAGCCCCCGCCGCACTCAAACTGCACTCTTCCATGAGGAACGGCGGCGCATCATTCGGGTCGGCCAGAATCCGCTCACGAATCGACGCAACATGCCACGAAAGCTCCCGCGACCGCCCCGGGGCTTCACCCAACCAGAACGGAATCGTGGGTGACGCCCCATGCGCATCTTCCACACGAACCCGGCCATTTTCCACGCGCCGAATTCGCCACGCATGGGTCCCCAGAAGGAAAACATCACCCGCGTGGCTCTCAATGGCGAAGTCTTCATCCAGCGTGCCGACAGTCTTCCCCTCCGGCTCTGCAACCACCGTGTAATTCGCGTTGTCGGGGATCGCGCCACCGGACGTAATCGCCGCCAGTCGTGCCCCACGACGCCCTTTAATCCGCCCATTCACTTCATCGCGGTGGAGCATCGCGCCCGATCTCCCCCGCGATGTCGCAATCCCTGACGACAGCATCGCTACTACCTCGTCAAAATGACGTCGCTCCAGGTTGCGGTACGGGTATGCACGGCGGAAACTTTCATAGAGATCCGCCTCCAGCCACGCCTCGTCTCCATGCAGACTGGCTGCCTCGGCCACGATCTGCTGCGCCAGAATATCGATGGGATTTTCCGGGATCTCAATTCGTTCCAGATCCCCCGCGCGAATCGCTGAAATCACCGCCGCACACTCGATCAGCTCATCGCGCGTAGTCGGAAACAACCGCCCCTTCGGCATCGCCCCTACCCAGTGCCCCGCCCTGCCAATCCGCTGCAACGCCACCGCAATATTGCGCGGCGACCCCACCTGACACACCAGATCTACCGTACCGATGTCGATACCCAGTTCGAGCGAGGCCGTCGCCACCACGGCCCGCAACTGCCCCTCGCGAAGCCGCGACTCCGCCTCATGCCGCATCTTGCGCGACAAACTGCCATGGTGCGGGAAAACAATATCCGGCCCGAGGCGCGCTTCCAGCGCATGGGCCACGCGTTCTGACATACGCCGGGTGTTGACGAAGACCAGCGTGGTCCGATGCTCCAGAATCAGCGCGGCAATGCGGTCGTAAATCTCATTCCAGACCTCATTCGCGGCGACAGCTTCCAGTTCACTCCTCGGCACTTCGACCGCCAGATCCATTTCGCGCCGGTGCCCTGTGTTGACGATCTTCGCTCCCGGAGCCAGAAACTCCGCCACCACTTCAATCGGCTTCACGGTCGCCGAAAGCCCGATCCGCTGCACGCGCTTGCCAACCAGAGAATCCAGGCGCTCCAGGGACAACGCCAGATGAGCCCCGCGCTTGTCATCCGCCATCGCATGAATTTCATCCACAATCACCGTCGAAACCGACTGCAGATTTTTCCGCGGCGCCGGAGCCGTCAGAAGAATATACAGCGACTCAGGCGTGGTGACCAGAATATGCGGCGCGTCCTTCGTCATCCGCCGGCGATCCATCGCGGAGGTGTCGCCCGTGCGGACTCCGGTGCGAATCGGAGCCAGCAAAATCCCCTGCCGCTCGGCAATCGCAGAAATCTCCGCCAGCGGCACTTCCAGGTTGCGGTGGATATCGGTGCTGAGCGCCTTCAGGGGCGAAACATAGACCACCTGCGTCTGATTCGGCAGCGGCCCCAGGCGGACAGCACGCACCAAACGATCGAGGCAAATCAGAAATGCCGAGAGAGTCTTACCAGACCCGGTGGGAGCGGAAATCAACGTATGGTGTCCCGCAGCAATGAGAGGCCAGCCCTGTTCCTGCGGCGACGTCACGCCCGAAAAACGTGCGCGGAACCACGTCTGAATCAGAGGATCGAATTGGGCCAGTGCGGGCAACTGCCTTCAGTCTAGCGGCTTAATTCAGCAACTGCAGAATCTCTTTTTCCCACTCATCTTTGGAGATCAGCCCCATGTGGATGGCGGCGATTTTGCCGTTGCGCCCCACCAGGAAGGTCGTTGGCAGCGCTTCCACGCCACCGTACTGCCGACTGATATCTTCATTGCCCAGCACCACCGGATAACGGACCTTTTCCGCCTGAAGCCAGGGCTTCACCACAGGCCACCCGTCATCGTCCATGGAGACGCCCAGCACCGTGAACCCACGCGCTTGGTACTTCTCCTGAAACTCAACGAACCACGGAGTCTCCAGCTTGCAGGGTCCGCACCACGTCGCCCAGAAGTTGATCAGCACCACCTTGCCCTGCAGTTCCGAAACCCGGACGGTTCCACCAGTCGCGGTCTGCGCTTCGAAGTTCGGAGCCTCATTGCCAACGACCGGGGCCCGCGCTTCCAGAATCGCCATCGCCGCGCGATGCATCGCCCACGGCACGCCGAACCATCCACCAGCGGCAACAGCCGCCAGGACAAACCAGAACAGGGGACGAGTGAGAACTTTCATGGAATTCTTTTAAGACGCACGGACACTTCACTATCTTCCCAGAGCGGCGTACACTGAGGTCAGACAGGTGGCCTCGCGGATCCCCATTTGAGGGAAAAAGGTTACTGTATGAGCAACTCTGCGAGAAGTGTCGTTTATTGGACGCCGCGCATCCTCTGCATCGGATTCGCAGCCTTCCTGGCTATCTTCGCCGCCGACGTATTCGAAATGGACGCCAGCCCCTGGCAACTCGCGCTTGCCCTCGGGATGCACCTGATTCCCTCCGCCCTCGTCCTGCTTGCGCTCGCCGCCTGCTGGAAACACGAGTGGCTCGGTGGCGTGCTCTTCCCTGCCCTGGCCGTGGTCCACCTCACCTCAAAGTGGGGCCAGCTCCACTGGATCGCCTACGCCGCCATCGAACTGCCCCTTCTCTTACTGGGAGGCTTGTTCCTGATGAACTGGCGGGCGCGTCGCCAGCTACTCCACGTTTAGCTTCGTGCCTTGCCGGGGTGCCTGCGACATCGCTTCAATCTTCTGATCCAGCGCCGCACGCAGTCCCTTTAGCAACTCCAGGTGCGCCTGGCGAAAATGCGCCCCGGCTTCGCCCGAGGGCAGCAGCAGTTCCACCAGCGCCGTCAGCTTCGGGCCATTCCCGCCGCAGATGCAACCGGCTGAACCGATCTCATTCACTTCGCTCATGCCACGCTCCTCATCTCCACTACTAACACGCCATCATTCAGCTTCGCCTTCACCGGCGTCAGCGCCGACATGCTGGAAGGTAGCCCTACGTGGCGGCGAAGTGTGCCGATTTCCACCACCAGTTCATCGCCCTTTTTGAACAAGCCAATCTCGCCCTTCTGCGCGAATGGCAGGTGCAGGTGCACTTCGTGGTGGTCATCCACTTTCGCAAAGGAATACGGCCGGCGTGTGCTGGTGATTGCCGCCGGATCCGCGTCCCCAGGATAGAGCCGCCCCGAGAATTCCAGCAACCCGTCCATCCCAACGACTTCGTGATTCAGCAGCGGCACCGTGGTGATCGGCACAGGCGAGAAGTAAGCTTCGATCTCCCCCAAAATCCGTCGCTGCGAGTCGCGAGAGCCAGTGAAGAACGGATCATGAATCTCATCGGGCAGCAGACGGTTCACGATGACCTGATCCACCGTCAGCCCGTACAGGGAGAAGTACACAAACGCCCTCTGCGTTTCGCGGACCACCATTTTTTCGGCGTTCGTCACCAGCCGCACACTGGTGGTTTCCGGATCCTGCAGGACGGCATCAATGCCCTGAATTTTGTTAAACAAACCGGCGATGTTGTCGAAGTAAGCATCCGAAGGCGCCTCCACCGGGCTTAGCTTGTTAAACACCGGACGCACCGCTTTAATCACCTTGCGCTCGAAGTTGAACAGGTGCTTCATGTACCAGTCGAGCGTGGTTGGCAGGCTGACGAAGCGCAGCGATTCTGCGGTTGGCGCGCAGTCGAGGATGATGACATCGAACTGCTTCTCGCGCCGGTATTGATTCACGTACATCATGGCGCTGAGCTCTTCCATGCCGGGGAAGATTGCGAGTTCTTCGGCTTCCACGCCACTCAGCCCGGTCGTCCGCATTACGGCCGTGATGTACCCGGCGATCTCATTCCAGTTCCGCTTCACTTCGCGCTGGATGTTGATTTCGAAGATCCAGAGGTTCTCCCGAACCTTGACCGGATCGGCGGTCGCGCCATGAAAAAGGGTGGCTTCGAGGTCAAAGGAATCCCCCAGACTGTGAGCCGGATCGACGCTCATCACAAGGGTCTTGTGCCCAAGCTGGGCAAGGCGGAGACCAGTGGCAGCGGCGACGCTGGTCTTCCCAACGCCGCCTTTGCCGCTGTAAAGGAGAATGCGCATTATTACTTGAATAGATGCGCCGAAACGAAACGCAGAGAGATTTATTTAGGACCCGCTTGCGCCACCCGGACAAGTGAGTAGAATGAGGGCAGAACACGGGCCGATTTGAAAGGAGTTCAATGCCGCACATCGGGAAACGCATCGTTTTTGCTCTGGCCGCAGTCTTTCTCTCCTGGCCGGCAGCATTACACGCCTGCAGTTGTTCCGGTCGTGCGCCGGTCTGCCAGGCGGCACCTGTCAGTGCGGCGGTGTTTGTGGGAAGAGCGGTGGGCCATTCCGTAATAAACGAGCCTGTGAAGTTCGGCGACAGGACCGCCTACGCCGAAAAGAACAAGTTCACGTTCGCCGTTTCCGAGAATTTTATCGGCCCGCATGCTCGTACCATTAGCATCGTAACCGGGACAGGCGGGGGCGATTGCGGCATCGGCTTCGCTCAGGGACAGGAATACCTCGTTTACGCGTGGCGCGAATCAGACGGCACCCTGTCCACGGGGATCTGCTCCCGCACCGCGCCAGTCTCGAACGCCTCCGAGGATCTTGCGTATCTCCGCAACCCTGCGGCGAGCCCGGCACCGAAAATCTACGGTGTCATTACTGAGAGCACCCCAGGTTTCCGACAACGCCCTCTCGCGCGCGTGCCAGTCATCCTCGAATCGGGGGGACGCAGTAAACGAACGACCTCTGGCCCGGAGGGCACCTACGTTTTCGATGACCTGTTCGCCGGCACGTTTACTCTCCGGGCTGAAATGCCCAGAGGTCTTGGAGGGGGTGAAAGGCAAACCATCACCCTAAAGGAACATGCCTGCGCACAAACCGACTTCCTTGCAGTGCATCGCGCGCAATTAGGAGGTAAACTGAATGCCGCAAAAGCAGAGTACCTGGGCAGTACAAAAATCGAGATGATACCGCTGAACAGTACCGATCACGCGGATATAGCCTCAACCTTCAGCGGTGAGAATGGGGACTTCACGATTCGCGGCCTGCCCCCCGGAGACTACCTCCTTGGAGTGAGCATCGGCACCCCACCAGGCTCAATTACGAGTGGCATGTACCCTCCAACGTATTTCCCCGGGGTACCGAACCGCGCCGCCGCACAGGTCATCCACGTGGGTACCGCCCAACAACTCACCGGCTTCGTACTTCCCCTGCCCTCTCGGCTCCGGCAGAGGACCATCACAGGCCGAATCACCTGGCCCAACGGTACGCCCGCGGAGGAAGCCCACGTGGAACTGACGGACCACGAATTCCCGGACCATCAGGCCAGCGGAGCTCCCGCCGGTCGGGACGGTACCTTTCGCATCGAAGCGGTGCAGACACGCTCGTACACCGCCGTAGCTGTGAGCGGCTTCGGTGTCGATGCACTTCGATCGCAACCGGCCCGACTTGGTGCGGCCAACAACGGGCCGTTGACCCTCGTTTTGCCACAGCCACCAACAATCGATAAACCCGCCCAGCTGAGCCCTGCGGAAGGCGCCGTCTTCTCCCAATCCGACCGCTCTACAACGTTGAAATGGTCCGCGGTTCCGGGTGCCCGATATTACGGCATCGAGACCGACTGCGGCGAGTCCAACCGAGGCAGCACAGCCATAAGCTGGGGTTCGGAGCACGGCCTGGGTAGCCCTTGTTCCCAGTCGTTCATGTACGGGCCAACTACGTACACCTTCAATTTCATCGGCGCTCAGCCGGGTCGCTGGCGCGTGTGGGCAGTTGGCCAATTTGGGCAAAAAAGCCCGAAAACCCCGTGGCGGCAGTTTCGGCACACGCGCTAACGCTTAGAGTCGTTCGGTAGCACCGGAGGCGTTCACCTTCTCCGCGAACGCCTCCACACTCTCCGGCTCTTTCCCCTCAAACCGATCCTTCCACCCCTCCTTTGCGCTCCACGCCATCAGCTTCGCGGTCGCCTCCGCCATAATCGGCTCAACACCAATCGACCGCAGCGTCTTCGCGACCTCCTCCATCTCATGCGCGCGGCGTTCCCCGTGGACCACCACTCGCCCCACCATGTACGTCGCCAGCTCCGCCCAGTCGATCCCCGGAAACGTCTCGCCCAGCGATGCGAAAACCCGGTCCTGCGCCCCATAACGAGTCGCCGCCAGCACGCACTCCGTAAGGATCGCCTCCATGCCCTTCACCACAATGCTGCGGCACATCTTGCTCGCCGAGGCCGAGCCGATCGTGGGGTCACCGCTCTCAATCACCATGCCCAGCGGTACAAAGATCTCGTCGAATTCCCGGGTATGCGGGCCGCCGGAAATCATCGGCACCTTATGACCATACGGTTCCACCGGAGCCATAATCGCCACTTCGACGAACTTCGCTCCACTGGCTGCCACAGTCTCGCCAATCGTGACCTTCAACGCCGGTGACACCGAATTCATGTCCACATACAGGTGCTCCGGAGTCAGATAAGGAGCGGTCTGCTCCGCCGCGATACCAGCCTCCCGTGCCGTCACGACACACAGGATCACGTCCGCACTCGCAGCCAGTTCCGCCGAGTCCGCAACCAGACGAACCCCAGTCTCTCCCACCCGAGCCCGAATCTTCTCCCCTCGCCCTGGCGTATCGGCGTGGATGTCATACGCGACCATTCCAGCCAGTCCGAGACCTCTGGCAAGGTGGTAGCCCACTTCTCCAAAGCCCACGAACCCGATACGCCTCGCGCTCATTACTTCGCGGCAGCCTCCGCACGCAACCGCCGCGCTTCCGCATGCACCACTACCAGTGACATCAGAGTCCCCAAAGGATGCGCCCCCGCCTCCACCAGCGGATGCGATTTCAGCGAACGGAGCATGTCAATGTTCTCGTCCTTAATCGTCTCGATGGCCACCGCTTCGTCCGCATTCAGGCTGTACTCCGCAGCCACCGCCTGCGTATCGGCATACAAGCGCCGCCGCAGCCCCTGCATGTGCCGCAGATCATACAGCAGCTTGTTCAGGTTGTATGATTTCGGCTCGGGGTGCTTATAAAACTCATACCCGGTGTTCGTGAACGTATACTCCGGGCGCACAGCGGGCGCAGGTTCCAGCCCGGCTTCCTGCCGCTTGTTCGGGATAAACCGCATCACCGCATGACCGTGGTGCCAGGTCGGCTGATACGTCAGCAACTCACCCGGTTGCATCCCGATCGCGCCAAACATCACCATCCACGGCAGCATCTCGGTATTGCCCACTTCATCCAGTTGCGCATTCGTCAGATTCAGCAGAACCTCGTGGTTCCCCCGCTCCATCTGCTCAATTGCCCAGTAGTCGAAATCAAACGCCGGCTGCGGATACTTCCACGTTCCCGGATAGTGCGACATCCCGCCACTCGCAATAATCGCCACGCGCTCGTTCTCCGGACGTCCCGCAATAATCGCCGCAATTGCCTTGCCCAGAGCCTCACAGCGGCGCGCAGAAGGCAGGGGCGGCAGATAGGTGTTGATGAAGATCGGAATAACCGGAATGCTGCGACCCTCAATCACCCATTCATAAACCGCAGCGAACGAATGCCCCAGCACCGCATCCTGGGAGTATGCCATGTCAAACCCGGCGTCCACCAGCTTATGCAGCAGATCTTCGGCCAGCGGCAAATGAATCGGCAGGTTGTAATCGCGCCCCGCAAACGATGCTTTTGAAGTCTCGCCGGCCACAACCGCGAACGTCGGCACCGACGACAGAAAAAACGTCTCCAGGTGATCGCTGCCGAGCACAATCGCGACATCGGGCTTCGTCTCGTCCAGCGACTTCCCTAACTCCCGCATCGCCGCAATATCGGCATCCAGTTGCTCCGGAAGCTCCGAAGGAGGCCGGGTAAACAACTGCGGCGCATGCACCGTCGCCATTGCCGCTACGATTTTTCCCATCGCTTAGACCTCCCCGTCCTCGTACACCACACCCAGTTCCGCAAGCTTCGCCCGCAGACCATAAAACTCAATTCCCAGTTCGCCGTTGCGCAACCGCTGCCGGGTCTTCTCTTCTTTTTCCAGACGAACCTCACCCAGGCGCGCAACTTCCGCCGCCCACTCACGAGGCACCACCACCACACCATCGGCGTCAGCGATCACCACATCACCCGGGTTCACAATCGCCCCTGCCGAAACCACTGGAATATTCACGGATCCGCCGGTCGATTTCACAGTCCCCTGCGCCGACACAGCTTTCGCCCAGACAGGGAAGTTCAGCTCCGTCAATTCCGCCGTATCGCGAATACCGGCATCGATGATCAGCCCCCGAATGCCATGCGCCTGGCACGAGACACCCAGCAGGTCCCCGAACATGCCATCGGTCGATTCCGAAGTCGTCGTCACCACCAGAACATCACCCGGCTTACAGACTTCCACCGCCGCATGAATCATCAGGTTGTCGCCCGGCTGCGAGGAGATAGTCACCGCCGACCCCACCACACGCGCCGCGGGATAAATCGGCCTCATGTACGGAGCCATCAGCCCCCGCCGCCCCTGCGCCTCATGCACGGTCGCGACGCCCAGCCGCCCCAGACGCTCAATGACGGCGGCATCGGCGCGCCGAATATTCCGAACAATACGGTGCTTCACGAAAGCTCCGACGTAACCTGCGGGTACACACGCTGGAACGCTTCTGCGAACTTGATCGACTTATCCCCGCCGTTGCGAACTGCCTGAGTCCCGCGCCGCGACCCGAGATCCGTGTAGTACTTCCATAAATGCCCCTGGGCTTCCATCGACTCCATCGACTTTTGCTTGATATCCCAAACCGGCGTAATATCCAGCAGAACTTCCGGCTTGAACTCGCACTGTTCCGGCTGGTGCGGCTCAAACATGAACACCGGCGGTGCTTCCAGCGGCTTGCCGGGCGCGGGATACCCCATCGCCTGCGCATAGACACGGGTCTGCAGTGTCACCTGATTCGCCGTCGGATGATCCGGGTTATACGGGTCCAGATACGGGTGCGTCATCACGAACTCCGGCTGCAGTTCGCGATACTCCTTCACCATGTCCTCTACCAGCGCCTGATTCACCACGATCGGATAATCACCGCAATCGAAGAAGCGAACTTCCGCCCCCAGGATGCCGGCGGCGCGGGTCGATTCGGCATGGCGAATCTCCTTCACACGCTCAATTGTCATGCCAGGCTGCTTCCACGAACCCTGGCTTTCCCCGCGTTCGCCATAAGACAGACAGAGGATGCGAACCCGGTACCCCCGCGACGCATACAGAGCGATCGCACCGCCCGCGCGCCACACAAAGTCAGCCGCATGGGCGCTGACGACAAGGATGTTCTTTTGATCGGACATGAATTTTTGAAGGGCCTATTCGATGATCGCGGTCGGATTCGTCACAGCCATACGGGTCACGTCCGCCTGCGAGAATCCGGCGTCCAGCAGCGTCTGCGCAAACATCGCCAGACCATCAGAGACGGGCGGATTGATTGTCTGCCCCAGATCGGTGGAAATAATGCAGCGCTCCGGCCCCACCCGGCGAATGCTCTCCGCCACGCCGGGCCACGACGCTTTCCCGGTATGCATGGTGGTGAAGCAGTGCTCAATCACCGCCCCCAGTTCCGCCAGTTCCAGCTGTTCATCGGGCGACAGATTCTGCGACGGAAACTCCGCGTGCGTCACCATCACGCGCTTCAGCCCGATCTCCTTCGACGCCTTCACCAGCGCCAAAATTTCCTTCCGGCCCAAATGTCCCGTGGCGAGGATCATGTCGTACTTGTGGATCAGCTCCAGACAGGAACGCGCAATCGATGTCAGCGATCCGTCTTCCTGAATCACGGTAATCGGCGCGGGAGCGAGGCCCGTCGCCGCGAGTTCCAGCTGGATCTTCGCCCAAAACGGCAGATGTTTCTTCGTCCCGTCCGGCCGCCCGGCCGTCTCGTTCGCGGCGTCCACGGTCGGCATCCAGACGATACGATTCTTCGCTCGCCCGGCCAGTTCCAGAGCCACGGGGTTCAAACCACCTACCGAATGATTCAGGGCGATCGCGCCATAAACCTTGATGCCAGGCACCGCCTTCGTCACCACCTGGGCTCGTTCCGCGGTCGGGAAATAGTGCGATTTCAACACAAAACCCTTCAGCCCCCTCGAAAGGAACTCCTTTGCCAGGTCGAGATCGTCGATCCGCCGCTCAATCACGTCGGGCGCGACGTGAACCTGCAGGTCATAACCGCCCTGAATAGCCTCCCAGGCCTGGGAAGAGGGAATTTCGCTGGTGCCGTTTACGCTTACGCTCAAGTTGTCTCCGGAAGTCCGATTGTATTCCCATCCCGTTCGTGAGGCAAGACGCGCGCGCATACTGATATTCCAGTTTCCCTGCGTAACCTATTGTGTTTGTACTACTTGGCTACAAACCATGCAAAACTGAGATATCTTAGAAGGAGTGACTCGGAAGGTATCAGCTTCAGTTGAGTACGAAAGCCTGGCGGCGGAAGCCTACTCGATCGTACGGCAGAGAATTCTGCGCGGCGACCTCGCCATGGGCCAGATCATTTCGAGGCGAAAACTCGCCACCGAACTCGGCATGAGCTTCCTCCCCGTTTCCGAGGCGCTCATGAAACTGGAATTCGAGGGGCTGCTGGAAAGCCGCCCCCGTGCTGGCACCCGGGTGCGTATTCCGACCGTGCAGGATGTCCAGGGCCACTATATTGTCCGGGAAGCTCTGGAGGTGCAGGCCGCCCGCCTGTTCGCCGCCGTCGCCACCGAAGACGAAAAGATGGAATTGACGCGCCTGGCGATCC
The DNA here is from genome assembly GCA_947467185.1 of Bryobacterales bacterium. Classification (GTDB taxonomy): domain Bacteria; phylum Acidobacteriota; class Terriglobia; order Bryobacterales; family Bryobacteraceae; genus BOG-234. Next base: position 11,987 of record CANIHR010000119.1, read on the forward strand.
GCGTGGATTCGCTCGCCAGCCAGCCCGACGCCGACCGCTACCACTACCTCAGCCTCCACGAAAAACTCCACCGACGCATCGCCGAATGCGCACGTTGTGGAGCGCTTTCCGAAGCGATTGAAAAAACTCACGCGCTGGCCTCCACCTGGATGTGTGTGGGCCGCCATGCCGAGGGCCAGGGGCCTCGGCGCACCCATCAGGACCTGATAGAAAAGCTCTGCGCGGGCGATACGGACGCCGCTGCCGAAGGCATGCGCCGCCACATCGTCTCCAGCAAGGACCGCGCTGTGCAACGGCTGGAACCCTACTTCCGTATCGGAGCGACTCGCGGCGCCACGTACGCCCGCAGTGCCAGGAAGCAAATGGCTCCGCCCGCCGCGCTGGCGAGCTAAACCAACCCCGTGGAAACGGCCACCGAACTATACAGCCGATACGTAACGGCGAGGACAGAGGAAGAGGCGCAACAGACCCTTGACCTCCTGTTTTCGCACTGGCTGATGGGCTGGTGCCGGGAAGCCGTCGAGCGGAACCTGGGCTGTTACGGCCTTCGGGATGTCGATCGCCTCGACCTGATCTCCGACGTCGTCGCCGAAGTTCTCCTCGCCCTGATGGTCCGCCTGCAGACCGCCCGAACCGGGACGGCGGAACCCGTCAACAACCTCCGCGCGTACCTTTCCTCCACTGCCCAGAACGCCTGCTTCGGACGGATCCGCTCCCGTTGCCCCCGGCACGTCCAGCTACAGAACCGCATTCGATATCTGCTCCGGAACGACGCCCGGTTCGCCGCCTGGACCAATAAAGCAGGTGACCCACTCGCTGGCATCGCTGCCTGGCGGGGACGCGACGCGGCAGTCCCCTGCCCCGAGTTGCAACGAACCGTGGTGCCACTCGAGCAATTGCTGGAAACCACCTTCACTCTGGCCGAAGGGCCCCTGCGTGTCACCGACCTGGTCAGAACGCTGGCCACTGCGCTGGGAATCTCCGACTCGCCCACGGCCCCCGTGGAACCGGATTCCGTAATCGCCCCCGAACGCGGTGCCGATTTCCGCATGATCGAACGCGAAGCGCTCAGGTCGCTCTGGTCTGAAGTCCGCGAATTACCCACCCAGCAGCGCTCCGCCATTCTGCTGAATCTTCGCGACACAGAAGGGCAGGGCGTGGTCGAACTGCTGCCCGTCACCGGCATTGCCAGTTTCACCGAAATCGCCCAACTCCTCGACATGACCGAGGAACATCTGGCCTCAATCTGGAACGACCTCCCGCTTGAAGATGCACGCATCGCGGAACTGTTACAACTCTCGCGACAACAGGTGATAAACCTTCGGAAGTCGGCGCGCGACCGGCTCGGACGCCGCATGCGAAAACTCGAAGGTAATACGGGTACCGGATCCACATCCGAAGCAAGTAGAGGGACGGATAACAGGTCGTTACGGGTCCGCCTTGGCCGCATGGCTGAGTCTGTTTTCCGAAGAAAAGGAAGTCAGTGAACAGGGAACACCACATTACACCGGAGTTGATCGGGAAGTACCGGGCCAAAACGCTCGCACCGACCGAACTGGTATCGGTCACCCGCCACCTGGCCATCTGCGATACCTGCCGCCGTCAGGCAGTTCGCGGCGCGGAATCGGCCCGCCTCGCAGGCGCACTGGGGCCGCGGCACCTCACGTTTGAACAACTGGAGACCCTGGTTCGGCAGCCAGCCCTCGCCCACGGCGAGGACCTGGAACACATCACATTCTGCGGCGTTTGCGCATCCGAGCTCGCCGATCTGCGTGTCTTTCGGGATACCCTCGGCCTGAAGACCACCGAAAGGAAGCCTTCGTTCGTCCGCTTTCTATTACCGGCAGGCGCTTTTGCCATAGCTATCCTCACCTTCGTGGGCCTCCAGCTGAATAAATCGCCCGAGTCGCCCCGAACAACCAGGCCCGAAAGTAGCCTCACCTCGATTGTGCTGGATCGAAACGAGAAACTGGGTCTCGATGCTGCGGGGAGACTGCACGGCCTCGAAACGTTCCCCACCGCCGAACGCGAAATCATCGCCGAAGCCCTCCGCGCCGGCACCCTGCCACCGCAACGTGATCTCCGCGAAGTCCTGCGCGGCAGAGAGACGCAGTTGGGCGGTGAAGCAACCCCTGTCGCCCTGCTGCCCGCCGGCCCGGTCGGCACCGTCGTACCCTCCGATCATCCTGTCTTCCGCTGGAAGGCGCCCGCCGGGGCCTCCGCGTTCCGCATCGCCGTCTTTGATACGGATTTCAATCCGGTGGCAGAGTCCGGTAACGTGACCGGCACCGAGTGGCAACCCGCCAACGCCCTGGTACGCGGCACAATCTACGTCTGGACCGTCTCGGCCACCATAGCCGGAAAAACCGTCACCTCCCCGAAGGCACCAGAGCCGGAAGCCCGGTTCCAGGTTGCCAGTCTCGCGGACGCCGAAGCGGTCGAAACCCTCGCAAAAGCCTCTGATTTGGCCTCGGCACTGGGTGCCTGGCAGCGGGGAATGCGCGAAGAAGCGCTTACCACAATCGAACGGCTGCAGGGCCAAAACCAGCAGTCGAAAGAGCTGCAAAAGCTCCGTGCTACGATGTCTGGCTCGCGATAGGCCGTAAAAAGGCCAAAAAAGCTGCTACAATCGTAAATACATGGAAGATCGCAAGGTCATTAACGATGCCTTCTACGCCTGCCGCCACCGTTCGGAAGGCCCCGTCGCAGTCATGAGCACCACGCAGTACGTCATGGCCGAGTACGACGACAAGACGGGAGACATCCGTTGGCAGCGCGTCGTAAACGCCAGCCAGCGTGAGTCCGTTTACAATTGGCTTCGCCAGCATTTCCCGGTGAAGAACCAGCCCGCCCCGGCGCCGCGCCGGAAGGCCGCGGCCGCCTAGGCAGCTGATTTAAAACACTTTATTTCCCGAATGGTTTACCGGTTGCGGCGTTGATATACGCTGCGTAGCCGCCTGTTTTCGTGCCCCACTGGATGTACCACATGGGGGACGGGAACTTCGTGGCATTGCCCAGCGCGAACGCCGTAATTGGCTTATCGTTCTTTTTCAGCCACTCCTCGGCCTTCTCGGCCGCCGCCTTGTAAGCTGCGTCGGAATCAATCGAGAAGTCCGAATTGGCGAACGGCGTAGCCGCCTGCGACGCGCCACCCCACCGTTGCGTCCCCTGATTGTTGATGCCTTTCAGGATGTTCGGCTGCTCAATCGTCGAGTACAGGAACGTATAAGCCGTCTGTTTACTGGCCGATACGAAGACAATTTCCCACTGCATGAACTTGCCTTCGCCGCTCTTTTGCCCTTCCACGTCCTTGCCGGTGACACTGGCAGTCTGTAGATCAGGCGCGAGCGAACGCGCCAGCTTGTAAACCTCGTAGTAGGCCGTCAGGGCCGGAATCGGGCCTTCCGGAACAGTCGGCTTCTTCGCCGCTTCTTTCTTGGCTTCTTCGTGCTTAGGCTCTTCGCCACACCCGGCGAGGAACAGCAGACTGACGGACAGGGAGGCGGTACCGAGAATTCGAATCAGGGAAGTTCTGGTCATAGTGGTGGACATCGTGGCTCGGCGCCATTCGGTTCCGTGCACCGAGCGGAAATTCCTTTCGGCGAACATTCTATTCCTTTTTTTCGCCGGTGGCGAAGGGGGGTAGCACGGACGCCTGAAACTAGCGCAGAAAACCGATGTCGCGCAACCCGTTGAGTACAAACTGAA
>CANIHR010000120.1 GCA_947467185.1 Bryobacterales bacterium
AGGTTTCCGTGTGGCCTTTCTGTCGCCCGTGGCCGTGGACTTCCGAGATGGTCATCGCCTGCACGCCGGCCGCAATCAGCGCTTCCTTCACTTCTTCAAGCTTGTATGGCTGGATGATCGCTTCAACTTTTTTCATGGCTCTCTCCTTATGGTCTCCCTTAGCCTACAGCCTGCCCTCGCGGCTGACCGTCATGGCCGCCGGAGAACCGAGCGACGAAATCACGTACTCAGGATAAGCCGAGATGCCGTGCTCGTGAAGATCGATGCCTTCCAGTTCGCCTTCTCTCGAGACGCGCAGGATACCCATCGCATTGGTCGCGTACATCACAACCATCGCAACAGCGAAGGTGGCCACCACAGTAATCGCGCTGCCGATGAGCTGCGCGAACAGAACCTGTGTCCCGCCACCGTAGAAGAGACCCTTCAGGGGAGCAGAGTTATCGGGGCCGAACACGCCCGTCACACCGTATTCACCCGAAGCGAAGAGGCCGATCGAGATCGTGCCCCAGATACCGCACATGCCGTGAACCGGAACCGCGCCGATCGGATCGTCGATGCGGAGGTATTCGAGCAGTTCCACGCCGGCCACCACAATCACACCGCCGACTGCGCCGAGGATAATAGCACCAAGCGGGCTAACCCAGTAGCAGGGAGCCGTGATCGCCACCAGACCAGCGAGGAAGCCGTTCACCGTGAAGCTGACGTCCCACTTGCCGGACATCTTGTAAGCGCAGATCATCGCGACCAGACCAGCCGAGCAGGCGGCGAGAGTCGTGTTGGCAGCCACGCGGCCGATGCCGACGAAGTCCATCGCGGAGAGCGTGGAGCCGGGGTTGAAGCCGTACCAGCCGAACCACAGGAGGAGGCCACCGGAGGCGGCGATCGTCAGATCGTGGGGCAGCATCGGTCCGCCGCCGTCGCGCTTAAACTTGCGGCCGAGGCGGGGGCCAAGAACGATAGCGCCGGCCAGAGCGACCATGCCACCGATGGTGTGGACAACAGTGGAACCCGCGAAGTCATGGAAGCCCATGCCGAGCGACGGGAGGAAGTTACCGGGAGTACCCATCGTGGCGAGAAAGCCGTCCGGACCCCAGCTCCAGTGGCCGATGATCGGGTAGATGAAACCGGAAACGAAGAAGCTGTAAACGAGATCGCCCCAGAAGCCGGTGCGGCCGATCATGGCGCCCGAAGTAATGGTGGAGCAGGTATCGGCGAAGGCGAACTGGAAGAGCCAGTAAGCGAGGAATGCGACGCCAGTGCCTTCGTAAGTTGCCGGCGCGCCCTGCAGGAAGAACCAGTTCAGGCCGATGAAACCGTTGCCGTGGCTGAACATGAAAGCAAAGCCGAAGGCGTAGAACAAGAGACCGCATAGGCAGGTATCAACGATACATTCCATTAGCACGTTGACGGTTTCGCGTGAACGGCAGAAGCCGGCTTCCAGCATGGTGAAACCAACCTGCATACCAAAGACAAGAAACGCGGCGACGAGCGTCCACATCGTGTTGATGGGATTTACGATGGCGTTACCCTTCAGTTCCGGATCAGCGGCGAAAGCACTCAGGCCCAGTAAGTCGGGATTTACCAAAGTAAACCCGAGGAGCAGCAGCGCGATTCCGACGAACTTACCGGCGAGCAGCATGGCACCATAACGCCGCCATTCCGGCTGGCGCAGACGTGTCTGCAAACGCAGTAGTTTCCCCTTCATAGACAGCTTCGGACTCATAGCACGCTCCTTCTGTGGTGGATTAATACTATTCGTCGACGAGATAGTTATCCGTCGCGATATAGGATTGAAACCAAAGTGTATCGGCCAGGAAGGAAAGGCGTCCAATTCATTTTTTTAATTGGGTTGATCGTCACGGAACGTACAAACGAGAAAAGGGGAGCCCTCCGAAGAAGGCTCCCCTGAAACGCGGACGACTCGACTGAGATTAGTCTTTTGAGATTTTCAGCTCGTTCACTACCGAGAAGACGCCGGATAACTCGTTGGCGCGTATGCCCGCGATGTTGCGGTCACCTTCGTTGCCGACGACTCCGGTGAGGCGAAGATTACCGTTCTTCACGATGATGCGGATTGGCGGGTTGGCGCGGATTCCGTAGCGCGTGCCGAGCACGTTGTCTCCGTATATTTTGCGAAAAGCGGCCAGACGAATGCGGTCGTCACTGGGTGACAGCGGCAAGACTTCGATGCTGTTATTTACCTGATCGACACCCGGAATCTGCTTCACCACTTTGACGGCCATAGATGCGAGAACGGGGCGGGTCACCGAGCCTGTCAGGGTCACGACGTTGCCCTCCACCTGGAACGAAAAATCGTCAAAGACGGTGACCAGCGGAAGCATCAGTAGTTCGTGACGCACCTCTTTTTCGAGCTGTTCCTGCGGGCTGAGTACAACCGGCGGTTTCGGATTTTTGGCTGGCACTACCGAGGGGACCATCAAGGCTGCGGCCAGTGCAATCGTTACGAGTTTCATAGTTTGGGTTAACTCCTTGCTCTCACAGATTGCACGGAGCGTGCCAAAGCGGATTGGGTTTGTAATCAATGAGTTATCCGGTGAGGAGCGCAATCCGGAAATGGTCTTCTGGTGGTGGCGCTGGCTGAATTCAACCAGATATACTTGCCTGCATGTCCCACATTGAAGCCCACGCCCCGGGAGCGTTCTGCTGGTTTGAACTGGCCACCACAAATCAGGCCGCAGCGAAGGAATTCTACCCCGCCTTGTTTGGTTGGGAGATGACGGATACGCTCGTGGGTCCGAACGACTACTACACGACATTCCGCATTGGCGGACGTGCTGCCGGTGCCGGCTACACGATGCGTGACGACGAGGTTGCACTGGGTTTCCCCTCGCACTGGAATCTCTACGTCGCGGTGGTGAGCGCGGACGACGCCGGTGCAAAAACGGTGGAACTTGGCGGCAAGCTTCTCTACGGACCTTTCGACGTCGCGTATCACGGCCGTATGGCGGTGCTGCAGGATCCCACAGGCGCTGTCTTCCACGCCTGGCAGGCGAAGAAGAATATCGGGATTGGCATCGCGGGAGAACCCAACACGTTTTGCTGGGCAGATCTCAGCACGCCCGACCAGGCTGCCGCCGGGGCGTTCTACTCCGGGCTTTTCGGCTACAGTCTGCCGCCGGGAGACGGCGGGTACCTCCACCTGCAAAACGGTGCTGATTTCATTGGTGGCATTCAGTCGTCCGCGCACCGCCATCCAAACACGCCTCCGCACTGGCTGGTCTACATTCAGGTGGAAGACTGCGACGGCGTGACAGAGAAGGCGCGGGGACTGGGCGCGCGTGTCTATATGGAACCCACGACCATGCAAAAAGTGGGTCGGATAGCAGTGCTATCCGACCCACAAGGTGCTGTATTTGCTTTGTTTCAACCGCTGCAGAACTAGCGGCGGTTGGCCTGCAGAATCTTCTTGCGCAGGCGGATCGACTTCGGCGTGATTTCGACAATCTCGTCTTCACGAACGAATTCAATCGCCTGTTCCAGGGTGAGGATACGTGGCGGCACCAGACGCATCGCTTCGTCAGCCGACGACGCGCGCATGTTGGTGAGCTTCTTTTCCTTCACGATGTTCACGTCGAGATCGTTCTGGCGGGAATTCTCGCCCACGATCATGCCTTCGTAAACTTCGGTGGCGGGCACCAGGAAGATTTCGCCGCGCTCCTGGAGGTTCCAGATCGCGTTGCCGGTCGCCTTGCCGGCGCGGTCGCTCACCAGCGAACCGGTGGGACGCATCGGGATGTCACCCTGCCATTCGATGTAGCCTTCGAACAGCGAGTTCAGAATGGCCGTGCCGCGGGTATCCGTGAGGATTTCGCTGCGCAGACCAATCAGACCGCGCGAAGGGATATGGAATTCGAGACGCACGCGGCCCGAACCATGGTTCACCATCTTCGCCATCTTGCCCTTGCGCGAACCCAGCTTTTCAATCACCACGCCGATGTACTGTTCGGGGCAATCGATCACCAGCATTTCGAGGGGTTCCATCGTCTTGCCGTCAATCTCACGGGTGAGGATTTCCGGCTTGCCGACGGAGAGTTCGTGGCCTTCGCGACGCATCATTTCGATGAGAATCGCGAGCTGTAGTTCGCCGCGGCCCATCACGCGGAACGTGTCGGGCGTGACCGCTTCCACCTTGATGGAAACGTTCGTCAGCAGTTCTTTGTCGAGACGGTCCTTCAGGTTGCGCGACGTCACCAGCGTGCCTTCGCGGCCCGCGAACGGCGACGTGTTGATGGTGAACATCATGCCGATGGTCGGTTCATCGATCTGAATCGCCTTCATCGGCTTCGGGTTTTCGGCGCTGGTGATGGTTTCACCGATGGTGATCCCTTCCACGCCCGCCACCGCGACAATGTCGCCGGCTCGCAGTTCGGTTTCGTCCATGCGACGCAGACCTTCGAACGAGTACATCTTGGTGATACGCGTCTTCTGGATAGAACCGTCCAGGTGGCAGATCGCCACGTCATCACCGTGCTTCAGCGTGCCGTTGAAGATGCGGCCGATGGCCAGGCGGCCCAGGTATTCGCTGTAATCCAGATTCGCCACCAGCGCCTGCAGGGTCGCATCCGGGTCGCCCGTGGGGGCAGGGAGGCTGTTCACAATAGCTTCGAACAGGGGCTCCAGTGTCTCGGACGGATCGTCCAGCGACGTCTTGGCGATGCCGTTCTTCGCCACCGCGTAGAGAACCGGGAAATCGAGCTGCGATTCATCGGCATCGAGGTCGATGAAAAGGTCATAGACTTCGTTGAGAACTTCCTGCGCACGGGCGTCGGGACGGTCGATCTTGTTGATGACGACGATCGGCTTCAGGTTCGCTTCGAGCGCCTTCATCAGCACGTAACGCGTCTGCGGGAGGGGGCCTTCCGAGGCATCCACCAGCAACATCACGCCATCGACAATCTTGAGCGCGCGTTCCACTTCGCCGCCGAAATCGCTGTGGCCCGGGGTGTCAACAATGTTGATCTTCGTCCCCTTGTAGCGCACGCCGGTGATCTTGGCGAGAATCGTGATACCGCGTTCGCGCTCGAGATCGTTCGAGTCCATCACGCGATCTTCCACTTCCTCGTTGGCGCGGAAGATGCCGCTCTGTTTCAGCATCGCGTCGACGAGGGTAGTCTTACCGTGGTCGACGTGCGCAATGATGGCTATATTTCTGATTTTTTCACTCATGAAGGTTGTTGCCGAAAGACTGTCTGTAGGTTGAAGGGGATAGAGGGAGAAGCACGCACACAATGCCGTGCCATACACTACTAAACCTTTATAGTACCAGTTCCGGCCAGCCTATTCACTGCGGACGGCATCTGACGGTTCGATGGTGGTCGCAAAACGGGCCGGATAAACACCAGCCAGGATCGTCATCAGCCACACCAGCGCCAGCGCTCCGGCAAGGAGTGCGACGGGCGGATGGAACTGGATCGTCCAGCCGAAACTCTGCTTGTTGATGACGAAAATGAGCACGAGCGAGAGCGCCATGCCGAGCGCGAGCCCCAGCAGGGAGGCGAGGAAGCCCAGTAATCCGGCCTCCGTCAGAATCATGCTGCGAACCTGCCCCTGCGAACCGCCCAGGTAGCGGATCAGGCCGATTTCGCGGCGGCGATCCAGGACGAGCGCCAGCAGCGCGTTCGCTGCGCCGAGCATGGCGACGATGATAGCGATGGCTTCGAGCGCCCAGGTGACGGAGAAGGTGCGGTCGAAGATGCGAATCGCGCCTTCGCGGAGGACTCGGTTGGGGGCTACCAGTACGGGGTAATCGGCGACGGCCTCTTCGATGGCGTGGCGAACTTTCACAGCGTCTGCACCTGGCTGCAGATAAATCGCGATGTTCGTGAGCGGCTGCTCCGGGAGGTAACGGAGGAGCGTGGAGCGGTCGACGATGACAAGTCCGCGGTCGTTGGAGTAGTCGAAGTAGATGCCGGCTACCGTGAGTTTCACGGGCCGTTCACCAAGCGCGATAGTGAGAACATCTCCGACCTGAACGTGGTGTTTGTTGGAAAACGGCTCACTGACAATGGCGCGATCCTGCCCGGTAAGGGAGCCGAGGATTGTGTCCGAATTCCCGGTCATGAAGCGCAGCGTTTTTTTGCGACGCACGATGTCCATCACGCCCGCGCCCAGAGTCGCCTGCGTACCTTCATAGCGGAACGGGAAGGCGTGGAAGACGTCCACGTCGGCGACTCCCGGGATTGCGCGCACCAGGTCCGGGATGCGAGGATCCATGGCAGGGAAGATCCCCGCCGTGGCCGGACCCGCGCCCCGCATATAGATGTCGGCACCGAGCTGGCTGACGAGCCAGACCTGGACGGTCTCGCGAAAGCTGCCGACCATCGTGGCGACCGAGACCATCATCGCGATGGCGGTTGCCAGTGCGGCTACAACCACCGAAGTTCGCGCCAGTGCCGTCGTCAGACTCCGCTCCGCCACGAGTCCGGCAGCCCCGGAGACTTTTTTCAGCACAGGCCGAAGCATCCGCAAGATCCAGACAATCGTCGCCGGACAGGCCATCGCCATCGCGCCCACAGCCAGCAGTGCGGCAGCGTAGCCAAACATGGGACGTCCATCTACAGGCTCCGCAAAACAGGCCGCAACTGCCAGTGTGGCGAGGGCGGCGGAAATCACCAGATCCCGACCCGAATGCACCCGCGTCTCGTGCTCCCGGCTGGACCTCCGCATCGCTTCGGCGGGAGCCACTCGCGCGGCTTCTCGTGCCGGAATCAGGGCGGAGAGCAGCGCCACCGATGTGCCGATCACTACCGCGCCCACCAACCCGGCGGGGGATAACGAGATCGGCGAGGGTGCGCTCGTTACGAACAGGGCATTCACGGTGTCCGAGAGCATCCCCTCAATTCCGCCAGCCAGAACACGCCCCAGGCCGATACCCAGCAGCGACCCAATCACGCCCAGCACCCCGGCTTCGGCGAGGAAAACACCCTCGATGCTGCGCGCGCTGGAACCGATCGCCCGCAGAATGCCGATTTCTGTACGGCGCCGCACAACCCCCACCGCGATGGTGTTGTAGATGAAAAAAGCGCCCACCAGCAGCGCGATGTAACTCAATATCCGCAGATTCCAGCGGAACGCCGCCAGCATCTTGCGCTTCTCTTCTTCCTGATCGCTGGGGGTTCGCACGCTGTAACCAGGCGGCACGGCAGCTTCGATCGCCTGCCGCGCCGAGGCCAGGTCCTCCCCCGGTTCCAGTCGGATATCGACCCTGTCCACCCGGCCAAAGCTGTCCAGCAACTGCTGCGCGGCCGCCAGATCCAGCCCGATCCAGCCCGAAGTCTGCCCCGGCACCACCGTGCGAATCGTGAACTCCGTCGTCCGGTTCCGGCCTCGCAGCGCGATCTTCTGTCCGGCTTTCCAACCGAACTTCACGGCGGCATCGCTTGAGACGACCGCAGAGGTCTCCATCTCGGCGGCGGTGAATATCCCCCCCTGGTTGCCAGTTCCCTGCTCCGGTGCCGAGGCGATCATGTCGATCCCGAAGACGGTCGCCGAGCCACGCCCACCGTCCGCTACCCGAATTGGCTGTTCAATCACAGGAGAGAGCTTCGCCCGCAGCGGCAAACCGGCCAGGCGGCCAAGATACTGTTCGTCCACGCCACCGTTGGCCGTGATCGTCAGGTCGATTTTCCCGGTCAGGGTCGCGAGCGACGACTGGAATGACCCCACCGCCGCGTCACCCGCCAGATCAATGGCAATCACAACTGCGACGCCCAGCGCCACAGACAGGATGCTGATGAGCGTGCGTATCGGGTCCGCTTTGAGGGGCCGCAACACGATGCGGCGAAACAGCTTCACTGTTGGCGACCCTGCTCTACGCCCTGGATCAAACCATCACGCATGCGAACCCGGATGTCGGCCATCGCCGCCGCTTCCGCGCTGTGCGTCGCCATCACCACCGCCGCGCCGAACTCATCCGCTGCCCGCCGCAGCAGCGCCAGCACCTGGTCCCCACTCACGGTGTCCAGATTTCCCGTCGGCTCATCGGCAATCAGCAGTTTCGGCTCGTGGACCAGGGCCCGCGCCACCGCCACACGCTGCATCTGGCCACCCGAAAGCTGAAATGGCAGCGATTCTTCCTTCTCCGCCAACCCGACCCAGCTCAAAATCTCCCGCGCCCGGGCCTCACTGCCCTTCGTACCGGCCAGAAGCAGGGGCAATTCGACGTTTTCCAGCGCCGTGAGCGACGGCAACAGTTGGAACGATTGAAAAACGAACCCAATCGTCCCCCGGCGCAGGGCTGTCAGCTTCGTATCGTCTAAAGATGTCGTCGCCTGACCGGCAATCAAGACTTCGCCCTTCGAGGGGAAATCCATTGCGCCACAGAGATTCAGGAGGGTTGTTTTGCCGCAGCCGCTGCGACCGAGGAGTGCCGTGACACACCCTCCGGCGATCTCAATCGAGACCCCGCGCAGAGCCTCCACACCGCCGTCATACGACCGGGTCACGTTCCGGACCGAGATGGCTGAAACATAACCGGGCAAATTTGTTGGATGCAATTTACATACTCTCTGTCTGTAGTGTATTCTGGGGATGCTCTGGTATAAATTCCGCGCGACTTAGTAGATGCTTGCCCCGCACTCTCTGAATCGCGACGATATGGAAAATCGCCGTCTGGCAGCTGCTCGTGACCTGCTGAACGGCTCGACTCAATCACAGGTGGCACGCCGTTATGGCGTGAGCCGCACCACTGCATCACGCTGGTATCGTTCCATCGTGGTGAAAGGCGTGGATGGCATGAAAAAGCGACGGGCAACCGGTCGCCCCAGCCGTCTGACTGCCGATCAGGTGGATTCAATCCGTCGTATGTACCACGACGGTGCCTGCGCCCACGGCTTCAACTCTGACCGCTGGACCACTGCCAAACTGGCAGACGCCATCAACAAAGTTCTGGGCATCCGTTATGACCAGGATCATGTTGGCCGTCTGATGCACAAGTTCGGTCTGCGCGAACGTCGTTTCGTGTATGCTCCGACCCGGGCAGCCGCGTCACACGTGGGCACCCTGACGCACCAGCACTCTCAGCCGCACGTCAGCCTCTAGCTGCCGGCACTCGTCGGAACCGCTTAGCGCCGGGTAGTGACCCGCGCGCTACGGAAGAGAGGGACTGCGCCCTCAATTTCCCCCAAACAGGCAGACGACGAGCAGCGGTGCGGCAGCGACACAAGTAAACAGCACGGCACCAACTGCTTTCAGGATGTTGATCGGCGTTTCATTCCACATCTGGCCCTCCCGGGTTCAGTGGTTCATCACACAGTGGACTTATCGGGTGAAACGCGGAGAAACTTGACAGTGACAACGAAGAAACCTTGAATTTAAAGGGTTTTGTTTCAAATCAGCACAATCTGTAATCTCAGCAGGACACCACCGCACCCCGTGCGTTATACTGGTCTTGTTGCGCGCCCGTAGCTCAGCTGGATAGAGCGTCTGGCTACGAACCAGAAGGTCGCATGTTCGAATCATGCCGGGCGCACCACTTTTTCAGTATTTAGTTTCGACAGGTTGAGCGTTACATCAGACGGACCCCAGCGGTCCGTTTTTCTTTTGTGGAAGCCACGCTGGAAGCCAACGAGGCAAAAATGGCACCCATCCGGCTTGCGGCTTCCCTCTGCCTCCCTTTGTGGGGACCCTCGGGGCGATACGGACGACCTAGGCACCCGAGGGCTGCGCCACTTCCAGCCCGGCAACCTTTTCGTTGCCGGGCTACATTTGACTTTGGGTTAGCGATCCAGTTTGTTGGCCGTTTCCTGGAGCATCCGAGCTCGTTGCGCAAGGCCGTCAGCATGCGCCCGAATCAATGACCGGTTCTTCGTCGGATCGGCGTTGAGCAATTCCGACTTGTGGCCGTGGAATATTGTCAGCAACTGGACTTTCAGTTTCACCAGCTCCCAGTTTTTCTTCTGCTGTGGCCCCAGATCGGCAATCGTCTTGTCCAGTGCGTCCACGTCGGCGCTCAGCGCGGCAATGTCTTTGCCGAGCGCCTCGCTGTCGGCCTTCACTTTCGCAGTGTCGAAGTTCTTTTTCTTCAGGTCCAGGCTGATTGCGGCCGCGTCGCGCTCAATGTTGGCTGCAACCCCTATGATGCCCCGAAATGCCTGAGTGTCCGCCATGGCGGAGGTTGATGTAAGAACGAGGCATGCCGCCATCGTCGCGAGTGTGTTTTTCATTTGATTTCTCTCCTTATTCCTTATGCTGGCGCTATCTGCGTCACACCTAAACAGATGGAAGAGCAACAGTTCCAGTTGCTAGATAAATTGAGCACGATATATCGATTTTTCCGATTTATTCACCTCTTCCGTTTCCCCTGCCGTATTGGCAAACGGCACCAGACCGGGAGCTGTTCACCTCCATGCGGCAGACCTCAGCAGTTGCTGCCGGGGAGGAAGAAATGCGGCCGGCAGGGCACCTTACCGAGGGAGCCGCGACGGGACGAGGAGCCAGCATTGAGTTCTTCCAGTCCGGTGCATCCTGCTTCACTTCAGCCGAGCTTCGGCAACTTCGCCTGCGACAGGTGGATGGCGCAAATATTGACCCGGGCCGGCATTCGCTGCGTCGCCCGGGTTCAACTATTCCGATCCATCTGGTTTGCGGCTTCCTTCTTCTCGCTGCGGCGAATCACCGGGCAATCGTTCGCCTTCCCCAGTAGATTGCCCTGACCCGAACTCTCCTGGCCTGCCTGTTCACGCGGTCCGCATAGCTACCAGTTGGTGAACGATCCGTCCGGGCGCACATTCAGCAACATCCCCGCCCGATACGTGCTGTACTCGCCAATCTTCGTCAGCTTGCTCACATCCACCTGAACGCCCAGACCTGGACGGTCGTTTGGCCACAGCTTACCGTCTTTGAAATCGTAAACCTTCGGCAGGTAGGGCCACGTTCGCGTTCCGTTGCCGAGCATCTCCATGAGCGCTGTCACGGATGTCGACGTAAGGCAGTGCACCAGCGCAGCCTCTGCAATGGGCCCCGTAAAATGCGGAATCATGCCCACATAGTGCGTCTCGGCCAGCGCCACAATCTTCATGAACTCGGAGATTCCGCCCACATTCGGCAGCGTCACGCGGGCATAGTCGATCAGTTGCTTCTCCAGCAGTTGATTGATGTCCCACTTGTACCCGAACTGCTCGCCCACTGCGATCGGCACCTTTGTTCGCTGCCGGACCGTCTCATACGAAAGGACGTTCTCGCTGCGGATCAGATCTTCGCAGAAGTAGGGGTGCAGCGGCTCCAGCAGAGTGGCCAGATTTATCGCGTCCGGAAGATCCAGCTCCGTATGGAAGTCGATCGCCCACCCGCCGTCGCCCGCGCCTTTGTGGAGCAACACGCAGTCATCGTACATTTTGCGAACCAGCTTGAAGCGGTCCACTAATCTCTGCCGTGGATTGTCCGTCGCATAGCGATAAGTGCGGAAGCCGGCATCCATACAGGCTTTCGCCGCGTCTGTCAGCGTGCCGCCGCCCGGATTGGGGAACGCCGTAGTATACAGCTCGATATGCTCACGCGATTTCCCGCCCAGAAGTTGCCAGACCGGGACATCGAGCGCCTTGCCCTTCAGGTCCCAGAGCGCCAGGTCCAGAGCGCCCAGTGAATGCAGTTTCTCCCGGCCCGCCGGATAGAAGTATCCCCGCATCATTCGTTGCCAGTGAGTATCGATTCGGAACGGGTCAAGACCGATCAGCATACTGGCGCACTCTTCCATCGTGCGCGGTTCGCCCCCCTCCCCGATGCCGATCAGGCCCCGCTCGGTCTCGATCATGACGACATTTGACGACTGGTTAACCATCGGCTGGCCCTGTCTCCCATTCGCGTCACCGGGCGTCGAAAAATAGCGCACGACCTTGATCTTGTCTTCCTGCAGGGCGAAGGCATCGGAAGGGGGTGGCGCCAGCATGGCTGCGCCGGTCGCGGCGAGGCCTTTCAGAAAGTTACGTCGCCCCTGGGCCGGGGCTGTGGAGGGAATAGATCTGCGCATCATAGAACTGCAGACATAATATGCAAAGCGCTGCGGCACCTGACTAAAACGTCTGACAGCCGGCAACCTCACCGGATTGGTAACCCTTCTTAAACCACTCGACTCTTTGGGCCGACGTCCCATGGGTAAAGCTCTCCGGATTGACATAGCCGCGGCCTGCTCGTTGCAGTCGGTCATCCCCCACTGCAGCCGCCGCATTTATGGCTGCGCCAACATCCTGTTGACCTGAGACCTGGCGCTGCTGGGTCGAATGCGCCCAAATGCCGGCAAAGCAATCCGCCTGAAGTTCCAGTCGCACCGAGAGTGCGTTGCGTTCCCCTGGATTAGCTTGCTGGAGACGCCGCATTTTCGGCTCGATGCCCAGAATTTTTTGGACATGATGCCCAAGTTCATGAGCGATCACGTAGGCCTGAGCGAACTCTCCCGGCGCGCCGAGACGTGATTTCAGTTCATCCAGAAAGCCCAAATCCAGATACACTTTTTCGTCGCCAGGGCAGTAAAACGGACCGATCGCGGATTGCGCAGTGCCGCAGCCCGAAGGGTAGGCTTCGCGATAGAGCACCATACGGGCATGCCGGTAGGGCGTGTTGGCTTGCCCGGGGAGGATCTGGTCCCAGGTGTTTTGGGCGTCATCCAGCACGAACGAAATGAAGTCGACCTGGGGGCGTTCGGCGAGAGTACGTTCCGGATCCGGGTGCCCAGCCACAGGCTCGGAGGTCCCGGAAGCTCCCGAAAACAAGTCAAAGAGGTTTTGATGAAAGAAGAGACTCAGAAGTCCAACGACGATGGTTCCGCCGATGCCGAGGCGCATACCACCTCCTCCGCCACCCAGGCTACTGCCCCCGCTCTCGTCACGGCGGTCTTCAATATCGTTGCTGGTCCCGCCTGGCGTCCATTGCATGACAGGAATTCAGCAGGTTGGGGGCCACAGGTTGTTCAGGTAAGCGGGGGACGGTCGCGGGATGTTCCGCGCGAACGTCCCCGCCGTTACTAACTACCCCAGATACGAGGCCGTCCCGTAATAATCGGCCACGCTGTTACCCCACGCCTGGTCAGCCATATTCGGCCAGTTGTCCTGGTCGAAACCCGGGGCGTTCTGCAGCTTTTCCTGGTCGATGTTCAGAATGAACGTGTGCGCCGGCGCGTCGAGTCCGAAGGCGCTCCACGGGATGGCGAACAACTTGTCACCCATACCCAGAAACCCTCCGAATGAGAGTACCGCATAAGCGATTCGCCCCTTCTCCAGGTCGATCATCAGATGCCGAATCGTTCCGAGATCTTCGTTTTTGGTGCTTACCACCTTGTCGCCAACAATCGTGTCTGCGGCGAGTACTCTTGGTTCATGTATTGATAAAGCCGGTGCCATAGTAGTTGTCCTTTTCTTGAATTTCCGGACTCGCTGTCTGTTCGCGATGATCCCTGGGACCAGGAGTGCAATCATTCGGCCATCTATTTGACCTGCATTCCATTGATGCATCCCCATTGATTCGCAAAGGCAGATAGAGCACATAGCAGGTGGCCAGCACTGGTTCCGTCCGACCATTGACTGTCATCTGACGACAGGCAGTCGCAGAGAAAAAATGCGAAGCCGCTGGCCAATTCCCGGCCGAAATGACCAGCGCTGAATTGGCCCTGCGCGTGCACGACTGAGCCTGTCAAGCGGCCGGAGTCGTCACGTCCGCGGATTTCGGGCCGAAGGAGAACGGCGTCAGGCTTGAGTTGGCGATAAGGGCGAACTTGGCCGGGAAGAGTGGTGCAGGGTTTTTGCCGTTGTCCCCTGCTTTATTGGCTCAAGGGAGGCGAGAAATCGTCGGTTGGTGACCCGGCGAGCTGAACACAGTTATTCGATCCCGGCCGAGTCTTCGCTCTCCCGCCCCGACTGCCATGCCAGGTAAAAACTTGTAACTAAGGTACTTTTCCGTCCACCTCCTGGATAACATTGATGACAGTGTCCGAGCGGAATCCTAACAAGAAGGTCACCAACAGCCTCGTCGCCATGAGTTCTGCGGCCGTTCTGGCCGTTTATGCGGCCGGTTACACTCGTACGGACGCCGCCGCGAAACAGCTGGACGCTCAGTCTGACGAACGACGTCCCGCCGGCGAAGGGCGTGGAGCCGGACGTGGTCCCGCCCCTGCGCACGAAGTGGCCCGCATGGAACCGGTTTCGGCTGCGCTACCTTCTGCGACCACGCTGCCGGATCGAGTAGCGACTCCCCTTCCGACTTCGGCACCAGCGATCGCCGAAGCGCCCAAAACGACCTCCCCCGCGCAGACCGCGGAAACTGCCGTCGCAACACCAGCGCCCCTCGCCGCGCCCCCGGTCACTGAAACCAAACCAGAACCCGTAGTTGCGGTCGCGCCACCGCCACCGCCGCCTCCCCCGCCCCAGCCTGCCGCGGCTCCCGCGCCGCCCCCCGCGCCCAGGTGGAAGGACGGCACCTACACCGGCTGGGGCACCTCCCGCCACGGCGACATCCAGGCGCAGGTCATCATCGAGGACGGCCGAATTAAAGCTGCCAGTATCGCCCAGTGCTACACGCGCTACTCCTGCGATGTCATCGACAAAATCATTCCCCAGGTAGCCCAGCGCCAGAGTCCGGAAACGGATTACGTCTCGGGTGCGACCCAGAGCACCAACGCGTTCTATTACGGCGTGGTGGATGCCCTCAGCAAAGCGAAGTGACCCAGCCAGTGCCGGTCCGCAGCGAGCCACTCATGGGCACCATTGTGACCATTCAGGTGGTTGAGGATTCTCCCGCAGCCGACATTGCCATCGACCGCTGCTTCGACTGGTTCCGCGAAATCGAAACCCGCTGCACCCGCTTCCACCCCACCAGCGAACTAATGCAGCTCACCGCAAACTCTGGTCAGCCCGTGTCGGCGAGTCCTATTCTCTTCGAGGCCCTGCGTTTCGCTGTGAGCGTTGCAGAAGAAACGGGTGGAGCCTTCGACCCCACTGTGGGGCACGCCATGGAATCGCGCGGCTTCAATCGCAATTACCGCACCACCCAAACCATCGCATCCAACGCCACACCCGACGCCACCTGGCGCGATATCCACCTCGACGCAGACCAGCACACCGTGACGATCTCCCGCCCCTTAACCCTCGACCTCAGCGCTGTCGTCAAAGGCCTGGCTGTCGATACCGCCGCCCGAGAACTGCGGCCCTTCCGCGATTACGCCATTGACGCCGGTGGCGATCTCTATCTCGGCGGCCGCAACGCGGAGGGCAACCTCTGGTCGGTCGGCATCCGCCACCCGCGCCGCGACGGTGAACTCGCGCAGACAATCCACCTCTCGAATAAGGCTGTCTGTACTTCCGGTGATTACGAGCGCGGCGAACATATCCTCGATCCCCGCCGCGGCTCGCCTGCGAACGCCGTTGCCAGCGCCACCGTCATCGCAGACAGTGCGATGCTGGCCGACGCTCTCGCCACCGCCATCTTCGTGCTCGGCCCCGAACCGGGCCTCAACCTTCTCCACCGACTTGGCGTGGAAGGTCTCATTCTGACTCCGCAACTGGAGCGTTACGAAACTCAGGGCTTCTGTTATGCGGCGTAAAGCAAAGAAATTTATCAAGACCCCAAAGGGGATGC